>JANQLL010000089.1 GCA_028280605.1 Candidatus Gastranaerophilales bacterium
TGTGATATCTGAAAATGAGTTTCTGTGATCAGTTTTTGTTTTGCAGTCAAAATCGCAGTGATAGGATTGTATTTGAGGATATCTTCTTCGTTTAATATACATATATCAAAGTCAAAGCATACCTCCAGCGCCTTTATATTAGTGATTGCACCGAACAGGATTTTTGCCGTATAGTTTTGAAAAACAACATTATTATGCGTATCAAGTGCTATTACCGCATTTAGCGAATCAGAATAAAATTGTTTTATCGTAGATATATTCATTTATATAGATTTATTTTCTCAAAACTCTAAAGCTAACCAGACTATTAAAATTATACTGCGAATCTAAGAAAAATAGCGAGTAATTTTATTAAAAACATCAAAATTTTCTCTGGAATTTTAGAATTTAATAAAAAAATGCTTGACATTTAATAGCCATCTAAATAAAATATAAATACAAAGTCGTTGAGGCAATGGTTACGCACTGATCATTTAAGAGTAAAGAGCTAAACCTTTTAAAATAATATTTCTCAATGATTGATATCAATGGGGTATCGCCAAGCGGTAAGGCAGCTGGTTTTGGTCCAGCCACTCGGAGGTTCGAATCCTTCTACCCCAGGGTTATTGTACAAGACAGTCCTTCGGCTAATATGTCGAAGGGTTTCTTGTAGTTATAGCTTATGTTTCGACCATCGAGCAAAAAGTTCGAAGATACAATTTTGATTAATTTTGCTTTTTCTTCGTCCGGTTGCTGTAAGTATTGTAAATAAACGTTTTCAGCCAGTTCTAAGATTTGAATCCCTTTTTTCTATATATATACTTTTTGTTTGCTTTCATATGAGACTCGATATCAATTAGCACACAGTTTCAGAATCTATTAAATGCCGAGTATTTACTTAATAAAATCTATAGGTAGAAATAATAATAAATCATCTATTGGAGATTTAATAAAATCATATTTAAGATAAAAAGACTTTGCGTCTTCATTTTTTGCGTGAACCATAATTGCTTTAATTCCTGCAATTTCTGAAGCTTGAATAGTTCTTAAAATAGCATCTTTTAATAAACTTTTACCGAGTCCATTGCCTTGTTCTTTTTGATCTACAGCCAGTCTGCCAATTATCATTACAGGAATAGGATAATTCGGAAGGCGTTTTTGTTTTTGAATAGGCAAATCCAATTTTGAAACAGAGCCAAATGTTAAGGTGTAATACCCAGTGACTATTCCATTGTTTTCCGTAACGAATGTATTAGAAATATTTTTCTTTTGATTCTGAAAAGCATATTTTTTCAAATATTCATTTAACTGTTCACTGCCGCAGTTAAATGATTTTATTTTATGATTTTTGCTTAATTTTTCAGGGGCAGAATATTTAGTCATCAAATACTCCAGGTTCTGTTAAAAGCTTATTCAAATTATTTAACTTTTTAGGTTTTGACTCAAGAGCTTTATTAAATAAATTCCATTCTTCTTCATTAAGTAAAAATTGGGTTTGATCTTCAACATCGGAAGATTTCTCTATTATTAATTTATTATTTTCAATCATTATATTAACCTTGGCATTTTCATAATTAATATCAATGCCAATAAGTTCAAGCAGGGTTTTATCAAGAGGTAAACACCTACTGTTTCCGAATTTTTTTATAGATCTTGAAATCATAAAAGTACCTCAATTTATTTTACGATGTTATAACCATATAATAACACATGTGTTTTGTTTTTCAACCCTTGTCCTCAGAAATCATCATATGGCTAAAAATGTGTCATAATATAAACTTTATAGAATAAAAAGCTTGTAATTTTTGCAGAAAGAGCTATGATGTCAGTATAAGAAGTTAAAAAAAAGGAGCAAGATGTTTTTATATCCCCAGGGTTAAGGAAAATTAAGTAATACCCTTTAACCCCAAGAGTTTATTGAAATTAAGGGAGTTAGAAAATATAGCCATAGTAATATTTTTAAAGCTAT
>JANQLL010000108.1 GCA_028280605.1 Candidatus Gastranaerophilales bacterium
AGAAGCTTCTTTATTCTACGAAAGCAATTCTGAAACTATCAAGTCAATAGTTGGCTCTAACTGGATAGTTAATACTTTATAGACTGCTAATTGGTATCAGATGCAAAGAGTCGACTTATGACTGGTATAAGCGATATATAAACAAGCATTTAATACCTTATTTTGGAAGTATGAGAGTTGTTAATATTAATGCTGCAATAATTAATAAATTTTTGGCGGATAAAAAAGAGGAAGAAATAATTGTAGTCAAGGATAAGAAGGAGACAAAAAAAAATCTTAATAATAAAACTATCAATCACTGCTTAGTTATTCTAAAAGCTATATTTAGTAAAGCAGTAGAAAATGAGCAAATAAGCAAAAACCCTGCTGAAAATATTCAAAAATTAAAGACAGAAAAAAAAGAAATGTACATTTTATCTCAGGATGAGTGCTTCCAGCTTTTAAATACCGCACAAGAACATTATCCTGACTTTTATCCGATTTTATACGTTGCAATTTTTACTGGAATGCGTGAAGGTGAAATATTGGCTTTGACTTGGGATAATGTTGATTTTAGAAATAAAAAAATCAGAGTAAATAAAAGCGTTTACGATGGTAAGCTTACAAGTACTAAAACTACAAGTTCCAATCGTACTGTTGATATGACTAATAAATTAACTGAAATCTTGGAAATGCAAAAAAGAAGCAATACAAAATTTAGTGAATTAGTATTTCCGAATAAAGTTGGAAAGCCTTTTCTAGCTCAAAACATGCTAAGGCGACGGTTTACCCCGTGTGTTAAAAAGTCGGGAATAGGTAAAGAAATAAGGTTTCACGATTTAAGGCACACTTACGTAAGCTTGTTAATCTCCCAAAACGTACCTATGAAGTACATACAGAATCAAGTTGGGCACAGTTCTATAAATACAACCATGAATACATATGGACATTTATTGCCGGATGTTCATGAAAAAGCTGTTCAAGTTCTTGATAATATTTATGAAAATTTAAACAGTGAAAACAAGACTTCACTAAAGCTCACTAAACTTCACTCAATCTAATTTCAGTTTGGGCACAACTTGGGCACAAATTTAAAACTGAAAAATATCCAAATCGCTGAAACCCAACAATAAAAAAATGCCGAGACACAGAATCGAACTGTGGACACAGGGATTTTCAGTCCCTTGCTCTACCAACTGAGCTATCTCGGCATATTATATATAAATTTTTCTTTTGTTATTTGTCTTCCGACAGGATTAATAATACTAACAAAGAATTTATTCGTCAAGTAAAAAATATAATTTTTTTGAAAGATTTTGGCTGCTCTTTATAAAATAGCGTTTTTAATGTATATTAATGATTAAGATTAATTGGGAGGGATAATAAATGACAGAATGTAATCAAAACGCAAAAAAATCCGAAGCAGAGCTAAACACTCAAGCCAGCTATGTTTTTATGGACGGAGAATATATACCATATGAAAATGCAAAACTAAGCGTAAGGACTCACGCCTTTTTATACGGCACATCTGTATTTGAAGGGATAAGAGGATACTGGAATGAAGAAAAACAGCAAATGTTTATCTTCAGAATGAAAGAACACTACGAAAGAATCCTAAGAAGTGCTAAAATAATGCACATGAGCGTAGATTACACCGCAGAAGAAATGTGTGATATAACTGTCAACCTCCTAAAAAAGAATAACCCCAAAACAGACACATACATAAGACCAACAGTCTACAAATCCGCAGAGTGTATCGGTCCTAAATTAATAGGCGCTGACGATTCTTTATTGATATTCACTGTACCGCTAGGTCAATATGTTGATATAACAAAAGGTTTATCTGTTTGTGTATCCAGCTGGAGAAGGTCAGACGACAACGCAATCCCCCCAAGGGCTAAAATAGGCGGATGCTACGCAAATACAGCACTAATTGTCACTGATGCGGTAAAAGCCGGCTTTGACGAAGCTATTGTACTTTCTCACGAAGGCACAGTAACAGAAGGCAGTGCAATGAATTTATATCTGGTTGAAGACGGCAAACTAGTTACTCCAACAACAACTGATAATATTCTGGTAGGCGTAACAAGAAATACAGTTAAGGAAGTAGCAGAAAAAGAATTTGGCATTGAAGTGGTAGAAAAAGAAGTTGACAGAACTGAACTATATATTGCAGAAGAAGCTTTCTTCTGTGGTACAGGTGCACAGGTAAGCCCAATTACCAGTATAGATCATAGGTCTGTTGGCAATGGTGAAGTAGGTCCAATTACTAAAAAAATCCAGGATTTATACTTTGATATAGTTAGAGGTAATGTAGAAAAGTACAACAACTGGTGCGTACCTGTTTATGATAATTAAGTTTATTGGCGAGTGCTCGATAAATTTTTTTAAAGCACTAAAATATATATTTTCAGGCTGGTTTAACATAAAAAATATGCTAAACCAGTCATCAGTTATAGGCTTTGACTCTCTGGGTATAGCGCTGGTAATAGCAACTGTAAGTGGTAGCATATTAGCATTGCAGGTATCCAAACAGTTTGCCCTTTCCGGTGCAGAAAGATATGTTGGAGGTTTACTCTCTCTTGCTTTGGTTAGAGAGATGGCCCCTATATTTGCAGCATTATCTATTGGAGCTCGCGCAGGTACTGGTATAGCTGCTGAAATAGCAAATATGAGGGTTACTGAACAGATTGACGCAATGAATACCCTAAAAGTCGATCCTATTGCATATCTACTTGTACCTCGTTTATTAGCCGGTGCTATAATGGTACCTTTTGTCACTGTACTGGCGGAATTGCTTGGTATACTTGGGGGTATGGTAGTAGCACAGAACACTATTGATTTACATCCTGCGAGATACTTAACTTCAGTATGGCTATTTTTAGAACCTTTTGATATTTATGTAAGCCTTATAAAAGCTTTAGTCTTTGGTATATTAATTACATTAATATGTTCCACCCACGGTTTGTTAACTCGCGGCGGAGCCAAGGAAGTAGGAATGGCTACAACAAAAGCAGCAATTTGGACCTCATTAAGCATTTTAATATTCGACTATCTAATTACCTGGGCTTTTTATAGTTAATATAATTATTTTTAAATATTATTAATTTTAAAAAAATAAAAAACAAAATAAAAAAATCGGATAGAAAACTATGGCAAAAGTAGAATTTAAAAACGTAAAAAAATACTACGGCAAAGTAAAAACAATAGAGAACCTCAATTTATTTATTGAAAATAAAGAATTTTTAGTACTTGTGGGACCTTCGGGTTGTGGCAAATCTACTATTTTAAGGCTAATAGCCGGACTTGAAGAAATAACAGACGGTGATATTACAATTGGCGACAAAATTGTAAACGACATTCATCCAAAGGATCGAGACATAGCAATGGTTTTTCAAAACTACGCTCTTTATCCGCATATGAGCGTATACGATAATATGGCATTCGGTTTGAAAATGAGAAAAACCCCAAAGGCTAAAATAGAGCAAAAAGTTAATCAAGCCGCAAAAATCTTAGACTTAGACCAGCTATTAAAGAGAAAACCCAAAGAGCTATCCGGTGGCCAAAGGCAAAGAGTTGCGTTAGGCAGAGCAATTGTAAGAAACCCTTCAGTGTTCCTTATGGATGAGCCATTATCAAACCTTGACGCAAAACTAAGGGTTCATATGCGCTCAGAAATAAAAAAGCTGCACAATCAACTGCAAACAACGGTTGTTTATGTTACTCACGATCAGGTTGAAGCAATGACAATGGGCAGCCGTATTGTAGTATTGCACGAAGGTATAATTCAACAGATTGACAAACCGGAGATAGTCTATAAATACCCGGAGAATATGTTCGTGGCGAGCTTTATTGGTTCGCCAGCAATTAATTTTATTAATGGTACAGTTAAAGATAATTATTTTGTTATAAAAGACCTAAAATTCGAGCTAAATAATGAACAAGCCGAAACAATAAAACAGCATAATCTAAACGAAAAAGAAGTTGTACTGGGAATACGACCTGAATTTTTCACTCTGGAGCAATCACCATGCAGTATTGACGTAACACCAAACTTTATAGAAATTTTGGGTAGTGAACTACTTGTGCATTTTGAAGTTGATCATAAGCATTTAACTGCAAAGTTGCCCTATGGTGCCAATATTGTGCAAGATTCTAAGTGTACAATCGGATTCAATATTAATAACTGCTTATTCTTTGATCCTAAAACGCAAAAAAGGCTTACTCGTTAGGATTATTATCTCATTATAATAAAGTTTTTGGTCTTTTTGCCGGTTTGATATTGTTTATTAATTTTATCAAAGACCTTATCAAAAGATTCAATCGGTACAAAGTCAAACCCACAGTCATCAGAAATAAATCCGCCCATCATAAATACTTCTTCTTGTGGGTATTGACGACAGATAACAGCCCTATGTTTATAAGCAGTACATATACCTTTTTCTTCATCCAGTTTGGTGCACTTAAAGACCAAGCCTATATCGTTCTTATCTATAATTTTCAGGTAGGAATAAAAAAAGTGAAGCTTTTTAAGCTTATAGAACATTTCTTCATCTTTTATTATTGATTTGCTGTGCCTTACATAGATTTCTCGGCAACAACGCCCGCAAGCATTGCACTTGCCTGTTCTTACATATTTTTTACCCAAAATTCTCTGAGCAAAGAATTTTTTGAATTCTAAATGAAAATTTATTAATAAATTTTTTAAATTATTGAGCATCTTTTTCTTTTTGTGATTTGTCACTACATAACATTCTAGCACACCTGTTAACTCTTTTTTGTATTTTATCAGAGACTTCGCCTTCGGGACAAATTTCAAATGCTCTTTTATATGCGTAAAAAGCTTTTTCCAGATCATTGTTATCATAGCATTTATTAGCGATTTCCAATATGGCATTTACTGCGCTAAATATCGGGTTTAGGTAGCCTTTTACTTCGTCTATTCTTTTTTTGAGCTCGGGTTCTCGCTCGGGGTTAAGTATTAAATAATTTTCGTACTCCCACAGGGCCTTATCAAATTTTTTATTATTATATAGTTTTTCGGCGTTTTTAAGTATATTATCAAATAGGGCGGGATTAGATGATGCTTTGCTTCTTAAGAATTCGGCTCTTTTTTTGACATCACTGTATTCTTCAAAGTCTGGGCTGATTAATTCCAGGTAACGCTTGTACATGCAGTAAGCTTTTTCAATTTTCCCTACTTTTTCGTAAGCTACTGCTAAATTGCAGTATGTATTAGAATGTCCCGAGTCAAGTCTGGCTGCTTTTAACCAATAAGATATAGCTTTATCATATTTTGCTGCTTTATAGCAAATACTTCCCATATTCAAAAACACTTTGGGCAAATTGGGATAATATTCCAGGGCCTTTAAATAAGCTTTAGCGGCGTGGTTATATTGCCCGTATTTTTGATAGTGTACACCTAGTTTAGCATTTAGCTCGGCTACTTTTTTTGAGTAGCCGATTTTTTTATGAAGGCGCACGTATTCTAGTTGAGATGAACCTTTTTTACAATATTTTAAATATGTTTCATAATAACTGAATGCCTGACCAAGCTCTCCCATATTTTCGTAGGCAACACCTAAATTTAGTATAGAATTCAGGTGGTCCGGCGAGAGGGATATTACCTTCTGCCAGCAGTCTATTGCTTTTTTAAGATCGCCTTCGTGGTAATATGCGTTTCCTAAGTTTATATAACATCTTATATGCGTAGGATCTTGATCCAGTGCTTTTTGCCAGCATTCTATTGCTTTATCAATTTCTAAAAGTTTAAAATGAGCATTGCCTTTATTGATAAGAGCTTCGAGCATGTCCGGATGTTCTGCCAGAATACTATCAAATATAAATAGAGATTCGTGTATATCACCCTGCTTGTAGGCTGAAACACCAGAGTTAAAAATCTTCTGTACTTCCTCGTAGTCCAGATCTCCGGTGTCATCCAGGTTGGTATTAAGAACCTCTTCTAGTGTCATTTTTCATTAATTCATAGTTGTTATTGTTCATCCGGCTCTGGTGAAAACAGATCACTTAAGAAATTGTCATTACCTGCGAGCATATCTGCTAATTTATCAGAAGGTATTTCGTACTTTCCCTGATTTATAAGACTTACCAGTTCGCTGGTACTTAAGTCATTAGAAAATGAGTCAAGCAAAAAACCTTGTATCTTTTTATATTCCTGTTCTTGCTCATACATTTCTATTGCTTTTAAGGATACATCTGTTTCATCAACCAGCTCTTTTTCTTGCTGTGCATAAGGATTCTTCTTAGTATTATTATTTTCTACAGCAAGTAATTCTTGATTGTGTTTTATGGCGTTATTCCCAATTATATCGCCACTACTACTGGAAATGTAGTCAACCATGTAACCAACCTCCATATCTCTTCGTCCATCTATAGTATGGAACTAAATTCAAATACATAAAACAATCCATGGATTAATCTTTCTAGTCCGGGTGGTTAATCTAGGAACAATTGTGTTACTTCAAAAAAAGGTTTCTTATATATAATAAAAAATAATAGTGTAGAAAATTTATACATAAAAAAATAGCAACAATAAACTCCCCTTTGGTGGCAGTCGCCACCTCTTATAACTCACCTTTGAGTCATTGATTAGCTTTAGCTGTACAGTTTAATTATAGCTTTCTTTCAGGGGTACTGATGGACTTTGATTAACGCTTTTTATGCGGAAAATTGACATGTAAAAAATGCAACGATAAACTCCCCTTTGCCAAGCAAAAGTCTATCATTGCGGTAAATATTCTTAATTTTTACGTCAAGCCTCACTAATAAT
>JANQLL010000128.1 GCA_028280605.1 Candidatus Gastranaerophilales bacterium
CAAAATAATACTCTTGCACACGGTGGCTTTGAAGCCTTAGCTGATTTAGACTCTAACCAAGATGGAGTTATTAATGAAGCTGATGATGAGTTTGAAAACTTAAAAGTCTGGCAAGACTCTAATGTAAATGGTCTGTCGAGCGAAGATGAACTGCACTCTTTAAGTGAGTGTGGTATTATGATACATTTTAAATATGGGTGAGTTCAATAAACAAATTTATGAAAAATTTTTAAAGTAAATTTACAAAATATCTTTTACAAACCCTCTAAACAAGCTCGTCCTTCCTACAACTTTAGTTATAATAATTAACATTACATTTATAACAGTTATTGAAATATAGTATAAAATCTTTACAATAACTCAATTGATTTTTATTGCCGATATTGCAATTAGCATCAATATTTCAAACCTTTTATTTGATTTAATAATGTTAAGATTTTAAGAAATTCAGCAAAATTATGTTTAAAAAATTGTTTATTGGGGAATATAAAATATAGAGAGTTTTTATATCATTTATTCAATTTTTTGTAAATAGTTTACTACAAGGCACATAAAAAATGAAAAAATACCTAAACTGAACCTCCTTTGTGAAACTGATTTTTAATAATATAAAAACATTGTGTAAAAAGATTATTAAAAAGGAAGTTGCAAATGAGTACAAATCTAGAACATCAACCAAAAAAGAAGTTAAATCTAGCTGTTCTTGCAGTAATTGTTAATTCAACTCAAGAAAAATTAATGAGAGGGGTGAACTAATGACTAGGCATGAAGGAATATCTAACATTTTAAAAAGGATAAGCAAATATCTATTTATAACGCTTATTCTATTTATACTTTTACATGTGGCAACTTTTGTATTTACCTTTGCAAGATTTTGCTCAAATGAGCATTATGTCAAAGGACGACTTTATATGTCTGCTGCAGCAACCGTTAACGCTCTATACTTGAGTCCTTTATACAGATTTTCAGAATTTAATGCACCAAAATTAAAAAGATTTAAAGAATGGAGAAACTATTTTTACACCAAAGGCCTTGAGTACTATCCTAAAAACGAAGGCGAAAAATACGTATGGTGGTTTGTTTTGTATTTTAGTGAGTTTGAAGAAAACGTAGAAGAAGCCATTTACTCTTACGCCACGTTTTTTAGTCGGGACAAAAAACATTATGAAAAAAAAGAAATTCAATTAATGTTTGACTGGACTGAAAGAGTGCATGAAAAAATTTATCAGTTAGCTAAAGCGCCGATCAAAGATAAAAACATAAGAGAAAAACGTTTAAATATGGTTAATGCAATGATTTACAGGTACTTTACATATAGATATATTTTAGTAGTTGAATATAATAATGATGAGGCTTTTATAAACTACAAAATAGAAAATGAAGTAGATCGGACTTATAAACTTTTTAACTTGTACACATGGCTTAGAGAATATAGCATTGATAATGAGCCTGAAAGTATTAATTTTTTTAAGAAATTAAGAAGGCACTTTGAAGACTATAAATTAATATTTGAGCTATCTACATATATTTTAAAACATAAAATGCTTTATCAAAAACCCTTTAGTTGTGATGCAAAGTTTGTAAATGAATTGGGAGATAGCTTTAAAAAGTTACAAACTGAATATGACATTACTCCAGGATATCATAACTATGAAAGAAAATTGTCACTGTTTGCGTGTCCTGATAATAAAAGGTTAGAGTACTTAAAAAAACATTGTGAAAACTCTGCAATATCATGGGCTTATCTCCGAAGAAAGGATGGAAGCTTAAACAAGTCAAAATATCTTAAAGATCTTGAAGTTGCAATAGAAAAAGATAGGAGAATTTTAAATGAAAAAAAATAGTGCAAATAATGGATATGTAGGCTTTGTAATTGAAAATGTACAAACTGAAACCTACAACATAAATGAAAAGTTTGAACACGTGCAAAGTGCTGACCCTAATATTTTAACTATATATAAAGGCTCTGTGATAGCTACATTAGTGGAACCCACGATAACGTTAGTTAAGAATAAATTACCTGAGGAAGTAGTATCTAAAATTAAAGATTTTTTTAAAACTTCTAGCAAATCATCTATTCCTAGTGCTGTTAAGCTTGGAGTAAAAAGTACAGTTCTAGGTACCGTTATTAATATTGTATTTGCCTACGATCCAGCGAAAAAAACACATGAAATTATTGTACCAGCTGCAGCAGGCTCTGTTATAGGAGCAGGTACTGGTGGTCTCATTAAATATTCAATAGCAGGAGGAGCAGCTTTAGTTGGAGCGGAGGCTATTGCAGTTGCAGCAATTTCTTTTATTGCTGTCGGATTTGTTGGATATATAGCTAGTAATGAAATAGAAAGGTGGATGTTATATAGTAGATATTCAAGAGAAAAGACAGATATTATTAAAAAGGTTGAAGATAGTAATAAAGATGCAGCTGTTTTTACAGCAAAAACCAATGAAATTGATGAAATAAAAGACATGATAAACATGCATGAGTTTAATGATTTACCATTTAATGTATATATAAAAGATAGTGATAATAACATATATGAAGTTGTTAGCTCTGCAGAAGTCTTAGGAGGCTCGAATAATTTTAAAATGCCCGGATCTCAAGAGCTCATGACTGATTTAATTGATATGGGATTTGATAAAAAAATAACTTTATTTAACCATGTTTATGATTCTGATTTTTATTATCCTCAATGGGGTGGCGGGGCTACTCCTCTTCCTGGGCCTGTTGGCTATACAGGTGTAGACTACTTTTATAATCTGATAAAAGCAAATCCGTGGTTAAAAGACAGGTATAGCTATGGCAAGACAAATGGCCCATTGGAAATAATTCCATATGGATCTGCTGATCCATTTATTCTTGTAAAACATAACGAAGAAGTACTTTTTCCTTTAAATGGTGATTTGTTTGATAGTAAACTTAAAGCGTATGATGATAAAGGGTACACCCTTCAAGGTGGCCACGGAAGTGATAGTTTAACCGGGGGTTCTTATGGTGATACTTTATATGGTGAATTTCAAGATGAGACTAAAGAGCTACTAGAAAACGAGACGTATTATTATGAAAAAAGGGATGGAAGTAAAGGTAATGATACATTTACATTTAATGATACTATTAAAGGTAAGGGTGGAAATGATTCTATCTATGGTGATATAGGTAATGATTCTATAGAAGGTGGTTCTGGCTCTGACTTTATTGAAGGAGGAGATGAGAACGATACAATCTATGGAGATAATAAAGATGGATCAGATTCAGAAAATGCAGGATCGGACAATATTAAAGGTGGAGATGGTGAAGATAAAATATGGGGCGGGAATTTTACTGACTTTATATATGGAGGTAAACATAATGATACTATATATGGAGGTAAAGGGTATGACATTATTGAAGGAAATGAAGATAATGACTGTTTATATGGGGAAGCTGGTAATGACACAATAGAGGGAGGGCTGGGTAATGATACAATCTATGGCGGTGCTGATAATGATTCTATCTATGGAAATGAAGATAATGACCGTTTATATGGAGGAGATGGCAATGATACAATAGAGGGTGGATTAGGGAAAGATACCATATATGGTGGTGATAATGATGACCTTATTAAAGGAAATGATGAAAATGATATAATCTATGGTGATAAAGGCGCAGATACCATATATGGAGGTAGCGGAAATGATTACATCTATTCTTATGACGAACATGTTCAAACTGCTGCAGAAACAATTGGAAATAAAATATATGGTGAAGATGGCAATGATACGATCGTTGCAACTGGTAGCTTAAATTTTATTGAGGGTAATGATAACGAAGACACTATTCAATATTACCAAGGTGATAATAATATAATTTCAGGTGGTTCCGGTAATGATTATATAACTTTATACTCAGGTAATAAT
>JANQLL010000131.1 GCA_028280605.1 Candidatus Gastranaerophilales bacterium
TATCCTTGTATTCAGGGCAATAAATCATGTTTTCTAACATTGGATATGCAAATAACTTCCAAGGCGCTGCAAGACCTCCTTTATGGCCCTCTGCCAAGCGCTGGGAGTATTTTAGAACAGTTTCATCAACTAAAGTTAACGGATTTGCTATAAATTTACCAACATTTTTAAGAATGCTTTTTTCTCTGTCCTCTAATTGATCTATAGCACTCTGCAATCCTTTTTCGCCTGGTTTTAATAATGCTTTTTGAAAACTGTCATAATATTTATATCTATTAACAAATTTTTTATCCACGTCATAACGAATATTAAGCCTATTTAATTTATAAGATTCTTTTCGATTAAGTTTTATATCTTTAAATATATGTTTTGGCTGTATTTTTCTAGTTACACTAGGAAACTCATTTTCTAACAATAAAAAGCGTTTTACATTACTGAGGGGGATATCTTTAACATATTTTATATCGTCCGGTAAATCTTCTTTAGCATAAAAACAAGCAATATCATATGCCGGAACATCAGATCTTTCTTCCCCAATATCATTTAACCCTTTTTTTACTTGCATTACATCAAGAAAATCTTCGGGTCTATTAGGATTTAAACGCATAGGATCTAATAACATATCAATAAAATTTACATCTTGCATAGTTGATACTCCAGTTGGAGCCGGAAGGTCTTTAAACCTACTATTCCTATGAGTCCTTAGGAAGTCATTTTTATTATAAACCTTACCATCTATATATACAGAAGAAATCCTTGGTTTAATAAAATTCTCTTCATGCCTATTATGGCTAGAATTAGCCTGTGCACGTCCTGCCATAGAAAGTAATTTTCCAACCCCAAGACCGATTGCGGTCCAGGTAAACGGGTCAATAACTCCAAAAGATATTTTTTTCTTTTTTGATGTATTTAACTCCTGAGCGTTATCATCATTGAGCTTTATTGATTTGGTAAATTTTCTTGCTATGCTTTTTTTATAATTTTGTTTTACAGATTCTTCTTGTTTTGCAAATTTTTCTTTTGTTTCTTCTAAAATTTTAGAAGGCTTATTTTTTATATTGTGTTTTTCTAATTTTTCAAAATGCTCAATAGCTGCTTTTACTAAATTTGGAGATTTTAGTTTACTTATTACTTTTTCTGCAGCCGGATCATCAATTATTTTCTTTTTATTAAAAAAGTCATTTAATTTATTATAAATTTTAGGGTCTAATAACGCATCAACAACATCCTGAACTTCTTTAGGGTCAGGCTTTGATGGCTTGACTTTTATATGGTTTAATTTTGCTAAATGTTCAAGGCTGCTTGGAGTATTTAGAGTTTCTTTATTTTTTGCTTTTAATTTATCAATTTTTGACTCTTCTTTTCTCTCAGGCTCTGCAACACTTGTATTGCGCCCAAATGACACGTTGCTTTTTTGCCCTTGTAAATGTGGTAACATCTTCATTTTGTTCTTTTTAAAACCTTTCTATTTAGTTTAAATAATACAACTTTCATTAGTTGTAAATATTACACTAAATAGAAAACTTTAATAAGAAATAGTTGCTAATTTTTATTAAAATATTAAGGAATATAAATTAATTATTTTTTAATATTTAAGTTGTAATTAATAAAATAAAAGGATTTAAAATCAAATATTTTATAATAATTAATTTTACTAAAATAATAATAATGCCACTTTGCATATAAATTAAACTAGCCGATAAATTTAAAATATTAATAAGGTTTTATGTTTTGAGTTCGTGGCGGATTTTTATTATTTAAAATTTAATACATAAAACATGCCATATAACCGCCAAAGGATATAACAAAACTGCCCTGACTTTTAGCGACGGCGACCTTGGCGCTGCCGCTGCCCGGAGCGGCCTTGACGCACAGGGCTATAAATAAAAAAGGAATTCCATATCAATCTGATGAAATCCCTTTATTAAAAAATTTTGCGTCAATTAAATGACCGGCTATAAAGCCAAACAAATCAATTTATACCGTTAATGTATAAGTATCCTGTGTTAGCATTCTGGCACCCAGTGTTTCTTTAAAATTCAGAAGATCCATATTTTGCATCCCTGATTCTCTAACAATAGAAGTACCAAAGTCTATATATATATTTTCATTCTTAAATCTATTAAAAAGTTCGTTATAAATAAAATCTAAAGCGTAATAATTTTTGCCTTTTTCTGATATTGCCTGATATTGCAATCTTGAAGTTTTTGAGTTGCCTTTATAAATTACTATGCCAGCCAACAGCTCATTATTTTTGTGAGCTGTCAATAAAATTATATTTTTCGGAAATGCACTCTGCAAACTCTTTATCTCTTCTATTGTGTGAACCGGTGATGCACCGTATTTATGCATTAACCTGTCTTCCAATAATTTCCAATACTCTTCGATATGACTGTTTTCTTTTATTTCAAGTTGATTCTTCATTGCGTGATTAGCATTACCTTTTTTCTCAAACAAATTTTGATCCAGTTTAATGCTTGATGTAAATTCTCTGCCGGTTAGCTTGGCATTATTGACATGCAGACAATAAATATCTTCTTGCGCAGGTATAGTATGATATACGTGAGGTATGGTTTTATAATTTAATGTTGTGATGTTTTCTTGCTTAAGATAATCTTTTAAAGCATCGAAAATACCTAACATTTTATAAGTTTTCATTTTTTTATTAGATATAATACCGCCAAAAGTTAAACCGTTATGTGAGCTTAATATATTATCCTTAATACTACCCGGCAGTACAGCTACAATTTTGCCATTATTTCTGAATAACAAAGAATTATCTTTAAATCTGTCAGAATGATATTCCATATAATTTCTTTTAAAAATAAAATTCCCGTTTTTAGATCTGTCGATAAACTCATCCCACACTTTTTTATATTCAGGGCTATATTTTTCTATGTCTACTTTGTAATTCTTCATACCTATATAAACCTCGTTACTCGATATGCCAATACTAGTTATTTAATGTTGTGTATATATCATTATTTTGCGCAACCATATGCAAAAATTGCTCATAATCTCTTATATAATCATCCGGGTTATAAAATTCACTTGCCAAAACCATTAATATACAGCTATCGGTAAAATTATACATTTCTCGCCAGATATTATTACCAATATACAAGCCTTTGTCCGGCTGATCTAAGAGATATTCCTCTTTATTAAATCCGTCATTTACAAGTACTCTGCAACTGCCGTTTAGGCAAACCAAAACCTGAGACAGGTTTCGGTGGGCATGTTTTCCTCTGATTACATTTTTTTTAGTATCAAATATGTAATAGACCCTCTTTATATTAAAAGGTATCTGGCTATTTTCCTCTACTGCTATTAAGGCTCCCCTTTTATCCCCCATAGTATTGAATTTTATTATCCTAATATCCATTTAATACTCCATATTGTTTTATCTTTCCAAATAAGGACGCAATAAATAGTTTTTATAACTTTCCCCATAATGATTAAAATGAGGCTTCCCCCCCCCTAAGAGTCTTACCTTATAAAGGTTTTATCGACTCACATTAACGCTTAAACAGAATAAATTGAATTTTCCTTATCTGATTAATATATAAATACAAGTTGATTTATCTTCATATTGCTAAAATGTTGATATTTAAGGAGTAATTAAATAGGCAGTTAGACAATACTCTATCAGGTGTTTTGTCTAAATTGAGCATAAAAAAACAGCCTTGCGGCTGTTTTTCTGTATATATTTATTTAATACTGATATTAAAAAGATTTACTTATTACGAGGACGAAAGAGCTCTGTATAAGCTTCTGTATGAGCTGTTTTGATTGCCTCCTCCAGCTCATCATTTTTACCACGTTGTACAAAACTACTATTGGGTTTTGTTAAAAATATACGGTCTCTGTACATTGTTTTTAGCTTTGTCAGGGAACCTGCCTCATTAAAAGAGCCTTTTGCTACGATTCCTGTTTGTGCATCTATTATGTACTTCCTACTCTGCCCCTTTTTATAGCCTCCAGTGAAGAATCTTAGTATTTCTGTAATACCATCTGACTCATCCGCTTTTATAAATACACTTTTGCTTTTTTGATAGTTTGGTGATTTGTATATTTTCATCTTGGCTTCTGCTTGCCCACAAAACGTATCAGGCAGGCACCAGATAGCTTTCCCTATAACTCCTTGTTGTTTAATAAAGGCTTCTTGTGAATTATTTTTAATTGTTGTTTTTACTAACTTTTTCGATGCAGCACTAGAAGTCGACTGATTAACATTTATTTTTCTTAACCTTGATATCATACGTCTCATTTGATCTAAGCCTAATTGCATTTTAATCTCCTTTGTTTTTTAACAAACCAATATATTATAAAACGCTTATAATTAAAAGTCAAAAAATAATTTAAATTATGCATATCTCTGCAATGTAAATACTCAATAAAAAAAGCGGAGGCAACCTCCGCTATAGCATATCCATCCAGAAAATTTAAAGATTTTACATAGACCACCCATAGTTTTTATTGTTTTGGTTTATGTTTTCGCCTTGTATGTTCGTGTTACTGAGGTTAGCAAAGTATACGTTAAGATTATCGTTTTGTTGGGAAGTATTTATACCCTGGTAGTTATTGTTTGTTAAGTTACTAAAGAAGCTTCCGATGCTGTTGTTATATTGTTGCGAGTTTGAACTTTCCAGATTGTTATTTGTCAAGCGATCAAAATAAGAATCCATATTGTTATTTTGTTGTACAGAATCTGTGGAACTAAAAAGGTTATTGCTCAAAGTGGAAAAATAATTATTATTACCGACATTATCCATAACCGCATTTGAGCTATTTGCAGCCCTGTTGGTTAATTCTGTCATAATTCCGCCATCACTTTGATTTGTCAATGTTGCATTTTGCACATTATATGATTCATTCAGCAAATTGTTGAAAACTCCACCATTGCTTACATTACCCAAGTAAGAATCGGTTGTCTGATAAGCGTTATTGGTTAAGTTGGACCAGCCGCTATCTTTACTCTCATTGTACATTTGGACTCTTGCGTTATCTATGCTATTGTTGACTAAATTATTAAACAGCCCGTCACTATTATAGTTAGTTAACGTCATATCAGAGCCGCCAATGTTGTTATTAGTTGCATTTGTAAATAGGCTGGCTATATTTTCATTGGATTCGGCTATATTATTACCGCCCATGTTGTTATTCACAAGATTTGCAATGCTAGGAACAAAAGTATTCACCCCGGTATTATTCATTACCATTAAATTATACCTCCGATTATTCTCAATTATTCTATACTTATACCGTTATTAATGTAGGTTAGTTCTTATGTACGGAAGAAACGTATTAAGAGCAGTCATATTATTAATATATTTTATTTCTATTAATTTTCTTAATTTTCTGGTTTTAGTTTGTTTTTCGTAGCTTGTAATATTATAAAAAAAATTCGATATTTAAAATTGCTATATTATGATATATATTTTAAATATTTTTTAAATTACATTTTACTCAATGAACTATAACCAAAGGCTTTTAGTATATTTTTAATATATATTATTTTTTTAAAACATATAAAATTAACAAAAAAGAACAGCCTCCACAAAATAGAGACTGCCCTTTAAAGTTTGTATATTATTGAGTTTTACAAGAATAATGGTGCGCAAACTAAAGATACGATTGTCATTAATTTAAGTAGAATATTTAATGAAGGACCTGATGTATCTTTACAAGGATCACCAATTGTATCACCGGTAACAGCAGCTGCGTGCGCAGGACTGTTTTTTCCACCATGATGACCTGACTCAATAAACTTTTTAGCATTATCCCAAGCGCCACCTGAATTTGCTAACATAATAGCTAAACAAACACCGGATGCGATAGCACCTGTTAACATGCCGCCCAGTGCCTCAGCACCAAGAATTTTACCAAATGCAACCGGAGTAATAACAGCGATTAAACCCGGAACTATCATTTCTTTTAAAGCAGCGCCAGTACTAATGTCAACACAGTTTTTGTAATCAGGCTTTGCAGTACCTTCCATAATGCCTGCAATTTCTTTAAATTGTCTTCTTACTTCTGCAACCATTTGCTGCGCAGCTTTACCTACAGCACTCATAGTTAAAGCACAGAAAACAAATGGTAAAGTAGCACCAAATAATATACCTGTAATAACCACAGGATTAAGTATATTAATAGAGCTGAGCCCTGTCACTTTTGTATAAGCTGTTAACAATGCTAATGCTGTTAATGCAGCAGAACCTATTGCAAAGCCTTTACCTATAGCAGCAGTAGTATTACCAACTGCATCTAACTTGTCTGTTCTTTGTCTTACTTCCGGAGGTAATTCTGCCATTTCAGCAATACCGCCAGCGTTATCAGAAATAGGACCATAAGCGTCAACAGCAACAATCATACCTGTTGTTGCCAGCATACCTATAGCACAGATTGTCATACCGTAAATACCACCAACTTGGAAAGCAATTACTGTTGCCACACAAATAAATACAACTGGAAGGAATGTTGATACCATACCAACACCTAATCCGGCAATAATATTAGTTGCTGCTCCTTGAAGTGAAGCATCAGCAATTTTCTTAACGGGCTTAAAGTCAGATGATGTATAGTATTCTGTGATAACACCAATTGCAGTACCTGCAACTAAGCCGACTACTAACGCCCAGTAAACACCAAAATTATCGGGCATTACTGCTCTTACGATAAAGAATGCAGCAATTACTAATAATATCGCAGAACCAAATGTTCCTGCGTGTAATGCTTTCATCGGATTTGATTTTTCATCAGTTCTTACCAGGAATATACCTAAAATTGAAGCTATAATACCAACCGCTGTAATAATTAGCGGTAAAAATACACCGTTTAAGTTGTTAAATGTTAAAGCTCCGATTGTCATAGCTGAAATAATTGCACCTACATAAGACTCAAATAAATCAGCGCCCATGCCTGCAACGTCACCAACATTGTCACCTACGTTATCAGCAATTACCGCAGGGTTCCTTGGATCATCCTCAGGAATTCCTGATTCAACTTTACCTACCAGGTCAGCACCTACGTCAGCAGCTTTTGTATAAATACCACCGCCAACACGAGCAAATAAAGCAATTGAGCTTGCACCCAGTGCAAATCCGTTTATGATGCTTGGCTCTTTAAAAATCAGGTATAAAAGTGATAAGCCTAATAAGCCTAAACCTACAACAGTTAAGCCCATTACCGCTCCACCTGAGAATGCTATTCTTAAAGCTGAATTTTGAGAAACCATTGCAGCAAAAGCTGTTTTAGCATTCGCTCTTGTAGAAATAAACATTCCTATCAATCCTGCCAGAGTAGAAAATCCGGCACCTACCAAGAAGCAAATTGCAGTTTGCCAGCTAATAAATACCCCAATAGCAACAAATACAACAGCTGCAAATACGCTTAAAATTTTATATTCTCTAGTTAAGAAAGCCATTGCGCCTTCTTGAATGTATTTGGATATTTCTTGCATTCTTGGATTACCGGAGCTACTTTTTAAAATTCTTGATGTTAAAGCTCCACCAAATAATAAGGAAGTAATAGCACAAGTTAAAGATAAGTATGCAGTATTGTTAACATCAAACAAATTGATTTTAAACCCTGCAACAAGTGCAATAACAATTACAGCAAGCACTCCACCGACCACTAAAAATTCCGGTCCCCAGAAGCTGCTAACTTTGTTTGCATTGTCTTCTTCTACCTTTTCTTCACTGTTTTCATCTTTTTGGCAGTTGCATGATAAGCAACAACAGCCTGAGTCCTTTTCTGTTGTTTGGACATTTTCGTTGTTTTCAAATGACATTTCAACCTCCAATATAAACTATTCATTACCTTCAAGTAGTTTTATACTACTTAAATTATTATATATAAGATATTTTAACTTTAAATAGTAATAATTTTCTATATATTAACCAGCCTAATTTTTAAAATTATAAAAATTCAAAAATCCATTTTAGTATGAGTATACAGTAATAATGATAACTTATAAATAAAAATAGTGCAAAAATTTAATTATAAAGTAAGGTTAGGCACATAAACCATGTCAAGTTCAAATTTTTAAAATAAATAAAAGATATAAAAAATTCAGACTTTAACTATCCGCAATAAAAAAGCGACTAAAAGTCGCTTACAAACAAATCCGAATACATCTTACCATATTTATAATCTAATTCTTAAATGATTGAATTTAATTTCATCTTATATTAGTTTTATTCCACATTTACTTAATTTTATAACACTAAAACACTATGTTCTTTACAATACTTTACATATCTCTATTCAAAAACACCGTTAGAAACTTATAATTGCTGGCTTTCAACTTTTATCATATTAAAGTTGTATAAGCAAAAAAACAGAAATTTTAGTTAATAGAATTTAATATAAAAGTTAATACGAAAAAAGGATTTATATAATTAATTTTATCAATATTATTAATAATATATTTTCTACTTATCTATGAAATAAAAACCACCCGGATGCCATCCAAATAAATAACAAAACATAAATACTTATTTAAATAAAAATATAAAAGATTATTTAAAAAAATAAAATAATTACAAAAAATCAAAATTCTGAATAGAGGATAATTAGCGTAAAATATTAGGAGAGAGTTGCTTTTAAATCAAATAGATTACAAAATATATTATTAATAGATAAATTTGATATTTTCTATTAATAAACAAAAACAAATTTAATATTTATTAATATTACAAGTTTATAGATGTATTTTTATTTTTGTTTGTATTAACATCAGTTATGAAATTTACTATGATTACTATGTTTGTTAACTTTTTAAAATTTTTTTTTAAAAGTAAGAAATTTAATTAGTATATACAACTTTAATATCTTATATAAACAGATAGATAGAAAGAGGAAAAAAATGTATCACAATAAGCCACGATTAAAGCTAATATCAGTAATTATGCTTTTGATGTTAGGCTCAGCATCTGCACATTCTCAAGCGGTACAAGTACCAACCAACCTCAACCCTGGAGCAGTTGACGTTTACAAAAACAAAAATAAAAATTTCTACGACAATATAAGGAATAAATTTAATAAGGAAAATGATGGGTCAGGCGATATTATTGACAAAACAGACTTCTCTGAAAAAAAATACCCTACTCAAAAAACATATAGAAAATTTAGAATACACACCGTAGAATTTGATGGAAATACAACAATAAAAGATAAAGAACTAGATGAACTGGCACTAGATTATTTAGACAAAGAAATTACTATAAATGAATTAAAAAACTTATCAAGGCAAATAACAGCACTATATAAAAACAAAGGATATCTTACATCTTTTGCATATATAGCGCCACAAAATATAAGCGACGGAATTGTGACCATAAAAGTAATGGAAGGCAAAGTTGGAACCGTTAATATACTTGGCAACAAATGGTCAAGAGACAGCTACCTAAATAATAAAATACTTAAAGGCAATAAAGTAAACGAAAATAAAATTTTTAATGTAAATAACCTTAAAAACTCAATGAGAACAGTAAATGAAATAACATACTTAAAAGGTCGTGCTACATTAACTCCCGGAGAATCTCCGGAAACTACAGATATAGAGTTAAACCTGGAAGAAAAATTACCGCTAAGAGCCGGGTTTTCTTATGACAATATGGGACCTGAGCTTGTTGGTGAGCATCGAGTGAACTTTTTAATCGGTGTAGATAATGTTACCGGCTTTGGGGATACATTATATGCCGTTAACACCCTTGCTGATGGAACCGTTGGGATTGGTGCAGGTTACAAGCTTCCTATCGGAAGTAAGGGGACAGAAGTAGGTTTTGACTATTCTTACTCAGATGTAATGTTAGGAGGTGCTTATAAACTTAATAAAGTAGAAGGTAGTTCCTCAAACTACAGATTATATTTACTTCAAAAATTATATAAATCAGCTAATTGGGATATCACAGCCGACTTAGCATTTGATCTGAGAGCTTCAAAAGCCACAGTAGTAAATAACCTCATACTTGATAAATATAACTCCAGAGTGCTAAGAGCAGGAATAAACTTAGTTAAAGATGATTCTTACGGCAGATGGATCGGTCGATTGGAAAACAGCTTGGGATTACCTATATTAGGAGGATCCGGCACAAATGTTTTATCACAAAGTGGTCACGGGGTTCCGACCAGTAAATTTTATAAAATATCAGCCGAAGCAACAAGAGCGAATGCTTTACCGTTAGGAATGATTGGAATATTCAGATTGGCCGGGCAATTTTCTACAGATAACTTACTACCTTCAGAAAAATTGCTTTATGGTGGCATGAATACAGTTAGAGGCTTTCAAGAATCCTGGCTTATTGGAGATTTGGGATATAATGCCAGTGTAGAAGTTAGAACACCTATATTCTTCCTGCCCGAATCTATTAATCTTCCTAAAATTGGTGAACTTGCAATTAAAGATAGAATCAACTTTGTTACATTTTATGATCAGGCATTTGCTCAAGATATACACCAGGGTCGTAATGAAAATTATAGAAATTTCCTACATTCATTAGGTTGTGGCCTAAGAGTTGACCTAAGTAAATACTTAACCGGAAAAATAGATGTAGGCTTCCCTTTAGGCAGAAAGAGATATGATGGTCAAAATGCGGCAAGATTTCATATTGGCATAGCTACTAACCTTTATTAATTAATAGTTTTAATTAATAAAATAAAAAAGTTTTAATTTATAGAATAAAAATAGACTGGAGATTAAATATGAAAAGAAAGATTGGGCGAATTCAACAAAAAAAGTTAAAAAATAAACTTTTCCTGAATACTATTAAAGCAAAAACTTCACTAGTATTGGCTTTAAGTGCTTGTCTATCTATACCATGCATTGCGTCAGATAACCTACCTGTTCCAAATAGTATTAACGGCGCAACTTTAAATTATTTAGATAAAGCCGGTGCAGGCATAACAGCCGGCTCTTATGCAGATAAAGCAAATGCGGCAAAAAAATTAAATATTAATGTTGTAAACGGCGTTGCTGATTTAAAATACGATACTTATAACATAGGCAAAAATAATTTAGTTAATTATAACTTTACAAGTTCCAGTCAAGTAGCTCTAAATAGGGTTACCGGCACAGATCCTTCAAAAATATTAGGCGGTATTAATTCTTATTTAAACGGACAGCTTGGTAAAGGCGGTACTGTTTATATAATAAACCCTAACGGTATTTTGTTTGGTGCAACCTCAAGAGTTAATGTGAATGCACTGGTTGCAAGCACACTTAATACTCTTCAAGGCGCAGACATTAATTCTTTAGCCAAAGAATTAAAATTAAATAACAATCCGGCCGGTATTTATATGGAAAAAGGCAGTAATTTGGCAGTACAGGACAACTTAATATTTGTATCCAGTGCGATTAAAGATGCCGGCGCTACAATTAAAGCAGCAGATGCAAATGTTCATTTTGTTACAGCTGACGGTGTTTTATTTGAATTCAATAATGACCAAAAAATAACCAATGTTAGCGCCAATGCCCCTATAACTGTTGATGCTGATATCACAGTTGACGGCAATGCTGTTGGAAAAACAGGCACTGTTGACATTAATTCAAGATATATGAAAGTCAATAACTTAAATATAATTTCAAAATTAAACTACACAGGCGTAAATAATCTTGTAGGGGTAGTTAATTTAAACTGCATAAAAAATGTAGGCAATGACTTAACAGTTGATGCAAGCGGCAATATAACAGTTGACGGTCCTTTTTCTGCCGGAAACAACATTGACCTGAAAACCCAAGGAGATATAAATACATCAAGCTTAACAGCTAAAGCAGGAAATGCAGAATTGACCTCTACAGGTGGATCTATTACTGTAGATGGCAACCTTTACGCAAAGACTGCCAGTAAAAATATTTCATTAAACGCAGGTGATGACATAACAGTAAATGGCAGCATTTCCGCCGGTAATGATATCACTGTCAAAGGTGATAACATAGCGGTAAGATACGTAAAAGCCGATAAAAATATTAATGTGAAAGGTACTTCTTTTACATCAAAGCAAAAGACCGGAAGTACATCTGAAATTTATCACGCAGTAAAAGCCGGTGAAAATATTGGAATTTCTACAGGAAGCGGTAAGCTTGAGCTTGGCTATGTTAATGCAGGTAATAATATTAATTTAACAGGCGGTTCTATTTCTACCGGGATATTAAAAGCTGGTGATAATATTATTGCAAAAGGCGGTTCTTTTACCACAAAACAAGAAAGATACAACAAGTCCGACCTTTATCATTCGATAAAAGCTGATAAAAAAGTTGATATATCAACAGATAATGCAATAGTTAGTGGTAATATATCTGCCGGCGGCGATATAAATTTAAACGCTGGTGATATTTCTACCAGACAACTAAGTGCAGGCAATAATATTGATATAACAGGCACATCGATCAATACCAAACAAGTAAAAACAACCGGGTCTAACCTTTATCACGCAATAAAAGCTAATGGCAACATTACAATCAATCAATCCGATGCAATAGATATTGGCTATCTTTCTTCTGATAAAGGCGATATTAGCTTAACAGGCACTTCAATTTCTACCAGGCCAATAACAGCAAAAAATGATATTATTGTACGCGGGACTTCCTTTACTACAAAGAAAGACGGAAGTTCAGCTTATAATAGTGTAAAGGCTGGCAATAATGTTGATATATATGTTGACAACGGCATAATAAATGTAGGTAATATTGGAGCAGGCAATGATATTAAATTAAACGGCGGCTCTATTTCTACCAGAGAATTAAATGCTAAACGTGACGTTGATGTATTGGCTACTTCGTTTACAACTAAGCAAGAATTATCAAGTACAAAAACTATGCACCATGCAACAAAGGCTAACAGGGATGTAAAAATCCGTATAAAAGGCCAATTGAATGGTGATAGCGGTAAAATAGATATTGGTAATATTTTTGCAGATGACAACATAATTTTGGATACACAAGGCGATGTTAGTGCATACAATTTAAAAGCAAGCGGTAATGTTGATGTTTCAGGCAAATCAATTAACACCCGTGACGTTTCTACCGAAGGCAATGTTAATTTTAACGCTACAGATGATATAAACCTTGGCCATGTATATGGCGAGCTGGTATCAATTGGCAGTAAAGACATATTTGACAATTATCCGGTTGATAATATCAGAGTTAAAAGTATAAGAGCGCAAAGTGATATTAATTTATTTGCAGATAAGTCAATTACCGCCGGCAATTTATCATCTGCTACAGGCTACATAAATATTGAACGTGGAGCTATTACTACAGATGATATAAACGCAGGCAAATTTGTAAATTTAATAAGCAATGGTGATGTTAAAACCGGTAAAATCACAGCCATTGATAATATTCAAATTGAAGCTTTTGGTGATATCCTCACCTTAGGATCATTGAATTCCAGCGCAGGAGCAATTATTTTAGGATCCGAGAATGGTAACGTAACATTAAGCGGTCCTGCAACAGGCGCTCAAGGTATACTTATCGGAGCTAAATTAAATATTAATACAAGTGATTTAACATCAGGAACCGGTTACGATATTTTATTAATTGCCGGCGGAGATATCAATACCGGAGATATCAATAGTGGTAAAGATGCTATTTTAGCAGCTATTGGCAGTATTAACACCGGTAATATATTAGCCCAAAACGGCATACTGGCAGAAGCTGCAAGTAGCGGTGTTCGCACGGGACATTTAACCGCACAAACAGAAGATATTACCATTTATAGTAATACATACATACATACATTAAACTTAAACACCCCAAAAAATGCAGTCTTTGCAATTCCAAGATTTGTTGATCTTGCTAAAAACTTATCTTGGGGTACTGGTGGCAAAACACCACACCTAATCCTGCTGAACGATAGTATTGATAGTCGTCAATATGCGGATATGCTTGATAATGCTATAAGAACGCAGCCGGGCTTAACCAGAGGACTTATAGACGGGCAAATACAATTTACCAACAGATACTTCATCCCGCTAGCAGCTGCGGCTGAATTGGAAGAAGAAGATTTGTTCGTTGACGAGTACACTGAAATTGATGACAACACAAATCAATAAAGAAACCTTTTATAATAAATAAAAAATATTAAAATACAAATTAATCCTCGATTTAGCTAATCGGGGATTTTTTCTTATTTATATTGCTCATACATTTAATTTAGAATTAATCTTTTCAGAGTATTAAGTAGATAATAAAAAATACTAACTTAATTTTATACTGCTCATCAATTAAATTTCAGATTACTCTTTTGAATGAGTTTATAAAAAGTAAAATTGACCATTTCACTTTTTAACACTCCCGCTTCGCAATTCAGAGAATGGTTTATTTTATTAACTTTAACTCGATTTAATAATCTGAAAAGTATTTTAGTGGGAGTATAAAAATATAATAACAATCAATAAAAGGCGTAAAAAAAATAGAGGATTATCCCTCTACATTCACCTTACCCAGATAAATAAAAAACGGAGGAGGTGAGATTCGAACTCACGGTAGGCGTGAACCTACGACGGTTTTCAAGACCGCTCCTTTAAACCACTCAGGCACTCCTCCAAGTGCTTTTTTATAGTACTATAGAAAAAATTATTTTTCCAGTACTTTTTCTTATTTTTTTTAAATTTTCTTAAAAAAAATATATAATTCCTTTATATTTTTGCTTTTATTAAAGCTTTTTAGCTTATTTTTAAGTATAAAAATTTATTAAAAGCAATTCGACAGCTTGGCATTTATTTTTTTCTTTTAGAAGTATGACTTTTAAATAACTCTAAAAATATAAAAGTTCAAATAAGTAATAACAAGAAAAATAAATAAAAATACCCCTGTAAAATATTCCTGGAGCGCAATTTTTTGTTTTTCTAACACAAAAGTTGTTGAATGTAGCTGCTTATAAATACTTGCAAGCTGCTTTTGCGATTCAGCTCTATAATATCTGCCGTTTGTAATTCTGGCTATTTCCATTAGTGTGGGCTCGTCAAGGCTGCTTAAAATTTGCCCTCTTACAAATGCACCTTCTCTGCTGCCAATTCCAATGGTAAAAACTTTTATGCCGGCATTCTTTGCTAAATTTGCAGCATCCAACGGATCCAGCCCCTGGTTAGTCTCTCCGTCAGTAAGTAGTACTATGATTGCATTGTTATTTATTTTTTTAGCAATGGTTAATGAGCTTACTGCTCCTTGCAAAGCTGTACCTATTGCAGTGCCCGGAAATAAATTAGCTGCATCAAGTGTTGCTAAAGAATCAATTACTTTTTGTTTTTCTATTGTGGGTTCAACGGGTATATATGCATTGCCGTAAAAATACTCAAGACCGACTTTTACACCTTTGGGTAGCTTTTTTATAAAGGTTATTGCAGTATTTTTGGCAACTGTTAACCGGTCAGGCTTTAAGTCTGTTGCCTCCATGCTTATGGATACATCAAATACCATCATAAGTTTTGTTGATTTAACCGGTATTTCTGTTATTAAAGTTGGTTTTGCCAAAGATAAAACACCTGCAAGTACTGCAACACCATAAAGAATCAATAACGCAAGTTTTTTATAATCTAATTTTTTTTCAGCAGCTTGTTTTATAAGCTCAAGGCGGCTGAATTTTATAGCTTTTTCAGTAGTTTTATTTTTAGATAAATAATATATTAAATAAATTAAAGGTATTAATATCAATAAAAATAGCATATAAGGCGATTCAAAACTAAAAGAATGCATTTTTATCTCCTGTTAGTCTTTTTGTATTTAGACTTATTTTGATATAAGTCAATAAGGGCTTTTGTTAAGTCAGTATCTGTATAGATTTTAAATGGCTCAACTTTAGATTTTTTAAGTGTATTGCATAATTGATTATTATAACTATCAACTAATTTTTTATATTCATCTTTCATTGACTTGTTAGATGTATCTATAACAAGATATTTTCCTGTTTCATAATCCATCAAGCGCAGATAACCGCTATCCGGAATGTTTTCTTCTACGGGGTCTACTATTTGAATAGGCAAAACATTGTTTTTAATACAAATCTCTCCAAACCCCTTGTCCCAATCAAAATTATTAAATATAAAATCAGAAATAAAAAATATTTGCTTTTTTTTGCCTAATACTTTATTTACTTTATTCAAAGACGGTGTATCCGGTTCAAAGCTTGCGTTATCATAGTTTAAAAATTCTTGTACTATTCTATAAACGTGCTTAAGTCCCCTTGCCGGAGATATTATTTTGTTTTTATCTTTATTTAAGATAATACCGCCTACTTTATCACCGTTTTTAAAAGCTAAATAAGCAATAACCGATGCAAATTGAATTGCAATTTCTTTTTTATTCAATGCTTGAGATCCGAATAGCATAGATGGACTAAGGTCTATAACCAGCCATATAATCAGTTCTTTTTCTTCCTGATAAGTTTTTACAAAGGGTTTGCCTGTTCTTGCGGTTACGTTCCAGTCTATGTTTCTTATGTCATCTTTTTCTGTATATTCTCGTATTTCTTTAAAATCAAGCCCATGTCCATATAGAATTGATTTATAGTTACCTTGCAGTACTGTTTCAACCTTGTTAAATATAGGTATAGTTACCTTATTAACAATTTTATCTGCAAAATTAAATGAATTTTTTATAAAAGAATCGTTCATAGCCAATAATATCAGTTTTTAATGGAACATTTAGTATTTTCGATTATTTTATCAATTATATTGTCTGTGGTTAAGTTTTCTGCCAGTCCTTCGTAACTGAGAATGATTCTGTGTCTTAAGCAAGCATTGGCAACTTTGTTTACGTCTTCGGGAATTACGTATGTTCTGCCTTTGTATAATGCTCTGGCTCGTGCAACTTTTGTAATGGCTAATGATGCTCTGGGGCTTGCTCCATATTGTATAAAATTAGCATATTCTCTTATTTTATTATTTTTTGCTAAATTTCTTGTTGTAGTAACAATATCAGCAATGTATTCAACAATTTTAGGGTCTACATATATTTTGTTTGTAAGCTCTTTGTATTTAATTAAATATTCTTCTTTAAGAATTTTGTTAAGTTTTTCATCATTAGAGCAGAGCATTCTTTCTATGATAGTACTTTCCTCTTGCTCTGTAGGGTAGTCTACAAGTATTTTAAGCATAAACCTGTCAGTTTGCGCTTCGGGCAATTCGTATGTTCCCTCTGATTCGATTGGATTTTGTGTTGCCATTACCAGGAACGGGTCTTTTAGTTTATAGGTTTCTTTGCCTATTGTTACTTGCTTTTCTTGCATTGCCTCTAAAAGGGCACTTTGAACCTTTGCAGGTGCTCTGTTTATTTCGTCAGCCAGAACAAAGTTAGTAAATATAGGTCCTAGAATAGTTGTAAATTCGCCTTTTGGCTGGTTGAATATTCTGGTGCCTATCAAATCAGCAGGGAGCAAGTCAGGGGTAAATTGAATTCTTTTAAAGTCTGTACTAATTATTGTTGCCAGGGTATTTAAAGTCAGAGTTTTTGCCAAGCCGGGAGGTCCCTCCAGTAAAACATGCCCGCCTGCCAGCAATGCATAAATCAGGCCTTTTATCATTTTTTCCTGACCTACAATAATTTTTTTTATTTCGTAAAAGATATTTTCCAGATTTGATGCTATATGTTCTGCTTGTTTTTCTTCAAAGTTATTATTTTCCATTTAAACCCCTTTAAATACAATATAAAAAATTTTTTACCTATTATCTGCCTTTAACCCCAAAACTATTATACCCTTTAATAATAGTTTTGTAACTATGTTTGATAATATCTGGCAATTATGTTGCGAGTTTTGTTTTTAATAGGATGGAGGATTATACAAGTAAAAGTATAATAAAAGTTTTCCCTTTATAGGGGCAGGGGGTTAGATATATTTAATAGTAAGGGGTTATAATGGTAAGAAAAAAAATAGTTAAAATATTTTATAAAATAGAATTAATTAAAAAGAAGGTGAAAGGCTTTTTCATGGGGGGAAAAAAGAAAAAGTCTTTTGCCGGATTTTCCGGTAAAAATAATAAGACATTTTTAACTGCAAATGAAACTCTTGAGCTTAACAGCAAGAATAAGCAGGCAAACTTTGGTATTAGAAATCAAGCAAAAATGATAATTAAACAATATAAGGGCGATCCGGAGAAAATTTTGAACTATATTAAAAGCCAGGGCACACCTGTAATTAAAGCTAAATATGCTGAAAAAGCTCTTACGTTTTTAAGAGAAGATGAAGGATTTATTTATCCTCAAAAGGGTTTGAGGGCATTGATATTATCAACAGCAATTAATGTTCTGTCTTCTGATAGCCAAATAAAAATAGGGTTTAAAACACCGGAAATGTTCTTTATGAGAAATAATCCGGCAAACTTTTACTTTCTGGCTCATCAATTTTATCATTGGATGAGCTTTAAAAACAGTTTAGATAATTTTGATGAGAACGCCTTGTATAACTTTAAAAATATCGCTTCAAGTGATTTGAGTGATAGCGATATAAATAATATGTCTGTGACTCAAATTTTATCAATGAAAGACGCAATAGCCAGAGATGTTGAAGCTATAGAGTTTGTAAAAGAAATTACAAAAGAGCTTATCGGCATTAAAAAGGCTTTAAATAAGCTTAAGCAGAAAAAAAGCATAAATTTATAATCTTATCTTTATAATACTACTTATACTATGCTGCAGGATTTATGATTGGAATACCGCCATGTTCACCAATGTTGAAAAATCCTTCACCTTCGTGTGCCGTCCCTATTTTTAAAGCGGTATAAGCACCCATAAGCGCTTCTAATCCTGATAAAGGAATTAAATTTGAAGGAATACCCTTTACATTTAAGCTATGATGAATAGCCATTTGCAGGTGCTTACAATCTGCCGGTGAACGTGATTTATACGGTGAATTAAGATTTAAATGATTTTTTGCCAAATAGCAATAATATCTATAAACATCTACATCCAAGTCTAAAAGTGTTTTACATAAGTCTGAGCCTCTGTCACAAAAGCGTTTTGTCCACATGAACCTTTGTTGCATATTAAAGTCACTTATTTTAAAGGTACGGGTATTTCTGGCTTCTTGCCTCCATTTACCAATGTTCATAACTATATTTCTTGGTAAATCAACGCAAACTATCATTGTATCTAAGGGCGCAAGTGCTTCCAGATAGTTTTCCAGGTCTTCCAGATGAAAAAATTTGTCGATTCTTATAATATTTTTAGCTTTGTCTAAAACCGCAAAACCTGATTCGTTTATTGAATTTGGACTTAAAGACACGCCGACAAAATAAAATTTATTGGTATGTTTATATTGGTTGTTCGTATTATTAATCATAGCTGAAATTTTAAAACTTTCTCTTAATTTATTTTTAAATTATTTTAAATACGTTTTCAAAATATATTATATCAAAATATAAATCATTATACTACAGAAAAGTATTTTACCTTGGCTCATCGTGATTAACGGTTGTATTATTGTGGGGCATATGCTACAATTTGATTATGAAAGAAATTGAAATATATGAAGCAAAGGATGGTAAAAAGCCTTTTGTAGAATGGTTTTATACTTTAAAAAATAAAACTATTCAATTTCAAATATCTGAAAGAATCAAAAGAATTCAGTTAGGAAACCCCGGAAAATACAGAAATATTCCAAACGGCATAACCGAGTTAAAATTTAAAACAGGACAAAGAATTTATTATGTTGACATGCAAGAAAAAATAATACTGCTTTTGTTAGGTGGTAACAAAACAAGGCAATCTAAAGACATAGAAAAGGCTCAGGAGTACTTACAAGATTACATAAATAATTGCATAGGGGCTAATGACAATGACTAAAGATAATAGAAAATTAACTAACTTTGATGATTTTTTAGTAAATGAATTAAAAGATCCTTCAAGTGCTGAAGAGTACTTAAAAGTTTTGCTTGAATCATTTAAAAAAGATCAAAATATAGAAGCTTTACTACATTGTTTAAAACCTCTTATAGAGGCACAAGGTTCTATTTCTGAATTTGCAAGAAAAACAAATATAGATAGAAGTCACCTTTATAAAATATTTAATAATGAAGTAGAGCCAAAATTTAATACAATGGCTAATATACTAAATAATTTAGGCTATGAAATAGATATAAAACCAAGAAAAAAGAAAAAATTAAAGCCAAAAACCTCAAAAGCATAAGCCATAGCGTGCAACAAAATCTATAAAAAAATAAAGAGCTGGTCATACGGCCAGCTCTTTTGAAAACTCTTAAATTGTTCAATCTAGAACATATATTGTGTTAATACTACTAACTTAAGAGCATCTCTGCCAGCTTTATTTTCGGAGTATACACCGTCAACTTGAAGCTTGAGAGCTTTGCCGTTAATAAAGTAGTTAGTACCAATAGCGTATTCGTTAATAGCATTGCTGCCAGTTTTTGTATTTGGATCAAATCTATCGTACCTGATAGCTAATTGTAATTTTTCGGTTAAATCATATAAACCTGTGATATACCAACCGGAAGCTTTAACTCCAGAACCACCGAAGCCGTTTCTTCTTGAATATTCACCCTTGATTGTAGCAGGACCTAGCTTGTAATCACCATAGAAGCCCCAGGTATCTTGTTCATATTCAGCAGTTGCTCTGGTATTGCCAGTTTTTCCTGTAAAGTAACCACCACCTACACGAAGATCACCATAGCCTTCGGTATCAGCTAATGGCTTTAACATAGCCCATCCACCAAGAGCCATATCATTGTTATTATCTGTTTGGTTTTGCCCAGCACCGTTATATACACCTAAATAGTAGTCTAAATATTTATATCCGCCAACAACTTTAACACCTATGTCTCTTGTGTTGTTAAATCTTCTACCAATTTGAGCACGTTGCGCAAAGTCTAATGTGGTTGGAGATTTTGCACCTTCGTGACCCATTGGCAGCCTTGTTTGACCAACTAATATTTGGTTATTTGGAATGAATTTCAATCCAACACGAGTTTCACCAATTAGTGCGCTTGAGCCAGTATAGCTTCTGCTAGGAATCATACTAACCAAATAGTCAACTTTATCGTGTACTTGACCTTTAAAACGGAATTCTGCTACAGGAAAACTGAAATTTTTACCAGTTACACCATTGTGATCGGCATTTTGAAGGTTGCCGTCATATCTGGCTTGTAATAAACCACCGATTTTAAAGTTTTTACCGTAGTAATGTGTAAATGATTTGCCACCAGATTTACCCATTTTAGAAACGCTACCTTTTAAGCTGTCAACAGAAGCTTGTAAAGTAGCAATTCTTTCTGCCATTATTGTAAGTTCTTGCCCAAATTCTTCTTTTAATATTTGAACTTGAGCTCTTTCACTTTCTGATAAATTGAGCTTTTCTTGTTCAATTTTTCCTACTAAGTTAACAAGAATAACAGCAGCTTCGTCTCTTGTTAAGGGTTTTTTACCGTTTCTAACATCTAAGCCGTACTTAGAAGAGATGTTTACTAATCTTTTGTATGCCCAGTGATGCTTTTTAATAAGCTCTTTTGATCTTACTACTGGAGCGGAACTTGGTAAATCTTGCAAATCTTGTAATGTTAACGTTTTTGCAAAAGCTGGTACGCTTACAAATACTGATGCAGCTAAAGCCACGCTAAATAATTTTTTTGAAAACATAACTTATTCCCTATTTTTACTAATTACCTAAAATGTATAACAACGTTAAGAACGATAAGTAATATTTGTTACTGATTTAAATTTATTGTAATTATTAACCAAGTTCCAGTAAATAAATTAAACGGTGTATTTTAGAACTTTTTTATAAATAAAGTTTATATAAACTACAAACTTAATGCCTAAATAAATGTACATTAGTATATATAAAATCTATATGCATTTTAATGTTTATAAAGGATTTATGTCAAGTTAACTTTTTTAAACTATTTTAGATTTCGTAAAAAAAATAAAACAAAAAATAAAACAATGCTTGCAACTAATACTACAGCCGTAATTAACAAATAGAAAAATTTTACGTCTATAAAAGTTACTGCAGAGCAAAGTTTTAAGTAGTAATAAATAGAGGTAAAATTAA
>JANQLL010000132.1 GCA_028280605.1 Candidatus Gastranaerophilales bacterium
CTTATCAAGTAAATTTCAGATTACTCTTTTCAGAGAATAGTTTATTTTATTAACTTTAACCCTATTTAATAGTCTGAAAAGTATTTTTGATGGAGTATATTTTCTCAATATAGTTAACGCTTTAACTTCCCCGAAGAACTTTTATTAGTTCTTCTTTTATTATTTAATTGCTGAAAAAAAACTAAAATTTTTTTACAATAACAATAGCAAACAAGAGCTGAATTTATTTTTTAATTTGATATAATGAAAATAAAATTAAAAAGACATTTTCCGCATTAAAAGTGGGGATTATAGAATAATTTTTCAAGAAGTTAATGAAAAAATTGAAATTCTAACAATAATTTTTCTTGATGTTAAACATCGCAAAGATGCTTATAAAACAGATTTCTTGAAATAAGTTCAAATAAAGTGCATAGAAGAGATATTTATCAAAGTTTTTCATAATTTTAATTACAGGACTAATTCTTTAAGAAATAACCAAATAAAAGATATATCTTTTTAAACTGAAGAAACAAATATTAATATTTGCCCTCTCAAAAAATAATTCAAATTAAAATAAAAACTATAAATTCCTACTTGTTTAGATTAAAATAAAATAGGAAAAACTAAAAGGAATAATATTATGCCAAGTATATTGCCACGCTTTAATATGCCAAAATGTTTTAAAAGACTCACTACCGAAGAATGTTCAAACTTACTCGATAAAATGCAGCCAAATATAAAAAGCGCAAGCTTCTCAGAATCAAGACCTCGCCCTGAGGACACTGCTAACTATTATATTCAAAAACTAAAAAGAGACCTTAACTTTGTAAAAAACAATGGAAAAGAGCAAAGAAGTGAAAAAAGAAAATTAAAACAACTTACTCAAAAACTCTTTAAAGCAGTTAAAGGTACAAACTTTGAAAACGATAGTAGTTTTATAGACTTTGCAAAAAGACTAGAAGGAAAAGTAAGAAGAGATCCTGAGTTTTACAATAGATAGAATCGTAGCTAAAACAAAAGGCTATTTATGCAAGTACCTATAAACAGCCTTGCCTATTGTCTTACCTACAACTCTAGCCAATTCAGCCTCAGGAGCCTGCATAATACCCTTGATATCACCAAAATGCTCAAGCAAATGCTTTTTCTTATTTAAAGACAACTTTGGTATATCATCAAGAACAGACTTAATAGCCTGACTCTCTCTTAACTTGCGGTGATAAGATATAGCAAAGCGATGGGCCTCATCCCTAATCTTTTGAAACACAAACAAAGCCTGCGAGCTGGATGAAAAAACAACCGGCTCGGATTGACCGGGGATAAAAACTTCTTCAAACTTCTTGGCGAGAGAAACAATTGGCTGATCATAAACGCCGAGTTCTTCAAGTATTTCTATAGCAGAAGATAACTGGCCCTTGCCACCATCAACAATCATCAAATCAGGCGGAGGAAGATTGTCCTTAAGAATTTTAGTATATCTGCGCTTTATAACCTCTCGCATTGCATTAAAATCATCAGGCGTGCCTTCTTTTAGCGTGCGTATTTTATATCGGCGATATTCAGACTTGCAACTTTTGCCATTAACAAACACAACCATACTTGCAACGGTATTAGTTCCCTGAATATGAGAAATATCAAAGCATTCCATCCGATTAGGAAATCTGGGCAGCTCAAGTTTTTCCTGAATATAACTGCCAATTTCATTCCAGTCATTTTGAACTGCTGCCATCTCTGACAATTGTAACTTTTCAAGCGCAGAATCAGCGTTTTTAATAGCCATTTCTACTAAATCTTTTTTAGTTTGAGCCTTTGGACATACAATACTGACTTTACGTCCTTTTTTAGCCTTAAGCCACTCCATAAATAGTTCTTTATCAAAGTTTTCAAAAACTTTTTGCTGCTCATCAAGGCTTTCCTGCAAAAGAATCTCTTCAGGTATGTCAAAAGTCTGAACCATCTGGTAGTATTCCTGTAAAAATGCAGTTAAGGTTTCAGCAGGAGTATGAATATTATCTAAAATAAAGTTAAAATCACTTTTTCCCAGCAGTCTGCCATCTCTAATTTTTAACAAAGATATACTTGCCCTGAGCTTATCATCTGCATAGCCTATTATATCTTGATTTATATTAGTTGTATTATTAACTATTTTTTGTTTAGAAATAACTTTTAGGACATCAAAGTAACTATCTCTATATTTGGCAGCCTTTTCAAACTGTTCAGCTTGTGCAAACATTTCCATTTGTTTTTTAATTTCAGCTAAAAGCTTACCCTGCTTACCTGTTAAAAATAATTCTACCTGATCAACCACCTTTTTATACTCTTCAGGTGTGACCATTTTTTGGCAAGGACCCAAGCATTTGCCTATTTGATAGTACATACAGGTTCTGTCTTTAAACCTTGGGTTTTTGCACTGCTTGAGCGGAAATAATTTTTTTATTAACTCCAAAGTAGAATACATAGCCCGAACATCTGTATATGGACCAAAGAATTTACCCTTTGGATTCTCACCTCTTTTTCTGGTGACAATAATACGCGGGTATGCTTCATTTGTGATTTGAAACCAGGGAAACTTTTTATCATCTTTTAAAAGAACATTATACTTTGGCTTATGCTTTTTTATAAGGTGCGATTCGAGTATCAAAGCCTCGACTTCGGTATCAGTAATAATAAACTCAAACCTGACAATTTGCGGCACCATGACTTTTAATTTTGGCGAGTCGTGGTTTTTATTAAAATAACTTTTTACCCGTTTTTTTAAATTTTTAGCCTTACCAATATAGATAATATGATCGTCTTTATCAAACATCAAATAGACCCCGGGGTTATCCGGCAGTATTGATAGTTGGTCTTTTAGGCTTACTTGAGTTTCCATTTTTTATACTGCTCACAAAATCTAGCGTATTATACTGCTCATCAATTAAATTTCAGATTACTCTTTTGAATGAGTTTATAAAAAGTAAAATTGACCATTTAACTTTTTAACACTCCCGCTTCGCAATTCAGAGAATAG
>JANQLL010000133.1 GCA_028280605.1 Candidatus Gastranaerophilales bacterium
AGCTTCTTTATTCTACGAAAGCAATTCTGAAACTATCAAGTCAATAGTTGGCTCTAACTGGATAGTTAATACTTTATAGACTGCTAATTGATATTACTACTTGGATAACAAGATATTGAATCAAAAAGAGAATTTCTGAACAGCAAACTTTTAAAAATTTTTACAGTAAATTGTACATTTGGGCAAAAAATATTCTATATTTATTCTTTAGGATCATCATTTTCAGCGATATATTTTTCACAATTTTTACAAGATTTATTACAGGCATTTTGCGCCATTTCCCAACACTTTTTCTTACGGCAATATGATACGGTACAAACTTCTCTACTGTCTTCAGGACAATTTTTAAGCCTCCAACAGGGTGCATATTCCAATAATTTTTTTATCCCGGGTATACTGATATTTTCGTCATGTATTAAATATCTTAAGCATTGAATCCATTTTAAATCATTTTTTGAAAATAATCTTTTGCCACCTTTTCTTGAAGGCTTGATCAATCCTTCCTCTTCATAAATACGTAAAGTCCTGGGATGCACTCCCAGTATCTCGGAAGCAATTCCTATTGAATATGTCGGCTTATCATCATTAATTTCCATAGTTTTACCTTGCACTTGACAATTCTAGTTGTTAGATTATATTATAATTTTAGATTATACATCAGGAGTTTAGAAATGAAAATAGCAATTTCATCAGCTACTCCAAATCTTGAATCAGAAGTTGATTTGCGGTTTGGGAGAGCTAAGTGTTTCATTATTTATGATATTAATGATAACACATTCTATCATATTGATAATGTTCAAAATTCTGAAGCTGCGCAGGGTGCTGGAATTCAAGCAGCACAACATGTTTTAAATGAAAATATCAAAGCATTGATAACAGGCCACTGCGGCCCAAAAGCATTTAAAGTACTCTCTTTAGCGGGTATTAAAATTTTTACGGGCGTAAATGGTTCTATAAAAGAAAATATAGAAAAATATAAAAATAATAAGTTAGAAGAAGCTTTAAAAGCTGATGTAGAAAGTCATTGGATGTAAAAAAAGGAGTGAAATATGTCAAAGTTTAATGAAGCCAATAATGAAAGCTTTAGAAGAAGAGGTTTGTGTAGAGGTCAAAGAGGAAGACAAAATCATGGTTATTCAGGTAGCTTCAGTCACTTTATAGAAAGTCTTGAGCAAATTGAATCAAGATTAGATGAATTAAACGAAAAGATAGATAAAATAAATAAACAGATGGAGACTGATAATTGAAAATAGCCATAGCAAGCGGAAAGGGTGGAACCGGAAAGAGTACTGTTGCTTTAAATTTAGCTTACATGTTGTCAAATGATTACAAAATAAGCCTTTTAGACTGTGACGTAGAAGAACCTAATTGTTATTTATTTTTAAAACCGCAGTTTACAGATAGAGAGAAAATTTGCATAATTGTACCGGAATTTGATAACGATAAGTGTAAAGGATGCGGTAAGTGTGTAAGGTTATGTCAATTTAATTGTTTAGCATTAGTCAATAATAAGATTGTAAGTTTTCCTGAGCTATGCCACGGATGCGGAGGGTGCAAGTTGGTTTGTCCGTTTAATGCGGTTATAGAATCCCAAAGAGAAGTCGGTTTTGTTGAATATGCGCAAATGGATAACTTAAACTTTATTCACGGAAAATTAAGAATCAGCGAAGCCATGTCGCCACCACTTATAAAGCAAGTTAAAAAATTTGCGGATAAATTAAATGACTCTGCACTACAAATAATCGATTGCCCTCCAGGTACCACCTGTCCTGTAATTGCATCAACTGAAGATGTCGATTATACCTTTATGGTTACTGAACCAACACCATTTGGATTAAATGATTTAAAACTTGCAGTAGCGATGATTAAAGAGTTGAGCATACCGTTTTCTATTATTATAAATCGCTCAAGCGCAGAAAATGATCATATTATAGAAACTTATGCTCAAGAGAATAATATTAAAATAATAACTAAGATTCCTGACTCGATAGAAGCAGCACGAATTTATTCTAAAGGTGAACTTATATTAAAGCACATGCCGGAGTTTAAAAATCACTTTGAGCCTCTATCTTTGTTAATTAAGGATTTAATAAAATGAAAGAACTTGTTGTTATAAGCGGAAAAGGTGGAACCGGCAAAACTAGCATTGTATCTTCTTTTGCAATGTTTGCCGGTACTTCAAAAAATTTTAAGCCTGTTTTTGTAGATTGTGATGTTGATGCTGCTGATTTACATTTAATTTTTGAGCCTGAAATATTAGAAAAAAATGACTTTTATTCCGGTAAAACCGCTGTTATAAATAAAGAATTATGTACTAATTGCAATAAATGCGTAGAACTATGCAGATTTAATGCTATAGAAAACAACTGTATAAATAAAATGAAATGCGAAGGATGTTCAGTTTGTGCCAAGTTTTGTCCAGAAAAAGCAATAGCCCTTGAAGAAAACCTAGCAGGTGAATGGTATATTTCTCAGACGCGGTTTGGAAAATTCATACACGCAAAACTTGGCATTGCAGAAGAAAATTCAGGCAAATTAGTCACAAAAATCAGAAATCAAGCAAGATTAACAGCACAAAAAGAAAATTCAAATCTAATTATATGTGATGGATCTCCCGGTATTGGATGTCCGGTTATTGCTTCAATATCGGGTGCTAATGCAGTTTTGATAATTACTGAGCCGACTGTATCGGGGCTTCATGATTTAGAGCGGGTTTATAAGTTAACACAACATTTTAAAATTAAAAGTTATGTTTGCATTAATAAATTTGATATAAATCATGAGGTTTCTAAACAAATTGAAGAATTTTGTATTAGCAGCAAGGCAAAACTTTTAGGCAAAATACCATACGATAAAGACTTTACCAGCGCACAAATCAGCAAAAAATCTATTACTGAATACTCTAACAATAATTCATCTCAAGAGTTAAAAACTATATGGACAACTTTAGAAATTATATTAAAAGGAGATTAAAATGAAAATAGCTATTCCTACAGCAAATGAAAAACTATGTATGCACTTTGGGCATTGCGAAGTTTTTACATTTTTTGAAATTGATGAAGAAGCAAAATCTATAAAACATATCGAGCATATTACACCTCCACCTCATGAACCCGGCATTTTGCCGGGATGGGTTGCAAAAAATGGAGCGACTTTAGTAATAGCAGGAGGTATGGGAGCCAGAGCACAGGGCTTATTTAATGAAAATGGCATTAATGTAATTGTTGGGGCACAGCCTAATTCACCGGAAGAAATAGTAAAAAGCTATCTTGAAGGGACACTTGAAGTTGGTGCAAATGCTTGCGACCACTAAGGTCCCTTTTCTGATACATCTGCTTATTTTTTTGGGTTATTATACCTTTACTTATTAGAAGATTCTTTAATTCTCGTATTTCTTTATCATTTTCTTCCAAATACGAATGCAATATAAATTATACCCTGTTTTGTTAAAAACTTCTTCAGTACCTAAAAGGAATTGACCTGATTATTTCAGATCAATTCTTATCTTTTTATTTTAATTTTTTTAAAATTTATAAATTATCAAATTATGACCAATAAGCTTGTAATTCTTGCATCAAGGCTGTATCGTCTGATATTTCATCAACATTGCGGAAATCCACAGAATAGTCTAGCTCATAAGAAACAATATGATTTATAATTCCATTAACATCAGCTGTTAAACCGCTTGAAAGCCCCACATTCTCAACTGAATAATTAGCATCTTCAAATCTGTAGACTGTAACGATATCACCAGTACCATATTTAATATCAAGAGATGTACCTCTTTTAAAGAAAGCAATATCTTCTTTTTGAACATCTGTTTCAAACAGAATCGTATCAATATCAGTTCCTTTTTCTATAATAAAATCATCACCATCACCGGATTTAAATTTATAAATATCGTTTCCTGTGCCACCGCTTAAATAATCATTGCCAGCTCCTCCTACAACGGTATCATTTCCGACTTTAGCAAAAAGTTGATCATTTCCAGCCATACCTAACATTAAGTTATCCTGGGATGTACCACCCATTATATTATTAGTTGCGTTTCCTGTTGCAATAGATGCTGATCCGGTAAGTTGAAGTATTTCAAGACCTTCCGCTAGTGTAATATCAACAGATGATCTGACAAACTCTGTACCTTCGCTGTCTATAATTACATCACCAGTGTTATCAACAATATAGGTATCGTTACCACTGCCACCATTCATTATATCAGCGCCTCTACCACCATCAATATAATCTCTTTCAGAGCCGCCAATTAAGCTATCGTTTCCATCATAGCCATAGATAGCGTCATTGCCCTTTTTACCTTCTAAAAGATTACCTTTGGCATTTCCTATCAATTTGTTATTTGAATCATTACCTATTCCACTTATAGCAGAACCCTGAAGAATAAGCTTTTCAAAATCAGCTGACAATGTATAATCTATGGATGACCATACTACATCGTAACCTTCAGTATCCTCAATTAAGTCACCTACATTATCTATATAATAGCTGTCATTACCTGAGCCACCATACATTGAATCTGCACCTGTGCCACCGGCTAATAAATCATTACCTTCTCCACCTTCTAAAATATCATCACCAGCTTTCGCAAATATTTTGTCATTGCCGCCATGACCTTGAAGAAAATTATCGTTGGAATTGCCTACAAGGTTATTATTCTGATCGTTACCTGCTGCGTCAGTTGCATCACCTGATAATTGAAGAACCTCGACATAGTCGCTTAACGTATAATTAACTGATGCGAGTACTCTATCAGTTCCTTCATTTAATGCTTCATTTATTACATCATTAATATCATCAACAATATAATAGTCATTGCCGGCTCCACCGATTAACAGATCGGCTCCCACTCCTCCATTAAGAGTGTCATTACCTTCTCCACCCAAAAGTATATCAGCATCTTCACCTCCATAAAGGTAGTCGTTGCCTCCTGCACCCCAAATAAGGTCAATACCTTCTTTACTTATGAATAATTCGTTGTCTTCCTCTCCAAATAGTATGTCATCGAACTCTGTACCTGAAATTGTCTCATTGTAAACTGTCATAAAAGAACCTCCTTTTTCTAGAAATATAAATTTTGCGCTAATTTTGTATATTATTTATAAATATTTTAGTTACTTAATTAACATATAGGAGTATAAAGAGTGTGTTTAAATTTGATTGAGAAACAGTATGAATATTATAATTACTTTATTTTACCTGATGCCCTTTGGTATTACACGATAAATTGTTTTTATAAATGTGCATAATAAAATAAAGTAATTTTATCTTAATATTTAAGTTATAATATAGCATATAATTAACAAATAAATCAATTAAATATTAAGGATAATTGCCTATCAGATAAATAAATTGAGATTTTAATTTCTAATAAATATTATGAAGTATATAATTTTAAAAGTATAAATATCTTAAAAGTATAGATAAATTAAATAATAAAATATTGTTTATAAAAAATTCAAATCAAATAAATGTTTTTAGAATATAAAAAAAGAAATAAATATTACAATTTATCCTGACTATAAATTCAGTAAACAAATGTAAACAATTTCACTCAAGAGCCTGAAAAAAATTCAAATATAAATCATAATATATATTAAATATATAATTATAGGATGTATTGACTTATGAGTCTAACACAATACATTACAACTTCATTATTACTTTTGTGGAATATGATAGTATTTCTATGCCCGATTATTTCGTTAAACTATATTGGGAATAACAAAAAGTCATACTTTCCTCTATTTAAAAGTATTTATAATTCTTTAAATATAATCTATAAAACTATAAAAGAAGTAATAAGTAAAAAAACATCAAAGCAAACTAATAATGATGCTGCCCCAATAATGGCAGTGTCTAATGGTTTATATAAAAATCAAAAAGCTATGTTAAAAATAATCAAGTTTAATAACACTATAATAAACCAAGCGATTAAATTTGCGTATTTATTATATACCAAGAGATTAAAGGATGCGCTAGCCACGCAGATTTTAATTTCAAATTTAAACCAGCACATTATTCCCGTACATGCTAAGATATTTAGCTATCGTGTTCTGATGATTCAATTGTACTTAAGCTATATCAAAGCTTGTAGCGATAACATAAAAAAGGTGATGAATATCACCCAGGATAAGTGTGCCTATTTATACCCTTTTGTAAGGAAAAATCATTGCAGTCAATATAATTTTTAATTTTTACATCAACATACAATTGAATATTTTTTTTGTGTCTCTTTAAGGCTAAAAGAGCAGAATTTATAATGAAATAAATTATTTAATATTTTATGGCCCCCTCGAAAGGGGGTTTTTCTAATTTTAGCCCTATTTTGAGACTTTTTAAATTATAAAAAATAAAATACAAAAAACATAACTAACCAACCTGGAAATAAAATATACACAAGCAGCTAATATAAAGCCACGAACATTATGCATAATATCTCATTGAATAAGAGTTCGCATATATATGGAGAAAATAGATATGACAAGAAAAATAAGATTTTATTTCTTAATTTTGCTGCTTGCTTTTGCGCAAAGTTCATCAATACATGCCCAGGTTGCGCCAACTAATATTAAAATTCCTACAAACGTTGACCCAGGGGCAATAGGTCGAAATTCTCTATCAGAAAATATAAAGAAAAAAAATGAAAATAAAAATGAAGCCGATGAAGAAGATATACTCATGCCAAAAGAGATAAAACCTAAAGCAGCAGCGGATTTAGAGATCCAAAGGTTTAAGCTGAAAAATATTGTTTTAAGCGGCAATACACGTGTTAAAAATACTGAACTGTCAACATATATAAAAGATTATACAGACAAAGAAATTACATTAAATGAACTTACAAAGTTAACAAACACCATTACAAATATCTATAGAGGCAAAGGCTATATTACCTCACTGGCTTATATTCCAAATCAAGAGATCAAGGATGGAATCCTTAATATTAATGTAATAGAGGGAAAAGTCGGCAAAATCAAGATTGAAGGCAACAGGTGGACAAGACGTTCATATATTGAAAGTAAACTTTTAAACAAAAATCGCCTAAAAAAAGACTCTGTACTTAATGTAACTGCATTAAGAAAGTCTTTGAGAGATATAAACGATAAAAGTTATTTAAAAGGCCAAGTCAGCCTCCAAAAGGGCGAAAAACCAAAAACAACAGATATAATAATTAATATAAGAGAATCAATACCCCTAGATCTGGACGCTAGTTGGGACAACACCGGCAGAGAACTTGTAGGTATCCAAAAAGCAAATATAAATTTAAGAAATAACAACTTAACAGGCTTTGGTGACTCTCTTGCAGGAGGGGTCAGCTTTGCAAAAGGTACGTTTGGGGTGAACTCTAATTATTCATTACCAGTGGGCCCTTTTGGAACCAGCGTAAATGCAGGTTATTATTTCTCTAATGTAAATTTAGGCGGTGATTTTAAGATTTATAATATAAACGGTAAATCTCATATTTTTAGGACCGGCTTGACTCAGCCAATATACAAAAGCGAAGCGCTCGAAATAAGCTCTGACTTAAATTTTGATTTTCTTCACTCTGATATGACTATTCAAAAAACAGTCAGTATGCATAAGTATGACTTAAGGGTTTTAAGATTTGGGTTGAATTCAATTAAAAATGATTATTCAGGACGCTGGATCAGCAGAGCTGAAGTTAGCACAGGGTTACCTTTATTTGGCGGAACCTCTGCCAGTGCATACGGCATAGGTTCAAGCAAATTTGTTAAAACAGATGCCCATTTAATAAGAATACAAGCCCTACCTAAAAATTTTAGAGGGATCTTTAAGCTCTCAGGGCAATATTCACCAAATGCATTGTTAGCCCCTGAGCAAATACAAATAGGCGGTATGCATACAGTTAGAGGTTATAATGAAAGTTTAATCCTTGGTGATGTCGGATATAATGTAAGCCTTGAACTTCTTGCACCTATTCCGCATTTACCTGATAAAAAATGGCTAAGATTGAAAAACAAAGTTTATTTAGCCGGTTTTTACGATCAAGGCCTGGTACATCAAATACATAAGGGCAGATCAATACATTCCTCAGATTTTTTACAAGGTGCGGGCGTTGGCTTGCGTTGCTACCTGTCAAAATTCTTATCAGCTAATCTTGACTTTGGTTTTCCGATAGGTCGAAAAAAATTCGTTGACCAGGACAGATTTAAAATTCACTTTGGCCTGAGTAGCGAAGTCTTTTAGAGCACTTTTTATTGATTAATAAACTTTTCCCTTTTAATAAAATTACCAAAGCCTGAAATAGTATTTAATTTGTAATTTTCTATAAGCAAGTTACCTCTTAAAATAACTGTTTCAGGCTTGCCTGTAATTTGCATTCCTTCATAAGGGGTATAATCAACTTTTTCATGCAAATCATCTGATTTGATTTCCCATTGTAAATCAGGATCCCAAATGCAAATATCAGCATCATAGCCTTGCTTTATATCACCTTTATTTTTTATACCAAATATCTTAGCCGGGTTAGTACAATTAATCCGTACAAATTCGCTAGGTGATAAGCCTTGGTTAACTACTATTTGATTAAACATAAGCGGTAATCTTGTTTCTATGCCCGGCATGCCTGGGGGAACTTTGGTATAATCATTTATGCCAATTTTCTTTTCACTGCTCATATTATATGCGCAATGATTAGATGCAATAACGTCTATATTCTTGGTTACGTTAGCCTTTAAATAATCTACGTCTGCCTTATTTCTCAGCGGTGGGCATGTAAAGTATTTTGCGCTTTCAAACTCCTCGTCATAGTTAGATTCATCTAATAAAAGATAATGAGGGCATGTTTCTATAAAATACTTAACTTTTGAGTCTTTTCTCGTTTTAACAATTTCCTCAACCGCTGATTTTGTAGATAAATTAACAAAATAAACAGGTATCTTTAGCGCACCGGATATTATTAGCACTTTAACAACAGCTTCAAATTCAACTCTATTAGGCCTGGATACCGGAAAAAATTCTAAACCTAATCTTTTTGTTTTTGTATATAAGCTGGTTAAAATATCTATTTGTGCGCCGTTTTCCGCATGAATGCATGCCAGCAAGCCGTGCTTATTAGTTTCTTTCATAGCTCTGATAAAACTGTTATCATCCAGCATCATTTCTTTTTTATCGGCTAAATATAGCTTTGCACTGGTAATTCCATTTTCTGAGAGATATTTTAAATCTTTTAGATGATTTAAAGGTGGCGTAAGAGCCATATGAAAGCCAAAATCTAATAATGAACTCTTACTGGTCAGATTTAGCATATTTTCAAATGCATTAGTAAGAGATTGAGCTTTATCAGGTACTATACAATCTAAAAAGCAAGTATTTCCTCCAAAAGCAGCAGCAATTGACGCCGTTTTAAAATCATCTACTGATTCTATACCTCTAAAATTTCTTTTTATGTGGGTATGTACGTCAATGCCACCCGGCATTACAAATTTACCTTTTGCATCGATTATTTTAAAGGCAGGCCTTGTTATTTGTTCGCCAATTTGTGCAATTTTGCCGTTTTCTATATATATATCTGCATTTATTGTGTTATCTGATGACACTACTTTAGCATTTTTTATTAATAAGCTCATTTAAATTTTCTCAAAAATAAAATTAAGAAAGGAGATGACCATCACCAATTATTTTAAGCAACCTGAAGCTTAGCTATAAACTTATCTACAGTTTCTACAGCGATTTTAGCAGCTTCAATGGAAACATGCGGTTTTATCTCATTCATAGTTTCTGCTCTTTGCTGCACAGAACCGTCTGTTTCTCTATTTTTTGTTACATATAAAGCAGTTGCAAGTTTTTCAAGTTCAGAGACGTTTTTAGAAGATAAATTCTGTGCAACAAAATTTATATCTTTTTCGTATTGATTTATTATGTTTGGATAACATTCTTTTATCTGATTACTTGTATCACCTGGATAAAGACTCGCACCATAAGGCACATGAGATATTGATTTTAAAATCATATCAGATTGCATTATGTTTAATTCATCTTTTAAGTCAAAAGAATAAGGACCATGTTTATATAAAATAAAACCAAGCTCAAGAGGGACATTTAATAGTTCTTGAAGAAAGTACGTTGCTTTTTGAATATGAGTTTCTCCGCACCAACTTTTATTGCATTTTAACTTTTCTATTAGTGATAGTATTATGGCTTCTCGTTGTCTTCCCATCATGACCTTTTTTCCTCCTGTAATTCACATAGTTTTGTACTTTCTATTATATTATCCTTATTTTTATCTATATATTTTTTGACGTTGTCTTTTATATTAGGATTTGCAAAAATATAATTTGTCTTTAAATCAGGACTATTCTTAAGAATATCTGATATTTCTATAGAAGATATAATTTTATTATTATCAGAAAGAGTTTGAAAATATACTCCCACTAAAATACTTTTCAGATTATTAAATCGAGTTAAAGTTAATAAAATAAACTATTCTCTGAATTGTGAAGCGGGAGTGTTAAAAAGTTAAATGGTCAATTTTACTTTTTATAAACTCATTCAAAAGAGTAATCTGAAATTTAATTGATGAGCAGTATAA
>JANQLL010000134.1 GCA_028280605.1 Candidatus Gastranaerophilales bacterium
TATACTTCCACCAAAATACTTTTCAGATTATTAAATCGAGTTAAAGTTAATAAAATAAACTATTCTCTGAAAAGAGTAATCTGAAATTTAATTGATGAGCAGTATAAATAGTTTATTATTATAGAAAAAGAGGATTAATTTTAATGTTAATCCTCTTTTATTAATTATTTTTGTTATATCAAGCCTGTATATTAAGTCTGTTTGCTAATAAATGGGGTTATCTGCAATACGCCGATAAATAATAAACTTAATATAAAAACTGTAACCAATATTTCAAAAATGATACCCATGCTCTTCTATCTAACCTTTTTAATTACTAACTGTGAACTGTGTTAAATAAATAAAAACTTTTTATTTATCATTATTTCCTTGCAACTGCAATTTCTTCATAATTCATTACTTTGTATGATACAACACAATCTTTTAAATTTGTAGTTTTATTTTTTGTTTTCGTCATAGATTCAACTGATTTCATCAATGCCGCTACAATATCAGAAACAGCCTTTAGTCCTAATTCATTAATATTTACATTTACATAATTCACATTAACATTATTAGGAACAACTTTTATTTTTTCTTTATTTAAAAGGGCTGTATCAATCTTACCTGCAAAGTGGATAATTTTCACTTCAGGATTAATATGTTTTATCTGCTCTAATGTTATCAAACCCTGTTGACCAATTACATAGTCTGTACAAACAGGCACCTGAGCAACAATTATAGCATCAGCATCACCCAAGTGTTTTAAAACATATTGCTGACAATCTGCTTTATCGGTATTAGCAACATAAACAAAAGCCCCGGCACTTTTCAACAAATTTAATGCAGAATCCAAAGTTTTACCTTTTCCAGCCAATAAAATTTTAGATTTATAAACATCAAGATCTGCTTCATAGCATCTTTTAGTTATAACATTAGCAAAGTATTTGTCTATCATTAAATTTTCGCACTGTTCGTTAAGTACAATAACAGGCATTTTGTACTTAGAGCAATCTTCCAGGCTAATACCGTTAATATAATTATAATCTACAAACTCAGGAAAAACCATTATCACGCACGATTCTTTTAAAGAAGAAATTATCGACTCATCAAGATATTTTATTTTATTACCTTTAATAAGGACATCAATTTGAGACAAAACATGCGGCTGTAATTTTTCTATAAATTTAACATTAGAAGAAAAACTAATCTTATTAATATAATTATTAAGCTTGGTAGACTCTTCCGTACTTTGACTTAAAACATATATATTTCTGGCATTAGCAAAACATGCCATCAATGGAATAAGAGCAAGCTGACTAACAGAAGCCCCAATAAGAATATTAAGCCCTGTCAAATCAACATTAAATTGCTTCAAACTTTGCTTTATAGAATTTATCATTTTATGATTATTTAATTCTGTCAAAACAAACCCCTTATTTTAATTGTTTAGTATTTAACCATAGAAACAATATTAACATTATCATCAAGCTTTTTTCTTCCGTTCAAAAATGTAAGTTCTATAACAAAAGCAACACCAACAAGATCCCCGCCTATTTTATTAATCAATTTGCAAGAAGCCTCAACAGTGCCGCCTGTTGCTAATAAATCATCTATAATTAGTACTTTTTTACCTGGTTCAATAGCATCTTTATGAACTTCGATAGAATCTGTTCCATACTCAAGATCATAAGTAATTGTTTCAACATCAGCAGGCAATTTGCCGGGTTTTCTTATGACAACCAACCCCGCATCAAGGTTATAAGCCAAAGGAGCACCAAAAATAAAGCCTCTAGACTCAATACCAACAACATAATCAATTTTTTGATTTTTATACTCTTCTGTTAAATAATCAATAATTCTTTTAAAAATTTTAGGGTCCTTAATAGCTGTTGTTATATCTTTAAATACAATTCCTTCTTTTGGAAAATTAGGAACATCTCTAATCATTGTTCTAACTAGTTCTGGCATGATCGCTTCTCCTTACAAATATTCCACTATATATAATTCACCAAAAAACTATTTTTTTCAACGTTTTATTACAATTTCAAATGGATAATAAAACTTTTTCATATTTCTTAACAAAAAGGAAAAAAATATTATATAGCGCATTCATTTATTTTATACTACTATTTTCAGATTATAACTGACTAAAATAAATAAAAAATCTAAAAATTTTTTTTATAATCTTGAAATTTCCAAAACTATATATTACAATATATAGTTGTAATATATATAAACTAACGTCAAAGAATAAAACATATATATGCTACATTGTTAAAAGTAATAGTTTTTTACAAATTGTTACATTATTTTAAATAACCCGAAAAGTTTACAATAACAGCAAGCCAGACTCCCTCCCCTCAAAAAAACAGCAACAAATAAATTAATAGCTTGCTAATATGAACAAACTCATATATTATAATTTTGTATTGTAAACTTGGGTTAATCGAGGTGAGGGAGTTATTAGATGAAAAGTAGTACTTTACATAAATCCAACTTGTCAAAAGAAAGGATTAAAGCATTGGAAGAATTAATATCAGAGAAATCTATGCCATATGATTCCTCACCAGGCGTATATATTAGAAATGACAAAGATCGCGAATTGGATAAATTATGGCAAGATTTTAAATTTAATCAAAGAGATGATAGGTCTCAAGGCTTATATCTGATTATGGGATTTTTAGCCGGTGCATTATCTATGTTCCTTGTACTTTCTTTATTTAATTTAGGAAACTCTTCCGAAAATTTTGCAGAACTAAAATTGTGGAAAAAAGCTAATTCAGAAACCGCGCAGGTCAACAATCCTATCAGCATAACACCTGCGTCAGAAGAAGACATAACTCGTACAATTACACAAAACTATAGAATAAGAAGCGGAGACTCCTTAGAAACTATAGCTCTTAAGTTCTATGGTTCATCTGCACCGATGTATGTTAAAAAGATACAAAAAGCAAACAATTTAAGAAATTCTAACTTTATTGTTGCTGGAAGAAAGTTAACAATTCCTATAGATAATTAAATATCTAAAAACAAAATTTTGATGACAAAGAAATAATCCTTTTTAAAGGGTTATTTTTTTTTATCTTTGTAACTACTCAGACTCAGGTACTTAACAAAAGTTGATTTTACCGAGAGATTTTGATACTTTCATCAAGAATATTTCTGCCTTAGTGAATTTTTTTATTATTTTTTTTGTATTTATCTTTTTTTTCTTTCGTAATATTAATATTTTTAGAGTCTTTATTTTTATTAGGACCTATAGGATAGCCTGTTAACTTTTTATCTTCATCAATCTTAAAGTTGTAATAGTTAAAAATTTCTCTTTTTTGTTCTGGTTTTAATTCGTTTAGGCTATTGGATAAATCATTAACAAATTCTTTTCTGGTATATTTTAATGTTAAATTGTTTTTATCAAAGTCAAAGTCTGTAATATTGCTATCAATAAATTCCAGAGCAATGAACCTCCCCGACCCAAGGGTCGGGGTATCTAAGGGAGACCCTCGAATAGTTTGAGCTGGCCTTTGTATATCTTTTCATATTTTTTGCCTTGATTT
>JANQLL010000151.1 GCA_028280605.1 Candidatus Gastranaerophilales bacterium
TTATACTCCTCATCAATTAAATTTCAGATTACTCTTTTCAGAGAATAGTTTATTTTATTAACTCTAACTTGATTTAATAATCTGAAAAGTATTTTAGTGGAAGTATATTATTGTTTTAGGGTAGTTAATATAATAAAAACAAAAGAGTATATAAAATTGCCTTAATTTTTATATTTCTTCTATATTAATCAAATTACTTCTAATTTAGCCTTTTTATACTCCATAAAAAGAAGCTGCCCCTTGTTTGGGACAACTTCTTCTTTGTGGATACTGTACTATTTTTTTATTATGCAGCTAAGTTTAATTTTTTACCTTTCTGTGCTTGTTGTGCTCCGCCGCCTTTAGGTCCGCAACCGCCAGGTCCGCAAGGACTACAACCGCCAGGTCCACAACCTCCGCCTTTTTTGTCGCCGCCACCTTCTTCATTTTTAAGTGCTTCTTGGATTTTTTCTTCAGGTACACCTGTAGCAGTAGATGCAACTTTTAAGGCTTGCTCTGGAGGTAGTTGAGCACCTTGCCCACCTTGAGCTCCACCTTTTCCACCTTGAGGGCCGCCTGCTTTATTGGCTTTGGTGTCACCACCGCCTTCGCCACCACCGGTTAATGTTTTATACAGCTTTACTGCTTCTTGTGTTTTATCTCCGCCGCCTTCTTTATTCTGGGCTTCTTTAGCTCCGCCGGCACCGCCTGCGCCTTCACCGCCACCGCATTTACCATCTTTACAGCCTTCGCCTCCTTCAGCTTTTTGCTCTTCGCCACCACCACATTTACCGTCTTTACAGCCACCGGCTTCTTCAGCCTGTGCATTTTTCTTATCTTCGGCTTTTTTCGGATCTTGGCCTTTTTGAGCTTCTTCTAATTGTTTTAATTTTTTATCTTGTTCTTCATCCTTCTTTGCTTTCGGATCTTCTGCCTTAGCTGCATTTGGGTCAGGCTTGGCTTGATTGTTTTTAGCTTTATCAACTCCTGCTGCTGGATCAGCTCCTTTTGGCTTTGCTGTATTAAATACGGATGTTTGATTTCCGCCTGGTTTATTTGCTTGTTGCCCTGTTTGTGGTTTTGTTTGAGATTTTGCTGCTGTTGCTTTTTTCGCTTGTGGTTTTGGTCTTGATGCTGCGCCTTTTACTGCCATAATGAATCCTCCTTATAATATGCTATTCTCTCGTCTTTTTAAATTAGTATTATTAGATACAGACTTATAGTGGAATAATAAGAATGAAAAAAATAAAATATTATATAAATCTATATTGGGGGTAAAGGTAAGTGTTGTTAAATCTTTACTATTAACCTACTTAATTTTCAGATAGATATGTGTGTATATAATAAAACTTTCTATGTTAACCTACTAATAGCTAATTTAAAATGTCGAATAAACTTGTAAAATGCTTAAAAGATACTACTTAATTACTACTTATAACTTGTTTGTTTCTATATTATTATAAAAACAAAAATGCTTTTTAAATTGCCTAATTATTTTTATTTTTTTTGATTGATTTAATAAAAAACAAGTATAAATACACGCAAAAAAGGCTCCAGTTTAGTATTTAGAGCCTTTTTTCCATTCTGATTTTAACTATATTATTTATGCAACAGTTTTAAGCTTTGAAGGTTCTGCTTCTGTTTTAAGGGTTGTATTTGGATCTTTATCAGCTTGTTTATTTTTATCGCCTTCGCCTGCCATTAATTTCTTCAGTTGATCTACCGGTATGCCTAGTAGTTTAGCTACTGCTTTTAATACCGCATCAGTCAAACCACCTTTTTTATCATCTCCACCAGAAGCTGCAGCCTGACCGGCAGCCGGATTATTATTATTATCACCCTTTTGTCCTAGAATATTTGCAATAGCTTTTTGAATATCCGCTAGAGTAGGTGATTTTTTCTCTTCTTTAAGCTCTTTTGTTTTAGATTTTTCATGTATATTTTTCTCTTCTGCTGACTTCCCTGCTACCGGTTTTGCAGGTAATCCTGCTGCTGCTCCTGTCGGTGGTGTGTTTACTAACTTTTGTCTTACGCCTGCTACCATAATAATTTCTCCTCATAATCAACTTGTCTCTCATCTTTCATATATTACAAAATACTTGCACTATATAATAATGAATTACAAGGTAGTGTAATACTCGCCTACTATACAAAGAATTAAATATAAATACTGATGTACTTTTAGTTTAATCGCCTACTATAATTTATTTTTAAACCTATACTTAATACACTTTTTTTAATAACCTAATAAACTGAATTTTAATTAACAAATATCAATTAAAGATAGTTATTATTATAAAAACAAAAAGTATTCTTATATTGCCCACTTTTTCACAAATAAACAAAAACCTCTATAAATAGAGGCATTCGCTTGAGTGTTTCTTGCAATTTTTGATTTGAAGTTATTCCAGCTTGGGTACTCCAGGAGCTAGTCCTTGTGGGAGTTCACCTAACGGAACGCCTTTTATTGCACCCATGCCGCTTAAGTCTGTAACACCTGTAGGCTCACCGGTTGCTGCCTTTAATGCAGGTACACCCGGGAAGAATGTATTCGAAAATTTACCCCTGGGCACACTGGTAATAGGTCCATAAGGCGAACTTGGGATACTTTTCCTGGATTTTGATTTTTTACCTGATTTTAGTATATTACCTGTGGTTTTTAATAAGTCTTTATCTTTAGGATTTCCACCCTTATCAATGTCACTCTTAATATTCTTCAAATCTTTAAGTATTGAGCTACTAAGACTTTTACTAAGTTCTCCATTATCCAGCTTTTTTTCTAATATGCCTATTAGCGATTTCAGCCAAGGCTCTTCTGCTGAAAGTTTCCCTGTACCTTTTTTATCAAAAACCGGCTTATCATTTTTTCCTTTGCCGGCAGAAAATTTTCTAGAGCCTTTGTAGGGTCTTTTTGATCCTTTTCCTTTTATTCCGTTTAAAGCCATTTTAAACCTCTTCTCCGGTAATTCTTGTGATATTCATCACTTTTATTTAGGACACTAATTATCATTACTCTTTCTTTCTATATATATAAACAATTTATTTTATAAATAATTGCTATTAATTTATAAAATAATTAATATTTTTTTAATCTATAATATAAACAAAAAAAGAAAATCTCCTTTATCCCATACAGAATCAAAGGTAGAATTTCTTTTTTTAAATTAATTAAGTTAAGTTTAGTAAATAATTAATCTTTCTTTTGACCCTCTTCAGCTTGTTGACCTTGGTTGGCAACAGTCGTAACTTCTCCGGCTTGTGGCTCTTGCCTGGTAGTAGTCTTGGTAGTTGTTGTTTTACGATTAAAGGATTTCTTTTCGTCATCATCAGAGTCTTGTTTCGTATTTTTTGCTGATATGTCTTTAGACGAAGATTGACTTGGATTAGTACTTGTAGCAGGTTCACCTTTTGGTGCCGGTAAACTTTGTTCAGCAGGTGTAGCTTTTGCTGCTGGTGGACTTTGTTTAGCAGTTGCAGCAGGTGTAGCTTTTGCTGCTGGTGAACTTTGTTTAGCAGTTGCAGCAGGTGCGCTTTTTGCTGCTGGTGGACTTTGTTTAGCAGTTGCAGCAGGTGCAGCTTTACCGTTTTTGTTCATCATTTGTGTAAGCAAAGTCATTAATACTTTTATTAATTGATCTTTAGAGTCACCTCCTTTTGTAGCTGTATTAGTTTTTGGATTATTTGCTAGTCCTTGCGCAAGTGTTGGCTTGCCCCCGCTAAAAACCGATTTTGCCCCATTGCCAACTACTTTAGGCAAATCTTTGCCAACATTTTTAGGTAAAGCGCTGCTGACGCTTTTACCCAGGCTACTGCCTAAGCCGCCAAGTAAATTCATATGTAAACCTCTCTTCTTTATTTAAGTCCGTTCTGACTCTCTCAAATAAAACCTAGCAACATTGCCATTTTTGAACTGTATATTTATATAAACAATTTATCTATTAAATAATTGCTATTTATTTCAAAAATAATAAATAATTTTTTAAAAAAAATATAATTAGCCCCAAAGCCCCATTTAGTATTTAACTTCACTAAATAAGGATTTTGGGCTAATTATTGATATTACAAAATTTTATTTCTATCTAATTGTTAAATCGATGGTATAGCAGGATCACCTGCTTGATCTGCTCCGGCTCCAGGAGTCTGCCCCCCGTCTACACCAGCAAATAATTCAGGGAATTGTTGTTTAACCTCTTCCACTGTAATTTCACCGTTCATTAATTGCATAACTATTTCATTTGGCAGTTGAGCAATTATGTCAGCAGGAATTTCATCTAACGGACTGCCACCTTCTTCAGGTGGTACTTCCTCAGGTGGAATTCCTGCTTCTGCTGCAGCTGGTGGTACGGCACCTCCAGCTCCTCCACCCTCTTCAGCCGGTGCAGCTTCTTCACCGCCTCCGCCACCGCCGCCAAACATACTGCCAAGCGATCCTAAAGCACCGCTAAATGCATCAGCCAAACCGCTAAACATGTCACCAATGCCACCGCCGGCTCCTGCCTCTCCACCTGTGGTCCCTCCAAGGGGTGGAGCGCCTGCATCAAGTGCTCCACCTGTGACCCCTCCAGGGGGTGGAGTTCCTGCATTAAGTGCTCCAGTGCCAAATGGAGAACCTCCTGTTGGCATTCCGGGAGCCATTGCATTAGATAGAGGAGCTGGTTTGCCCCCAAATGGAGCGGATTTTGTTAAACTTCCAAAGCTTGGTTTTGCACCCAAATCACCAGGTTTTGCTCCTGTTTTTGCAGCAGGCTTAGTACTCGGCTTGCCACTAAATACACTGCCTTTGCCTGCTTTTTTTCCGCCAAGGGCAGCCTTAGCAGCAGCTCCTTTTTTAGCAGCTTTGGCTGTACCTTTGGCTTTACCTCCACCAAAAACCGATCTTGACTTAGGTTTACTTATTGTTCTTTTTTTAGCTTTGCTTTTGCTTCTTGATCTGGATCTACTTCCAGACCGTCCCCTAGATCTTCCGGCTTTTGCCATATTAGCTCTCTCCTCTCAAAAAACTTGTTTATATATCTCTCAATAAAATTATTGCCTGGTTAATCTCTTCTTTTTGTCTCTGTTAAACAAAATTAACAGCTTAATTAGTCTTCTCTTTTTCTTCTTTATTAAATAAAATTAAACAGCAAATTTACTCTCTCATCACTTATATATATAAACAATATTTCTTTTTGATAATTGCCTTTTTTATTTTAAAAACATTGAAAAATAATATTTTTGTCAATTTACTGTTACATATCTTTACGTTTACAACAAAAATTTTTAAAAATATGCTAAAATATATATATAAAGTCTAAATATTAAATACTATCATCTTAAAGAAAATTTAATAACAGGTTTAAAAAAAAATGAAGTTAACACAATACATAAAAACTTTATCAATCTTGTTATGGAATATGATTGCATTTTTATGCCCGATTATTTCGTTAAAGAACACAGAAGAAAAGAAAAATCTTTCTTTTTATTGTTTTGTGCGTATTGATAGATATTTAAAAGTTATATATATGAATTTAAAGGAATTAATATATATAATAAAATCAAAAGATAATAATAATAGTGCTGCCGAAAGTTCGACAGTTGTAAATAATATATATGAAAGAAAAAATTCTGCTTTAAACAGAATAAACAATAATAATAAAACAGTAAATCAAGTATTGAATAATGCTAATTTACTATATATCAAGAGATTAAAGGATGCGCTAGCCACGCAAATTTTAATTTCAAAACAGCACTTTTTCCGCTTAGGGGAGAAGTGTGCCTTTTTATACCCTTTTGTAAGCAAAAATCATTGCAGTCTATATATTTTTTAATTTTTACATCACATACAATTGAATAAAATTTTTTGCTCTCTTTAAGGCTAAAGGAGGCGAAATTTGTAATGGATGCGATATTTTTTCTTTTTTTTAGAAAAAATATCGCATTTTTTTGTTCAAAAATAGCAATTTTATAATTTAAAAAAATTTACTAGTCTCTGGCTCGATTAATCCAAAATTTAATGTCCGATTAATATAAATGCCTAACCGGGTAATTAATTTAGGTTAGTTTAGCAATCATAATTCATAAGTTTATAAATATATTACTGCTTTAAAATCAAATAAAAATATTTCACTATATCAAATAAGAAAAATAATCGATGGGGGAATTTAAATAACTAAAACGCAATTAAAATAAATTATTAAAAGAACTCCGCTTTTGTTTGATAAAACAAAATATGCATCAAAATAGGGAGGAAAAAGAATGAGTTTAAAAAAATTATCATTAGCAGCAGTATTATCAGCTTCTATGTTTGCACTAAGTGCATCAGCAGATGCACAATGTCCAACTTGTCCACAACCTTGTCCACAGCAAGTTCAGTGTCCTCAACCATGTCCATATGAACCAATATGTCCACAGCCTTGTCCTCAACAAGCACAATATTGTCCACCGGTACAATATTGTCCAACACAACAAGTACAACAATGTCCGGTATGCCCAACTGGCGCAGCAGCTCCTATCTATCCATGTGCTCCAGTACAATATTGTCCAACACAACAAGTACAACAATGTCCGGTATGCCCAACCGGCGCAGCAGCTCCTATATGCCCACAACCTTGTCCAACTCAATGTGTTCCTGTTTGTCCACAACAAACATGCCCAACACCTTGTCCAACATCCGCATTACCAATTACTCAATTTGCTCCTGTTTATCAGCAAGCATGTCCAACAGCTTGCCCAACATGTCCAACCGGCGCAGCAGCTCAACCTATACAAATGGCTCCTGTTTACCAATATCAATATCAAACCTGTCCTGCACCATGTCCGGCACCTTGCCCGGTACCATATAATCCATGTACATCATGCGTTCCTATAACAGGTGCAGCAGTTCCTCCAATGCAAATGGCTCCGGTTATTCAAGCTCCTGAAAACCTAAACCCAACTTGTCAATCATTATCTAATATGCCAGTTTGTGTAAATTGTCCTAATTTAGCTACAAACAACGACTATATCGAAAGACAAGTATATGCATACCCTTATATTGGCGGCAAAAGCATAGTAATGCCTGCTTCAAGTGAAATCATTCAACTTGGTACAGATTGTAATAAAGTAATCTCATCTGAGCCAACTACAAATATCACTGGTGCAGCAGCTCAACTATGTACAGATCCTGAAAAAATTATCGGTTCTAGCGTATCATTAGGCGCTAAATCCGGTGAAAAGAGACACGGTGTTCAGGTTTCAAAAGTTCCTAAGTGTGAACTAAACAGAGCAGAACAATGTATATCTATTCAATCTGAACAAAGCACATGTTATGAAATAGTAGCTTTGGTACCTTGCGCCCCCCAGGTTACCGGTGCCGCTGCATGTCTTGCAAGAAATTTCAACGACGTGCCTTCAAACCTATGGGCAAAATGCGATATAGAAAAACTCGCATGCAAAGGCATAGTCGCAGGCTACCCTGACAACTCCTTCAGAGCTTGTGATGCTATTACAAGAGCAGAATTCGCAAGTTTATTAGTATCAGCTTTGAATTTAGATAACGGTAAATTAAGAAATCCTGAGAAAAGATTTAGAGATGTTAGCTCTAATCACTGGGCTAAACAAGATATCGAAATAGCTTTTGACGAAGGCTTAATCGCAGGATTCCCAGATAATACATTCAGACCGCAAGAAACTATAACTAAAGCTGAAGCTCTAAACGTATTAGCAAAAGCTATCCCTGGTAAACTTGACAGTTCCGAAGCTAAACAAATATTAAGTCAATATCCTGATGGCTATCAAGTACCTGAATGGGCTGAAAAAGCTGTTGCTGAAGCTCTAAAAGCTGGCTTATATTGTGAACTACCTGACGGTAATCAAATCAGACCTGATGAAAATATAACCAGAGCAGAAGTAACAAAAATGGCGTCTCAAATAAGACAAGATCTAGCTCTAGAAGAGCCAGAACCTCAAGTAACCGGCGCAGCAGCTTATGTACCTCAAAAAGTTACCATGAATGCTCCTACATTAAGCGTTAAAATCGAAGATCAGCTTTCTTCAAGAAGCAGCCAAGTTGGCGATAAGTTTGCAGGCAAAACTTTAGAAGCTATTACAATCAACAATATGTCATTCCCTAAAGGCTCCCGTGTAAACGGTAAAGTTGTTGAAGTAATTCGCCCTAAAGGCAAGAGCAAAGGCGCTTTAAAAGTTGCATTCACAGAGATTAAAGCAGAAAAGCAAAAAGCTGTTTTACCTCAAGAAATTCTATCTGCAGTAGTACAAGAAACTCACAAGCCTAACTTTGTTGCAAGAACAGTTCAAATGCCATTTAACTTGGCCGGTAGAGTTCTAGGTATAGCAGGAAGAACTGTTGGTGGAGCAACAATCATTGCAGGTAACGCAACTGAGCAATTCTTTAATGGCGTGGGTACCGGCGGAAGTGAACTCTTCCAAGGTAAATTCAGAGCTATGGGAAGAAGTATTATAGAAGGTACAGCCGGCTTGGTGAAAGGTCCTTTTAATATGGCAAGAACCGTATTCAGTGGAGCTGGTGGTATCGTTGCAGTTCCTGTTACCGAAGTTGCTTATCTAGTTAATCCTAAGGGTAGTTTAATATCCAGTGTAAATCCTAATGAAATCATATCTATAGCGTTTGGTTGTCAATAATTCTCACTAACATGCTAAGATTGACCGGAGGCCATATAAACCTCCGGTCAATTTTTTTTATTAAAAATTTTGAGTGCAAAAAATCAAATGTTTATTTTTAATATTAATTTTTATTAATTTTTTCTAAAATAATGTTTAAAATATAAAAAAACTGGGAATAATATCTATACGATGTAACCTTTGGGAGAAAAACGTATGAAGAAAAAAGGGCAAATATATTCTGAAAATATATTAGTTGCGTTGATGGTATTGGGGATATCTATAGCAGCTATTAGTCTTTTCGGAGACAAGCTTGCGTCATTCTTTCAAGATCAAAAATATCCGACAGAATCATCTGAACGCGCAAGCATAAAAGCCAACCCAAAAGATATTAATTTTGTAAGTAATACGTTACTTATAGATGGTAACAAGGAATTAAGAACTCCCATAGAAACAATCGTCAGACAAAATATGCTCGAAAAAAATTATATTCAGACTGCCGGTCCCCAAGGTGAAATATATGAAACGGCCCTTATAATGAAAGAATATCTTGACCAACTTAAACAATTTGTTGGCAAAAGTGATGATGAAGATGACGAAGTTGGAATGTTTCTAGCTGCATTAAAAAGATATGAAAGAATTGTTAATAGATACTTAAGCTATAATGATAAAATTCTTAATGGCGATAATGATCCTATATTAAAGCTTCTTAATGAATTAGATATGTCCATTAGTCTTGATATTAATGGGGATGTAGCACTTGAGCTTAGACATGCTCTTATGAACTTACTATCAACTTTACCGGATGGACCATTAAGATACTTAATCAAGCTTTATACCCGTGATCTTCTTAGTTTTGGCAAAAGTTTGGATTATCGTATAGATAGTAGAACTTCTCACAATGTTGAAATCAAAACAGCAGAAAAAAAGTCAACTGGAGATTTACCACTCATCGGTACTCCAGGCATGTCTGCTCCTGAGGTAGGAGAAATGCTTACAAATATGGCATCTGTATTTAAAACAGCCGCACAAAATATAACTAATGAACATAATGAAATCCCCAACGAGGATGATGATTTAATAGAAGCACTTGCAGAATTTTTACCATTACAAAGTCCTGACAATTGGGCAGATGATGGCGATGACTATTGGTCATCAGGATACACAAAAAAATTAAATGGCTTTCTTGAAAGTAGAAGTGCCTTCAATGATGGTTCTCTTACTTTGGAAAATGGTATGGCCCTGTCTATAGATAATTCTGCATTTGGTATTTTATCTGGGGATGACGATTCATGTGCAATATGGGTTGATATTGATGGTGCTAATATAGGAGCAAATCAAATTGGTACTGACGTATTTGGATTTGTTGCTCTTAACGATAAAATAGTGCCAATGGGTTCGACTGATTCAAACATCTCAATGAATTCTTGTGTACCAGGAAGTAATTCTATCTTTAATACAGGATGGGGGTGCACTCAATCTTATATGAATACTACACCAACAATAGATGTACCAGCCCTTGGCAAAGAAGAATTAAAACAATACCTCCAAGAAGTTGCATTTAGTTCTGATCTAAATAAAATAGAAAAAGAAAATATAGCCAAACAAATTAAAATGTACAGAAATGGTGACTTACAAGAGATCGCCCCTAGTTCGTTGAATACTGCTCAATTATGCGGTACTATCAGCGCAAACATACAAAATGGCGGATGTCAACTACGACCACAGCCAGAAATAGTTCGAGCTCAGAATACTCAAATGATAAAACAACCTGTTATAGATATAGATAAGGTGCAACAACCTATATATCAAAAAGTTAAACCTCAAGTTGTAAAACAAGCACCAGTTATCGATCAAGCAATTCTTCCTCAAGCTAATGAAATGGATGATCGAGAAACTAAAGAAGTGGATGATCGACAGATGATGCCACCTGAAAGGTTAAAACAAGTTGAACCAATGCCTTATACAGCTGCAAGACCTGATATATTAAAATATACAGAACAATTACCTTTGCAGCAAGATTATTAAAAAATTTTCTGGTTTTAGCTGAATACTCAAATAATAAAAGGGTCTACATACGTTAAGAATTTGTTTCATCAATAAATTGTAGCAACTTCTTTATTATTGCCTTATCTTTTTCTGATAAGTTATATCTTTGATTAATTAAATCTTCTAGTTCAGATTCATTATCTGCATCTGCTTTAAAGATGCTTCCTGTATCACATAAAAGCCAGTTTGGGTTTACGTTTAGTTTTAAGCATAGAAGCTTTAAAAATGGTACTGGAGCTTGTCTTTGACCATTAAGATAAGAAGAAAGCGTATTAGGATTTAAGTCCAACAATTCAGCCATATCTTTTAAAGTTAAATTCATTTCTTTTTTTATAATTTTTATCTTTTCTGATGTATCCATATTTTAACAATCTATACATTATGTATTGACTTAGGTACTATTTGCATGTATTATGGGCTTAAATCTTTTAAATAAACAAAACGACTGGTAAAATCCGGAGGTTTTAATCAATTATTTTTTTTAATAAACCAATAAGATTCTATATCAGTTGTTAAAAATATTCTATATCCCATTTAAAGTATGGGCTGGTTTAAAATGCAAATAAAAGGTGAAACTATAATGGATATGATAATAAAAGTGATACTAGGCTATATAACTATTTCTTTCTTTGTTTTTTTTATATTCTGGATATACTGTAAGGCAGCTAAAAAAGGTGATAAGTTAAATTCATCACTTTTTTTCTCAGAAAAAAATGATGAATAGAAAGTAAGGTAAGTTAACTCCTGAGTTACACAAACAAAGCTTATCCAAAAATTAGGGCAAGAGCTAATTACCAACAACTTACAGCGATAAAAAGCTTTTATGCTATAGAATAGATGGATTGAAAAAGTATCTTAAAAGTTTAATAACCTTGTATCAGCAATAACTTAAAAAAAATTTCTGCTAGCTATTATAAATACCTTCGCCAAAAATGGCGAAATCATATTTTGCAGGGTCATCAGGATCTAATTCTAATAAATAATCTGTAATTTCCTCAGCTGTTATCCAATCGTCAGATTGTCTATGACAAATACCCAGCTTTCTAGATACTTTTGCAACATGAGTATCCAGCGGAATTAATAATTTTGATGAGGACACATTTTGCCATAAGTTTAAATCAACCGGTCCTTTTCTGACCATCCAACGCAAAAACATATTTAAACGTTTACAAGCACTACCTCTTTGCGGATTTGGCAAAAGGAAATTAATACCTCTCATATTTTCAACTTCACCTTGTAAGTAGTCTGTTAAAATACTTACAAGGTGAGTTAAAGCCAATTTTATATTTTTATTTTTTGGATTATAGCCTTTTAAAAATATATCTTCAATGTTCTCATAGTCTTGCAATGCTCTATTTAAAATTAATAATAAATAAAAAATATCTTCCCCTGAAGTATATCTATGTTTAAATGGGGCAAGTTTACTTTTTGCATCATCTGCATCTAAATTTATTATATATTTATAAGGTTCAAAATCCATAAAGCTTAAAACAGTATTACAGCTTTCTATAATCTTTTGCCTTTTACCATAAGCAAGGCACGATGCAATAATACCGGCAATTTCTATATCTTTTTTATTAGTGTATTTATGACAAAATTGAACCGGATCATCTTTTATAAACTCTGGAATTTCGTATTTAATTACCAGCTTATCCAAATATTCCTTAAGGTTATTCATTATATTATTTTACCCTTACCTTTTTAAATTAAAAAAATCTTTTAATAATTGCTTACACTCTTCTTCTTTAACACCTGCAATAACTTTTAAATTGCTGTTAAAAATTGTTCTCATATCTATAACCGAACCTAACGCTCCATATAATAAGTCAAAAGCCCCAAAACATACAGTAGAAATACGACTGTTTATTATTGCTGTCGCACACATAGGACAAGGCTCCAGGGTTACATATAATATTGTATTTTCCAATCTCCAGGTATCCAAAATCTCACAAGCCTTTCTTATTGCTATTATTTCAGAATGTGCAGTAGGATCATTTGTTGTTTCTTTTTGATTATAAGCTGTTGCAATAACTAGGTCATCCTTAAGCAATACTGCGCCTACCGGTACTTCATTTTGAGCTTTTTCAGCTTCTGCAATTGCTAAATTTAAATAGTCATTATGTATTTCAACATTTTTTATCATTAAATCTTTTTCTTACTTATTCTTTAATTTAATAACTCTGCAAGTTCGGAGGTTTGATCGATGTAAAGTGGCAATGTGAAAGAAATTTTAAACCCTTTTTTGTTAGAAAGTTTAACTTTACCGCCCATATTTTCTATTAAACCTTTTGTAATAAACAATCCAAGACCTGTTCCCCTTGTAGTTCTGGTTAAATTATCTTCGATTCTTGTAAATTTATCAAGCAGTGTCTTCAATTTATCATCAGGTATATGGTTACATTCATTTTGTATTTTAATCACTGCAAAATTTTTGTCCTGAGAAACCTTTAAATTAATTTCACTATCTTCATTAGAATACTTGTTAGCATTATCTATTAGGTTCATAATAATTTGTTCCAGCCTGTCAGGGTCAACCCAAACATTGGGTAGATTATCAGGAATTTGTAAGTTTATTTGTTTTTGATTAAAGGACATCGTGCAATTTTCAATGGATTCTTTTAAATTTACTTGATCAGGACATATCCTTAAAACTTTGGATTCTATGTCAGGTATCACAAGCAAATCTTCTACCATACGGCTTAAGCGTTCTGTTTGTTGTTTTATAACTTTTAAAGATTTGATTTTTGTGTTTTCATCTACCTTAATATCATTTCTCAAAAGCCTTGATGTATAACCTTTTATACAAGTTAATGGTGTTCTAAACTCGTGGCTTACTGTATCAATAAGATTAGATTTCATTTGATCCAGTTTTGATAGTTGTTCATTAGCTGATTGCAGATTTTTATAGGACTTATTTATCTTTTTAACCATATTATTAAATTCTTTAGAAAGGAATATTACTTCGTATGGAGTAAAAACATTTCTAATAAGTCGTATTCTTCTCTTATAATTACCTTTTCCTATCGCTAAAATAGCTTTAAATAATTGCTTGATACTGGTTCTAAGTGATAAAGAATACCAAACACCAGAAATAATGGAAATAACAGCAGCTATAATTAAAGTTAAAATAATCTTAAAGCGTGCCTTGATAATACCATAGCTAATTAATTGCTTTGGTGTTGCTACAATTATTGTCCAATCAGGTGATTTTAGCCTTAATGCAGCCTTTGGCAAGTTTTTTTGTTTTCCGAAAAATACGATCTGTTCTTTATTAAGATTACCAGGCAATTCTTTTATAATTTTATTAAAATATTCTAAATTATTATTATTTGATAATATCAGGTTATTATTAGAATCTATTATAAAAATATCACGTTTAGATCCTATTTTATTATTAAATAATTCAGTTTCGAGTGTTTTAAGATCAATTACTTCTTTTATATACTTATTTTTATCTATTTTTTCTATAATTTCAAATCTAAAAGGTGAATAATAGTTTATGCTTGAATGCGTTAAACCTTTATCATTAAGTAAATAAATCTCTTTTATATCTGACGAGCTGCTTTTTATATCTGATAAAAAATTTAAAACCTTCTGGTTAGAATCAAGATATTTAATACTTTGGCTTAGATAACTTATTGTTTTCTTTTTATCATTGATTTTATCAGTAATTTTTTGATGAATATTATCAACACTTATTGAAGTTGAGTATTTTAATTGTGCTCTAACAGCATGTTGATTAACATTTATAACAATTACTGCCGCAATACACAACGGTAGCAGTACAGCTATAAAAAATAATATTATTAATTGTTCAAATATTCTAAGCCTAAACATTTTTTATACCCTATCTCAAGGCGTTAATTTATATCCTACATTAGTTACAGTGTGTAAGAACTGTGGCTTTTTGGGTGAATCTTCTATTTTCTGCCTTAAACTTGCAACGTGAACTCTTACGATCCTGACATCCTCGTCCACATCATATCCCCAAACTTCACTTAAAAGAGTGGTTAAGCTCACTGCTTGATTATTATGCTGCATAAGACAATATAGTATTTCAAATTCAGTAGGGGTTAGTTTTATTATTTTTCCATTTACTTGTGATTCCAAAGAATCCGGGAAAATTTTTATATTGCCTTTTTCAAGAATTTCCTGCCCTGTTTGAGGTATAGGCATTGTTTCTGTACGCCTTAATAATGCCCGCATCCTAACAAGAAGTTCTTGTATATCAAAAGGTTTTACCAGGTAGTCGTCAGCTCCTGAATTAAAGCCAAGAATTTTATCTTCGATAGTGCCTTTTGCCGTTAATAAAATGATTGGCAGCTCTCTATGTTCTGTTAAAGCCCTTAATCTTTTACAAACTTCAAAGCCATCCAGTTTAGGCATCATTACATCTAAAATAATTAAATCATAATTATTACCTTGAATTTTCTGAAATCCATCAAAACCGTCATTAGCGGAATCTACTGTATACCCGCTTAATTGTAAATCCAGCTGTAACCAATCTATTATTTGAGGATCATCATCAACAATCAAAACCTTATTCATGTTAAAACCCCAATCCTTATATTTTTTTAAGTTTACTTATTACTTTATTTTAATAAAAAAAAATAAAAAATATACAATAATAAAAAAATAGTGATCTATTAATGATCTGAGACCCAAAAACTGGACAGATTAAAAAAAGACCTAAGCAACAAGTAAATGATCTCTGTATTGAACAGGGGTCATTTTCTTTAGGCTCCAT
>JANQLL010000152.1 GCA_028280605.1 Candidatus Gastranaerophilales bacterium
TGACTTTTTAATATGTGTTCACTCATAAACTTATTGTACTGCAAAGCAAAGCTTTGCATAGTTTACGACCCAAGGGTCGGGGAATTCTTTTCGATTAAAATAAATAATTATTTTAAATTTTGTAACAAATTTGAATTTATTTGAATGAAAAATCTAAACTCGTTAATGTTTAAGCATAGATAATTTAATCGAAGTATTCAAACTTATGGGCTAATAAGGTTTAATTATACTTAAGGAACAGTATATTTTATGTATAAAAAGAAGAAAATCTCTTTATAACGGAGCATAAATATGGATTTAACGTCAATATTCGGTATGGTTTTTGGGGTAATATGCATCCTGATAGGTCAAGCACTTGAAGGTGGTAATGTAAACCAGCTTATTCAGATTACAGCGGCTTTTATTGTGTTTGGAGGTACTGCTGGTGCTGTTATTCTCAGTTTTCCAGGGGCTGACCTTTTAAATTCAATATTATTTATGCAAAAAGTTTTCTTTAATGTGGGGGGCGATCATAAAAAGCTTATTGCTCAACTAATAGACTATGCGCAAAGAGCCAGAAAAGAAGGTATTATTGTTCTGGAAAAAGAAGCTCAACAAACTAAAGACCCAATGATGAAGCTGGGGCTAGAAGCTGTAAGTGATGGCTCAGATCCAGTATTGGTAAGAGACTTAATGGAAACTCAATTGGAGCAAATAGAAGGTCAAGTAACAAGAGCCTCCAAAGTATGGGAGTCCGCAGGAGGTTACACGCCTACAGTTGGAATTATCGGGGCGGTACTAGGTCTTATTCAGGTTATGGAAAACCTTGATAACCCGGAAATGTTAGGTCCAGGGATTGCGGTTGCATTCGTTGCGACAATCTATGGTGTAGGAGCTGCAAACCTGTATTTTATTCCTTTAAGCAGTAAAATTAAATTAAAAGCTCACTCTGAAATAATAGCAAAGCAAATTATTATCGAAGGCATTCTTTCAATTCAAGCTGGAGAAAGCCCTACCTTGATTGAGAGAAAATTAAATGCTTTTCTAATCTAATTTATTGATAAAAATGATAGTAGTAATATAAAGATTAAGTATAATATGGGAAGAAAGAAAAAACACCCCGAACACGAAAACCTGGAAAGATGGCTGGTATCGTACGCAGACTTTATTACACTTTTGTTTGCTACTTTTGTTGTGCTGTATGCTACGGCTAAATCTGATCTTTCTAAAGTTAGTCTTGCCAGAATATCCTTTGAAAAAGCATTTATGGGTCCTACTTTTTTGAAAAAAGGTAAGGGAACCATGACTAAGCCCAGTAAGCAAGAAGTTGACATGGGGGGCTTCCCTAATAAATCAAGTACTGTTTCTCCTGTAATGATGAACTTTGAAAAAGAAATAGAAGAAGATTATTTTAAGCTGCTAAAGCAGCTATTAAAAGAAATGATGGATAAAAATAAAGATGAATCAAAGTACGCCAAAGAAGGCATAATTGATATCCAAATAACCGATAGAGGAATGGTTATTACTATTAACGATAAAGTTCTATTTGATTCCGGCAGCGCAAAAATAAAAAAGGCTGCTTATCCCACCTTAAATAAAATAGGCAAAATGTTAAAAGCAAAATTTTATGACCATATCATAAAGGTAGAAGGTCATACTGATAATGAACCTATTAATACTATTTTATTCCCATCTAACTGGGAATTATCTTCTGCCAGATCGTCTGCGATTGTAAGGTATTTAATTGGTGCTTTTAAGTTTAAAAAAGAGCGTATGGCTGCAGTAGGCTATGCTGACGCCCAACCTTTAGTTGAAAATACAACAGCAGAAAATAAACAAAAAAACAGAAGGGTGCAAATAATAGTCTTACGTAATGAATTAATAGAATCAGAACTATTTGATAAAGCTTTGAATCAAGATAGAATAAAAAATCTTAATAAGTTAAAAGAAAATCTTAAAAGGTTTAAAAATAATAAACATCTTTTCTTATTAGAAGAAAGGAAAAAGCTTCAATATAATGAAATAAGCAGTGCAGCAAGAAAATTATTAAAAGAATCCAAATCTAAACATAATATTAAAGATGTTATTATATTTAAAGATTCTTATGATTTAGAGTCTATAAAGCTATTTGAAGAATTAAAAACAAAAGAAAGACATTATAAAAATAAGAAACATAATAGACATAAGCCAAATAAGCATTAAAAAATAACCGTATACTCATTCAAAAACATTTTTGATATACTCCCACTAAAATACTTTTCAGATTATTAAATCGAGTTAAAGTTAATAAAATAAACTATTCTCTGAATTGCGAAGCGGGAGCGTTAAAAAGTTAAATGGTCAATTTTACTTTTTATAAGCTCATTCAAAA
>JANQLL010000199.1 GCA_028280605.1 Candidatus Gastranaerophilales bacterium
CTAAATATTGCAAGACGTTCACATAAAGCTGTACTACTTGATGATGGCAGAGTGCTAGTTTTAGGCGGAATGAAAAAAGATAAGGATACAATAGAAAATCATGATCAAGCTGAACTTTATGATCCCAAAACTGGAAAATTTAAGCTTATAAAAAATTTGCATATGACAGGATCTGGTTTCTCTAGTCCTGTTAAATTGAAAAATGGAAATATATTAATTGCGACAAACAAGGGATCAAGAGAAGGGGAGTTTTACAATATTAAAACAAATAAATTTACTAAACTAAATGAAAAAAGTTTGTTTGCACATAGATGTCCTGCTGTATTACTCAATAATGGCAATATCCTTTTTCCAGGCGGAGCTAGCTTTTCATATAGAAAAAATGGAAGGCATCATATTGAATTTCATCATGAAAAATCTGAAATATATGATCCAAAGCAACAAAAGTTTATTAGAGTTTCAAATATTAATATACCAAGAGAAAGGCATAAAGCGATCTTGCTAAACGACGGAAGGATTTTGATAGCAGGTGGTTCTACAAGATTTAAGCCCGGAATTAAAGAAGTAGAAGTTTATAACCCTATTAAAGATAAATTTACTATCATAGACAAAACTCTCAATTATAAAGATTTACCTTTTTTGCTTAAACTGCAAGATGGTCGTGTTCTCATATTTGGTGGGGACAGAAGGCGAACAACTAAATTTGCTACAATTGAAGTTTTTGATCCTAAAACTAATAAAATAACACTATCTAAATATAACCTGAAATCCAGTCACCCTTATCACACTATTTTATTACCTGACAACAGAGTTATGCTTTTAGGTCAAAAAAAGATTAAATTTATTAATTTACAGGATATTATAGGAGAAAATTATGATTAATGTAACACAACAAGAGTATGATAACGCTTATTATGCAATGAGTGATAGCTATGATAATGCCAATGGAGGAAACAGTAATGAAAATCTTACATATTTAGAAAGCATTGACCTTATTATAAAAACTACATATACTTTATTATAATAAAATATATGCAGGCTAGTACGGACTATAATGGGAGACAAAACAAATGGCATTCATAGAAGAAAAAATTTTAGAAGAAGAAGATAAGAAAGTGGTTGATTCTTTTAACTTTATTGATCCTTTACGTAATGAACCCTCTAATCCCAGATATTGGATAGTAGATCGCGAGCGCAATGCTTTTTTAGTGGCTATAGGGGGGGGGGGGTAGAGATACCTTCGTGTTACGCATTTGTCTGGAATAATAACGTAGTTTTATTTAGTCTTTTTAAGGATAGGATAACTAATAAAAATGGAGAGCTGGAGTGGACTTGGAAAATATTAAAATTTTTAGCCCCAAAATGTCTAGCTCTACATGATAAAGAAGTAATAAGTATGATAAAAGAAGCTTTCATAGATACTATGATATTGCCAGAAGAAAAAAAACGCAGATCAAAATATATTTTTAAGTTTAAAAAGCAACCTGAATATGTATTAGAGGGGGATAATTATAAAACTAGGGATGTATTACGAGAGGCATAAATATACAGAAAAAATTAACAGTCTTAGAATATATAAAATTGAAAGGAATCAATAATGACAACGGTTGAAAATATAATAAATTTTGTAGAAAACTGGCGTTCAAATAATGGTATAAGTTCAGGTGGAGTTTTAAGTGAGACACAGACAATCCAGTTAGCAACAGACCTTCAGGCGGAAGTGAATAAAATGTCCTTTGATCCTCCAACTTCAGGTTCAAAAATTATTCCTTATAATGGATATATAGGAGATACACCGGCATGGAAAATAGCAGAAGGAGCATCTAATAGCAACGGAGGTAAGCTTTTTTATATAAGTGATTTAGAGCCTGGAAAATTGATTAATACTATTTAATATTATTCACCTCCATAGTTAAATAATATTAAACAATAAGAGCAGTAAAACAACAAAACAAAGGAGAAAAACAATGGCATTCGTAAGAGAAGAAATTACATCAGAAGAAGATAAAGCTTTATTCAATTCATTTAATTTTATTGAACCTATGTATAAAGTTCCAACTACTCCTAGAAAATGGATAATAGACCGCGAACGTAATGCTTTTTTGACTTCAATAGGGGGGGGGGGGGTTGAAATTCCCACTTGCTACGCATTTGTGTGGAACAATAATGTAATTTTATTTAGTCTTTTTGAAAAATTAAATTATTTGAATTCATCTAAAACTGAAGCTGAATGGAGCTGGAATGTACTAAAATTTTTAGCTCCCAAGTGCTTAGCTGAATATGAAAAAGAAATAATAGATATGATAAAAGAAGCTTTTATCATATCAAAACAACCTTTAGGGTCTGTTCAAGAAAAACGATCCACAAAATATAGTTTTGAATTTAAAGGGAGACCTGAATACGTATTAGAGGGAGAGGATTATAAAACTAGAGATGTATTGAGAGAAGCATAATATTTCGGAAAAAACAAAACGAAGCTTAACAGTTTAGAATATATAATATTGAAAGGAATTAAGAATGACAACAGTCGAAAATATAGTTAACTTTGTAACAAATTGGCGTCAAAGCAATGGTATAAATTCTGGTGGTATTTTAAGTGAGACACAGACAGTTCAGTTAGCAACAGACCTTCAGGTGGAAGTGAATAAAATGTCCTTTGATCCTCCAACTTCAGGTTCAAAAATTATTCCGTATAATGGATATATTGGAAATACACTGGCATGGAAAATAGCAGAAGGAGCATCTAGTAGTAATAGAGGTAAACTTTTTTATATAAGTGATTTAGAACCTGGGAAATTGCTCAATAATGAAATATCTGGATTAGAGAATGCGCTTGAAGTTGCTGTTGGAGATCCCAATATTGCAAGTGAGTTAATTCAAGGAAGCGAGATAAATGGTGTTCGCTCTCCTAATGGTGTGAAAGATGTGTTATCAATAAATGATTATGTCTCTAAAAAAGCTATGGAAGCTAATGCAAAAGGCGATATGATAGTTTTCATGGGCAAAGACGCAGAAGGGAAAATCCCTACTAATAATGTATGGACTCAGACAGAGCTGCCAGAATTATTAAATAAAACAGATGTAAAAAGCATTAATGGCATACAGCGCGAAGAGTTATTAAATACTAAAAAGATATTAAAGGAAACGTTTAACTATACTGAAGAAGCTGCGAACAAGATGATAAACGAAAGAATATCATTAAATTTTGAAACGCACGTTAAACCTGACATTGGCATTGATATTGAAGAAGTTAATGGACAAAAAACAGTTAAGGCTGTTGATATGTCAAAGGCAGCTGACGTACCTGAAGTTCCTAAGACTGAAGGCATTGAGAGGAAAATTCTTAACGAGCTAGACGGAGAGCTAAGTAATCAAGAATTAATGCAAAAACATAAGGGGCTCAATGATCTAGCCGAGAAAGTCGGCATGGATTCTGATTTGTTTAGAAAAACCGCAAATGCCAGTAGAAAGTTAGATAAAATAGCTAATAATTTGCCCACAAAATTTAAAGATGTATACAATGGTATGAATAATTTTATGAGCAAACATGGCAAAACGGGTGCAAAAGTTTTGGGGCGTACATTTGTAGCTGGCATGGAGCTTTTTGATTTTTACAATACATATCAAAAAGCAGACGAGTTACACAAAAACGGACAAGCAGAAGAGGGCAACAAGTTAATACTTGGTTGGGCTGCTAAAGCTTATAGTGCAGCAGTAGGAGCAGAAGTGGCAATGGCAGCAGTAGCACCATATTCATTAGCTTTGATAACTTGTGGAGGACCAGCAGGAATAGCTATAGGTACTACTATTCAAGTGGGTGCTGGTATCATAGGAGGTATATATGGACATAAGTTTATGGACAAACTTCTAACATCACTTCAAAACCTATTTGGTGCTGGAAAACTAACTATTAGCCCACTAGTCTTCGATCTTGACGGTGATGGAGTAGAAACAACCTCTATGGATGCAATAACACACTTCGATCATGACTCAAACGGCTTTGCTGAAAAAACATGCTGGGTCTCACCGGATGATGGTTTACTGGTTTACGATAGAAATAATAATGGTTTTATAGATAATGGAACTGAATTATTTGGAGATTATACTCCAGGCAACACAACAGGCGGAGGATTTGAGGCCCTAACTCAATTTGATACTAACAATGATGGAGTTATTAATGGTGAAGGTGATGATTTAATTTTATTCAATATCAGAAATAGTTAAGTAAAATTAAATCATAACTTGTATTTATCT
>JANQLL010000049.1 GCA_028280605.1 Candidatus Gastranaerophilales bacterium
TTCTAACCACCCAAAAAGCTTACGCCTTCGCCATTAACGGCAGCGTCAATATGAATACTTGCCAAATCCGTGCAAGCGACAAAAACTTGATCACCTGCAGATAATTCAAATCCATTAGAGCTTGAGACCTCAGAATCACCAACATAAATTTTATCAGTATTTGCCAAAAGAGCTTTTACGTTTACCCCGTTTACAAGCTCACTTGTGCTCCCTAGTTCTACTGCCGTTCCTGCGGTTGTAACTGTTTTTTTGCCATTAACTACAGCAGTAGGTAATACAATTTTTTTTAATAGCTGGTAAGCAAATTCACCATTAACTTTTGAATCTTGTGTCAAATAATTCATCAATTCACTAGGTGTATTTCTTTCAACAATTTCTGCTAAGGTTACCACTATTTCACCTTACCTTTCCCGTATAAGATTTCAGCTGCAGAATTAACAGCATCTTTCCTCTTTTTAAAATGAGGCTTTAAAGCGCCCATAAGTGCTTTATCCTGTTTTATTTCCTCAGCTCGTGTAATAGTTCTAAGGGCCTCTTCTATTTCCCATTCATCAAATTTTTTAGATTTTGGTTTTGTCATTTTCCTAACCTTTATTAATAAAATTAAAGAGGGGATTTTGCACCCCTCCTAATTTTTAACTAATTAAATATTGTGGTGACCTTCTTGGTTTGCAGCCACAATTCCAGATGTAACTTTACCCGCAGTAGCATCTGCCCCAGCTACGGTATAGTATATTCTCATATATCTTTCGTTCCCTTTAGGGATATATTTTAGGCTTGGACGATAACCCGCAACCAAATCAGCAACAGGAATGGCAGCTGTTGTTGCCAAGGTTGTTGGACTTGAAAAACTTGCATTGTCATCTGTCTGCAGTGCAAAAGTTACAGAAGTACAAGTTGCAAAATCTTCTACTACTTGAATTAGCAGCTCAAGGGGTGTGCCATATGCTATTTCTCTCGCATTTCCAAAATCGATATAATTTGTTGATGCAGCTGAAGCTGTAATAGCTTGTGCGTTAGAAAATAAATTTTGTGTATCTAAAATCATTTGATTACCTTTCATTCAATTTAAAAAATATCAAGGGTAATTGAAATAACTACCCTTGATTGCTATTAACTAGAGGTTAAAGCTTTTTATGCAGCTGCAACAGTGCTTTCAGTATTGAGTAGCTGTTCGCATTCTCTGATTGGGGTATTTCTATAGTGAGTAATATCTTTCCCATCATATTCTTTAATAGACAACCTTACATTAGATTTATCTGTAGCAAGAGCGTCGATCACTTCACACATATCTGAATTTGCATACATAGCCAATCTGCCAGTTTTAGAATATTTTTTCACCCTGAAGTATGCTTTTCTAAGGTATTTCAATAGGTCTACATTTCCTGCTAATGCTTCTGAAACATCAATGTTTGCAATCCTACAGGTTGAACGCCAATCTCTAACAGAAAGACCTAAGTTCCATTTCCAATGATCTCTGTGCACTTCTAGCAATGAGCCGTCTGATAATGTTTTAGTATTCTGTCCTTTATCGTCGTGCTGTAATCCTGCCTTTGTCCCTTTTGGATATAACATTGAGCAATGTAAATCACCCCAGGTAACAAACCAAATAGATGTATTATCCGAGCCAGTACCACCAGCATCAATAACGTTATACCCAATTTTTGTTTTGTCTGAATCGATTGAGGCGTATCTAACAGCTAATCCATCAAACTTTGCAGTATCACTTTTAAGATCACCATAAAAAATATTTTCCAAGCATTCCTGATTCATCGCTTCCATAAACGCCCTGGCTTCATTAAGCCTAAACTGTGCCTGATTTCCAGAAAGCTCTACTAATGCACTATCAACTTCTGAATAAGCTTCAAGCATAGAAGTTGTATCTCTAACTTGAGAGGTTGTACTTTTTGATGGCATTACGCCTTGGTACAACTTTCTAAATGTTGCTGATGGCAAACCATTTCGTACAGTTGTCTTATGGCCGGTACCATCATTGCATTCAATTACATTAGCGTCTTGTAACAATTCATTTGTCTGCGAGAGCAATTCAATTATGGATGCTGTAATCTCGCCGCCTTCTTGCTGTTTATACATATCAGCAAGTGTTAAATAAGTATTACCTATAGACATCTTATCCTCCTAAATATTCTGTCTTTTACTTTTTGGTCGTATTACCATAAAAGATTTCTGCTATGCCTTTTTTTTCATTAGGCGCACTGCCTGTATGAATATTATCGTTTTGCATGTGCTTACCGAGTTCGTGAAAAACTTTGACAATTCCGGGATGATTATCTAACCCAGTTTGAGCTAATATGTCTTTGATCTCATTACTTGCAAATTTGTCATAAGCAAGGTTTGCAGTTTCAAGAGTTTCTTGTAATTTAGCCCCTCCAATATCCTTGTCATCTTTTAAAATCTTTTGGTATTCTGCTTTTTTACCTTCAAGCTCTTGTTTATAAGTATCTGTAATTTTTGCTTGAACTTGTTGTGTATGCTGTATAGCTAACTCCATAACCCTATTAGCACCAACCTGAGAAAGATTTAATTCAGTTGCAAGCTCGTTAAATTTAACCGTAGATTCTTGATTAAGCTCCATGCCTTCAGGAATAATTTCAGAATAATCATACTGTTTCGGCTTTCCAAACAGTTCCTTTTCTTTGTTATCTTCTTCTTTATCCTGCTCTTCTTTTTCAGAATCATCCTCTGACTTTTCCTCATCTTCTTTTTGCTCGCCATCCTTCTTGATTGATGAGCCTAAGCCTTGAGGCTTTTCAGCCTTTTGCGCCTCATCCTGGGCATCATTAGAATCTTGATTTTCTGTATCTCCGTACAAGATATCAGCTGATTCATTACTATTTACAGTTTGATTTGCTTTTTCTTCACTCATTTTCTTTATTTGCCTCCTTCAAAATTTTGCAATATTGCTCAATATTACTTCTTATAATCAATTCTCTTATTTCCAATCCAAAATCAGCGCGACCTCTGTTATACGCATCAATATTTGGATCGCCTTTTATGCCTTTTGTAAAAACTCTTGAACTTTCAAGTAGATGGCCTAAAAGTTTTAGCCCGTCTGCTGTCACTGCAACATTATTAACAACAAGCTTTAACTTGTCGTCATCTAGCAATAAGCTCATTTTCTCTTTTTCTTCCTTAATCTTTTCTGTTTTTCTAAATAATCCTTATCTATTCTCTTTTTTCTAGGCGTTGTAGGGTTAAAAGTTATAATATTCTTACCTGAAAATACGACTTCGATTAATATGCCGCTATACCTCAAACGGTAAATATAACAATTATTTGAACTAACAAATATTAACTTTGCTTTTCCCTTATTAATCTTCCTTATGATTATGTTTATATCTCTAAATGTAAAATCAAGACCGTATCGTTCTTTTGCTCTTTCAATAGCGTGATATGTCATTGTTATACAATTCCTAATCTCTCCATTAGATTGCTACCAACAGAATCAGCACCACCAATGTTTTTCACAATCTCCGAACCCTGCTGTACTTGGTTCATTACATTTTGAGCAGCTTGCTGTTCTGCTGCAGCTTGTTTTTGCTGCTCTACTACATCGTTTGGTACAATTTGATCAGGCTCAATGTTTGCATATTCTGCATAGTCGTTAATTATTTCATTGATATTTAGTTTCATTGTGGCAGATGGGTCTACGGTGCCTGCTAAATTGGCAACAAAGGTAACAAATCTTTCTGTAGCTCCTACGCTAGCGGCTTTTTGTGCTTGTGCCAAAGTTGAAACAAATTCAACTTTTATTTCCCCACCTTGTATTTCTTCCAGCGCTGGTGGAATAAGATCAGCGTCCAGGCATATTTGAAAAACTATATTAATCAATTGCTTTAATGCGGTGTGAATTTGCTCAAGAAGCGGTGACAGTAATACCATCTTTTCTTCTCTGCGCTCATCAATTTCGGTTGCTGTTATCTGCCGACGATCCGTATTAACCATCATTGCAAAGAGATCATTATAAAAAACTTGTCCTATAGTGTTTTTTACTTTTTCAATTTCAGACTCAAGTGGAGAAAGCATAGATGGGTGCAGTTGATATATAGCTTCTAATTGCATAGTTCCATTATCCTCAACCGGGATAAAGGAGCCAGGAATAAATGACAATTTTCTATTTTTTAAGCTAGCTGGTCCTTTTTTTGGAGGGTCCACCATTAATTTAACTGCCTTACCATACTCAACAATCATTTCCTTTAGCTGTTTGATAGCTGGTAATGCTGTTATTCCAGGAGAATCACTTGGATAAATATCTTCACCGTTTACATCAGCTTCAAACACAATATAAGGAAAATAATCAAAACCACTTTTGCTAAGAAATTTTTCATTAGAAGCTTTTTCATAATAAACAGAGATATATTCTTTTTCTTTAGAATAAGGAGAATCAACCTTATAATTTTTATTTTTTTCTACCACATGAACTATTTCAAATAATGTTTGTCCTTGATTGTTTTCGCAAGCCCTTTTAGCCGATTCGCTTAAATTTTCTTCTCCAAATTTCTCTTTTAAATTGTTAGCAGTTTCCATATAACAGCGATAAACTGTATCAACTTCACCTTTATGATTTTTAGCAAGTTTGTATGAGCCAATAGGCAAGACTTTTGTTCTTATAACTGAATCATAATCTTTTTCTAAGCTCATACAGGATAATCCAAATATTCCTAATTGCTTGTACACAAGTGGTAAATTCTGATAAAGATTAGATTTATTAAATATTTCTCTAAAAAGCTCAGCTATAGCTGCAGTCCATTTTTTAACTTCATAGCTATCAGCCTTATAATCACTTACCGAAATCTTAAACCATTTGCGAGTTGGGCTTGTTGCTCCTGACATCATCCCGCTGGCAAAATTTCTGGTAGCTACCATAGGAGCTTCATCTTTTATTTTCGGTGAAAATTTAGGAGCTTTATTTACATCTTTGACCAAAAATCTAGCCGCTCTAGGTAAATAGTAATTAGCTAATTCCTGCCATAACGGTTTAATTTGATTATAAGGCTGCTCTAATTCAGCTAATCTTGTATTGAAATATTTTATATCCATTGCTTATTGCCCTAACAATCTCTTTTTCTTAGTTGTTACGTCTGAGCCTAATCCTCTTGGAGTTGTTTTTATATCGTCATGCATTCCAGATGCTAATCTTCTGGTATCTTTACTCGCTTTCTGAATAGAAGAATCTGACCTTTTGGGCATCGGGACTGCCTCAGGAATTGGCTCCTGAGCTGGCATTTTTTTAGGTGAACACATTATTAAAACCTTTCATTATTCGAACGGATCAAAGTCACTTTCTACATAAGTGGCTGTACTATTTGAATCATCGTACAATAGATGAGAGTAATAATTTAAAGCATAAACACCCATCATTAAACTGTCTGCGTGGTCTGGTGAGTCTAATCCTTCTTTCTTCATATCTGCTTTTGACTGTATGTATATCTTGCCGTTTGGCTTGTATACTTTTTTGATGTTTTCTAATTCTAAAAGTGTGGTTTCATCGCTTTCTTCAATGAATTCATTTTCCATAAACTCTTTTAAAACTAAATATCCATCAGCTCTTTGATTCCCAGCATTTTCTTGCCTTGACTCTCCAGCCCCATCAAATCCTATTAAATCTGGAATTGAATCTTTTAAATCGCACCAAATCGGATAACCTAGGCCGCCTTTATCAATTATTCTTAAGTTAGGCATATGCTTTGCATAGTGGCTTATTATTTTTCCTTTAGTTATATTGGTATCTGGTTCACTCCAAGAATATTGATAAGTTCGTCTAAATTGAGTGTTACTAATGCTTTCAATAATTTTCACTACTGTCAAGTCTCCACCGCCAGCCGCAAGGTCAACGCTCATTACTTTTACCGGTCTGAATCTTTCAACTATAGGTTTTATACTTCTGGCTTTATCTAAATAGCTATAATTGAATAAATACTCATCGCCTTGTTCCAAGGGCTCACCTCCGTAAACGTGAAGCCATTCCTTGTAATTTTTTTTCTTTAACTTTTCGGCTTCTTTTCTAAGTTCTTCCGGGCAAAAAGGATTATCCCAGTAATTAATTTTGATATGTAAGCAATCTGGGTCACCCTGCAAGTATTTCACTACAGCATCGTGCCTAGTTTTTCGGTTCATTGTGAAAATTATTTTTGAGTTAGGTTTACGAATTGTCGGGATAATAATTTGTAGTGTAGCTGGGGTAATTGCTTCAGCTTCATCAATCCAAAGAATGTCAACACCTTCAAGCCCTTTAATGTTAACACTGCCTTGTTCTCGAAATCCCTTGAATGTAAAAGTTGAACCTGTTTTATTGTGAAAAATCCGATTTGACTGAATCGTAAAGTCAAGATTATAAGCTCGAATAAGATCAGCAAGAACCTTATGTACTGATTCTTCTATTGTTGCTTGTGTTTCACGACCACAAACAATTCTAACTTTTCTCTTTTCTGCTATGTAAAGTAAGAGCCTTGCTATACTTTGTGTTTTAGCTGAGCCTCTACCGCCTTCAATAAGAAAAAATCTACTTAAGTTAAACTTTTGAGGTATTTCAATTAATTTTTTAGGGATATTAAGAATCTCAGGGACTTCAACCAGCATTACTGCTATTCTATAACCTCACCTACATTCAAGTCCAAGTCAATGCCGTCAATTTTGACAGTTCCCATATGATTTACATTAACATCACCAGTTAAATGCAGGTTTTCTTTATACATTCCAAAATGCTTACATAGCTTATCAAGCGCAGAGTTTTTGCAGCAGAGTTTAACTTTTTTCGTAGATTCTTCGGAATTGTCTTTATTTTTGTATGTGGTTGTATCAATCCCAGCAATTACAGCTGCAGTATCTTCATCAAGCTCATTAATATTTTTTAGATTACCACTTTCATCATAGAGCTTTTTCGGGTCAAAAAATGCTATCCTTGCAAGTTCCTTTATTACACGTTCTTGCGTAACTTCTGTTTTCTCTTGCAAGTTTTTCTGCAAATCTGAAATGTAATTCTGAATGTTAGGTTTTGCTAGGTTTTCAGCTGCGATTGTCCTAGATGTTTTTTCACTATAGCCAGCCCTAATCGCAGCTTGCGTAGCATTTAAATCAATTATGTATTCTTGGCAGAATTTTTTTTGTTTTTCTGTTAATTTTTTCATTTCCCTTTGCTTTTATTATCTTCTATTCGTTGGTCAGCAATTTTATAAGTGTCTTCATTAAGTTCAAACCCTATAAAGTTTCTATTCGTTTTCATTGCGGCTATTACTGTTGAACCTGAACCTAAAAATGTATCTAAAATAAAATCATTTTCGTTAGTTGAATTGATAATCATCTTTTCAATTAATTCAAGAGGCTTTTGCGCAGCATGAAACCTTGGTCTCGATGGATTAACCGGCTTAATTCTCCATACATCAGGTTCACCACCTCCAAATGTTCTTTTTTGTTTTGGGTTTTTACATCCATACATTATGAACTCATGCCGATATCTGTAATAGTTCCCTGTCTTTATCCAGTCATAATCCCATACTATTAAGTTTTTTAGGGGCATAACTGACATAATAACATCGTACATAATAGGATATGTGCGCCAGTCAGTATTTATATAATATTGTCCGGTTGGCTTTAATACCCTTTTAAATTCTTCTAATAGAGATTTGAAGAATGGCTTAATGATGTAATTATCTGTGTGATTTGCTTTTAATCCATTGCTTGTAGATCCAACGCAATAAGGCGGATCGGTTATAACGCAGTCTATACTTTCATCGGGAATATCTTTGATTAACTCTAAACAATCGCCTAAATATATTTTATTTTTTTCAAACATTTTAACACCTCGATAGATTTAATATGGTAAGATTTAGGTTGAGCAGGCAACCTGAGGTGTTAACTGATTAGGTTGTGAACTACTCTTTAAACGCGAACCTAAAGAGAAGTTCAAAGGCCAATGCCTTCCTGCTCATTTTTTATTGATTAATATAAACTTTTAACTCTGGTTCTTTCAGTATAAGTATATTAAATAAAATCTTGCCTATTACGCTTAAAAAATAAAATTTCCTTCCCGTCTGTTCTAAAGAGGTAAGAAAAAATTCGTTTTGTATGTCAGTTCCAGCTGCATCATAATATCTAAAATCTGGAAATGCTGTTTTTGAAATCATATGCTCATTTAGTTCAATTTTTTTAGATTTATCTCTGTACTTTTCCCAATACCCAACAGCCGCCCCTTTGCCTAATTTACTTCCAGTGCTTGTTATTATCTTGATGTTTCCACAATTTGAACAGATTCCCAGCTCAAAACTTTTATTTTCTTTTAAATTTTTATATGTTTCAAAATTAAGAGATTTACTACAGCAATATTTAAATCTTTTTTTTGACATAGAACTACCCCTTATTTTGAAACTAGCCCCCAGAATCAGTGTAAAAAGCTTAATTCTAGACTCGTACTCCAAAAAGCTTTCTCAAGCTATGTCCATAATAACAGATTCCATTTTTCTTGTGTAATATTTGTGTAATCAATATACGATTATTGGATATTATCAGATATTGCAAAAATGGAAAATGCTCAATTATATTGCAGTTATAGCCTTAGTGTTAAATTTTTAAAATGACATTCAAGTGGTCGCGTGTTCGAGTCACGCATTGCCCATATTTCATTGGAATCAGGGGAGAGCAGCCCCTTTTTTAGTGTGTAAAGCTGGTATTATTGGGGAATTAGCCGAAAGAAAAAATAAAAGAGAATCAAAAAGAGAGAAATTTTATTGAATTTAAACCGAGATTATTGTGAAATTCTCCTTTTGAATATTTGGAAGCCCCTTTTATCAATAAAAAAACCGCTTGTTTTTAAGCAGCCTTTAATAATAATTGACTTTTTAAGATTAATTTTTTAAAAATTTAAAAATTTTCTTTGCTCTTGCCAGTCGAGAGTTTTTATTCCGAATAGTTTTTTTATGCTTAAATCAGGAGGCTGAGTACCGTTTAAAATTGCTTCTGTTATATCAGATGCTAAAAATCTTAATCTGAGAATATTTTTGATGTAGGTATTGTCACTTAAGTTTTCCAGCTTTTGAATGTCTATACTGCTTTGAGCTTCACCACTCAGTAAAAGTTTATTCCAGTAATAACTTTTTGCTATAGCTTTGATTAACTGCTGATTATGATTATTAGGCAGTTCTGTTGAGTCAGAGAGAACAACTATATTTCCTTTTTTAGGAGTTTGAACTATTTTAATTTGTTTATTAATAACTATAGGACTTTTTGTTTCATTTTTAAGTTCTTCTGGTAAAGGTATGCCGTAGGTTATAGATTCAAGAGCCTTAATTAATTGATTTTTACATAGAATAATTTTAACTTTTTCTTTATATATAATTATTTTACTTATTAATATCCTGATTAAATTTGAATTTAAATTTTCTTCAGAGTTTGTTTTCAAATTTTCTAATGCGTCTAAAATATCTTTTTGCTTGTTAATGTCAAAATTTTCTATATATTGCTGGATATTAGAATGATTGAAAATAAACTTATCAAGTTCATTGATTACAAAAGTTTCAATTTCACCTGCGGGTATTTTTGATACTGAGCCTGCTTCATGTTTTCTAAATTGAATTATTGCTTGACTTACATAGTATCTGTATCTTCTGTTTCTGGTGTTGCTATGACTTGGTCCCATATAATTATCGTTATCATCAAATATTTTACCGGTAAGCAGGGATGGACTCTTAGAGGCTTCAGAATATTTACTGTTAATTCTATTTTGTACTAATAATTTTTGAACTTTTTCAAAGGTTTCATTATTTATTATGGCTTTGTGTTC
>JANQLL010000050.1 GCA_028280605.1 Candidatus Gastranaerophilales bacterium
TATACTCCCACTAAAATACTTTTCAGATTATTAAATCGAGTTAAAGTTAATAAAATAAACTATTCTCTGAATTGCGAAGCGGGAGCTTATAAAAAGTGAAATGGTCAATTTTACTTTTTATAAGCTCATTCAAAAGAGTAATCTGAAATTTAATTGATGAGCAGTATAAGTACAAAGAAAAGGACACTTACAAAGTTCAGGTGCATTTTTCGAGAACCTTGTGGTAACTAGAGAAACTAAACAATAAAAAAATACATAGTTGTTTGCAATTAATTTTTTCGCACTAATCAAAGATAGTACCTGAGGCACCTAGCAAACTGACCGATGATATTAATGCCATAAAAAAGTTACTATTATAAAATTAAACCGCAGTAGGGGAGATATTCATAATGCAGGATAAAATTAAGCTTTTAATGGTAGAAGATCATAAATTATTAAGAGTAGGGCTAAAAGCTATTTTCGAAGAGTATCCAGGGCTAGATGTCATTGCAGAAGCTGAGGATGGACAAATGGCTATAGACATGGCAAAAAAATTCAATCCAGATGTTGTATTAATGGATATAGGTTTGCCTATCATGGATGGAATTGAAGCTACAAAAAAAATAAAAGAATACAATAACAACATAAAAGTTGTTGTATTAACTTCTCATAGTGACGAAAATGAAGTTATACAAGCTCTAATAGCAGGCGCTGATGCTTATGCAATGAAAGATATAAAAACAGAATATTTAATAACTGTAATCAAGTCCAGTAAAGAAGGTGCTCTCTGGCTTGATTCATCAATAGCTGCACCTATAAAAGAAAAAATAAAAGGCCTTTATCAACAGAATAAGCCTCAATCAAGGGCAAGCTTTAAGTCGGAACATGCTAATTTGACTGAGCGCGAATACGAAGTTTTAAAGCTTGTAGTAGAGGGGAAATCTAATAGTGAAATAGCAGATGATTTAAGTATAAGCGAGCACACAGCAAAAGCCCATGTTTGTAATATTATTCAAAAACTGGTTGTAGATGATAGAACCCAAGCCGCCGTTAAAGCAATAAAAGAAGGTATTGTTTAATTTTAAAGTTTATTTTTATTACTTTTTTACCACAAATCTTATTTGAGTGTAGTATAATGAACATGTACTAAATCAAAAATATTCCCGAAATAGGTTTAATATTTAGTATTTTTAAATTTATATAGAGTAATAAAAATATCCTGGAGCGTAAATGAGTAAAGCCGAATTATTATTACCGGCCGGAAACATAGAAAAAATGCAATATGCAATTGCATATGGTGCAGATGCTGTATATTTAGGGGTTGTAGATTTTAGTCTGAGAAGTATGAAAGCTGGTAATGCAATAACTCAGGACAATATAAAACAAGCTACTCAAACGGCTCATCAAATGGGTTCTAAAGCATACGTAACAGTTAATATCTTTGCTAATAACGATGATATAGAAAAATTACCTGCGCTTTTAGAAGTATTACAAGATGAAAAGCCCGATGGTATTATTTTTGGAGATCCTGGCTTTTACTCTATTATTAAAAATAAATTACCCGATGTCCCCATGCATATAAGTACACAAGCTAATACACTGAACTATTCAGCGGTAAAATTTTGGCAAGACTTGGGTATTAGCAGAGTAATACTAGGTAGAGAATTGTCATTAAAAGAAATCGAAACTATTTCTAATAAAGTGCCTGATATTGAATTGGAAGTATTAGTTCATGGTTCTTTATGCGTATCATACTCAGGCAGATGCTTATTAAGTGACTATTTTACTAACAATGATCGCAAGTCAAATAAAGGAAATTGCACACAACCTTGTCGCTGGAGCTATCATCTTGTAGAAGAAAATAGGCTGGGGCAGTATTTTGAGATAACCGAAGATGAAAAAGGGACTTATATCCTAAATCCAAAAGATTTGGCTTTAATCAAATATATTCCAAATTTAATTGAAGCAGGCGTTAATTCTTTTAAGATAGAAGGTCGTACAAAGAGCTTATATTACGCATCTATCGCTGCAAAAACTTATAAACAAGCTATTAATAATTATTATAAAGATAGTCCCTTTGATGCTGAAGGACTGTTTAATGAGTTAACAAAAACCAACAATAGGCAATTTATGACTGGATTTTTGGTAGACAAACCAGATACAGAACATTATAATTATAAATCAAGTAAAGGGAAAACCGGGGCAACCTTTGTTGGAGTAGTTGAAGAGCATATTAATGATAATAAATATATAGTAAAACTAAAAAATCAACTTAAAAAAGGAAATACTGTTGAATGTATAACACCAAATGGAATGCATGAGACTGTTATTGAAAGTATTGTAATGGTAAATGGAGATAACAACGTTGATGTGGCTAATACAAATCATCATGTATATCTTGAGCTGAATTTACCTGAGCAAATGAAAACTGAGTTTAAATGGGCAATATTAAGATACAAGGAATAAAATAATGAGGTTAAAACCTACATATATTATTGAAAAAGTAACCGATATGAATTTAGAAGAATTAAAAGCTGATGGGATAAGCTCTTTATTCTTTGATTTGGATAATACGTTAATGCCACCTAAATCTGGCAAACTGCAAGATGATATAGCTCAATGGCTGGAAGTTGTTAAACAAAATTTTCAAGTGGTAGTGCTTAGCAATAACCCTCATTATGATTATATGGAGAAGGTTGCCGAAGAATTATGTTGCCCTGTATATGCAAAAGCTCACAAGCCTAATACAGCAATAGCGCTTAAGGCACTTAAAGAAAATAATATTTTACCGCAAGAAACCGCAATGATTGGTGATAGACCTTTAACTGATATATGGGTAGGCCAAAGGTTAAAACTAGTAACTATTCTGGTTGACCCCTTGATGAAACACCACGAATCTCAAATAGTAAAATGTTTAAGAAGATTGGAACGGCTTACGGTTACCTCTGCACAAAGATCTTTTAGTAGTTTTCAATAGATAAAGTTAAAATTTAAATTTATTTATATTTAACTATCAATTTTTTGCAAAAAAATGTTTTTATATAAATAGGTAAATATAGGTATGATTTCAAAATTTAACATTTTCTATTTAATGCAAGTTTATATAATTTGCTAATTCATTCTTAAATATAGGTTAATTAAGTAGCTTAAAACTATTTATTAATCTAAAATACTCAAGAGTTAGCTTGTTTATATAATAACTTGTTTAAGGCAAAGCTGCGAGGTTTGAGGTAAAAATGGAGATTAGGAGGTAAATAAAATATGTGTCAATGTGGCGGTTATAACAATAATTACTACAATGGTTATGGCAATAGCTATGGAGGTGGCTATGATCAAGGAATAGTATATGCACCATATGATCCATGTACAGGCAAAAATAGTATAGCGCAAGGTCTACATAATTCACAAACTCATGCAGTCAGTATATATGATAACCCAAATCTTGGTGGGAACGGTGATGGAACTGTTCAAACTTGGGAATTAGGTCAAAATAAGCAACACTTGGATTTAAATAATGACGGAGTCTTTAGTGCTGGTGAACAGCTTGCATATACGATGTTTAAAGATTCATTCGGATCTAATGGTAATCCTGATGGTAGATTAACAATGCAAGAAAATCGTGCCGGCGAGTATCTAAATCAACGTGATCCCAGTGGAGTAAGATCCATAGTTCAAAAAATCTATAATAATCTGATAGCTCAATATGAGGGTGCAGATATTAGCCGCAGCAACTGCCCCGACCAAGACAGCCAGAATCCGATGCAAATGTTTATGATGTTCTTTATGATGATGTCTATGAATAAAGCAACAAATGAATAATCCAAAATAATGCATCTTTAAAGCTTAATAATATATAAGATTGGCTAATCGTAGTACCGGTCAGCTTTGAACCTGTGCACTGCTATAGGTTCACTCATCGGAATTCCAGCTTTTTTTTTGCAAACAGACAGTTGCTGCTGTATTGTTTCAATGCCTTCAAGATCAGGCAATAGTAAAGCTTGTTTTCCATCTTTTGCAACCACGATTATACCGTAATTTTTAGGGTCTAATTCATCTTCTGATAAGATTCTTTCAGGTTTATGCAAAATATCTACTGAATAGTTTAAATTTTCAAGTTCGTGGTGTTGAATTGCGTCAAAACGCGGGTCTTTAGTTGCGGCTTTGACGGCATTATTTATAATTTCTTGCCCTATATGATCTTCTGTAGGGAATATTGTGCCTATGCAGCCTCTTAAGTTTCCATCTGCTGTTTTGATAGAAACAAATACCCCGGCTTGTTCTACTTCTACAAATATTTGTTCCGGTATGGTCGGGACTTCTCGGCTTGTCACATATTTTTCGACTGTCATTTTTGCTAGTTCTACTGGGTTCATTTAAAGCTCCTTTTATTTTTATTATAATATATTTTTTATTTTTAAATTATTAAAAAAATAATATGTATAAATTATAGAGTCGCTACCAGATATCCTACCCCAAAGGGACCCTCATAAGAGAATACTTTATTATTATCAGGGGTTTCATTTAGCACGCCTATTGCCATCATCATAGAATTATAAGCACACTCGCCGGCATTCTTTCTTATAAATTCATCCATATCTATAATATTTTGATAATTGCCTTGTTTGATACTGTCTTCAAAGATTTTGTCAAAGGTTTTGCCGTCAGGATGGAAACCTGCGGGCGCTGATTCTATTAACTTATGGCTTAGGTCACCACTGGCGATAAAGGCGAATTTTTTATCACAGTCTTCCATAGATTGCCTTAAGACTTTTCCAAATTCAATATGATCCTTTGTACTCGAGGCGCAATAATTAATGACTATAACTTTGCCTTTGTAGCCTGCTTGTTGTAAATAATAAAGCGGAACGCCACTACCGTGATCTAAAGGTGTACCGGGCTTTATTCCACCCATTTTAGGTAAATCCGTACGGTTCTTCATTTGTTTATCTAATGCTTTTAAAAAGTCAAAATCATTTTCTGCACTAAATTGTATTTGTGGCGCACCAAAGTTAGCAAAGGAGCATGTTAACTCATGTTCAATATACAAGGTAAAAGTATCTTTTGCATAGATTGAGTGCGGAGTTACAATAACAACCGTATCAGGATTTTGCTCAACTATTTGCGAAGATATTTCTTTCATTGAATCAACTGTTAATTGTGCGTCTGCTAATCTATCTTTGCCAATATCGGGTATAATGATTGGCGGATGAGGTAGTAATGCCGTTGTTAGTAGATTATTTGTCATTTTTAATTATCCTTTTATTTTTTCTGCTATATAATTTCCTGCGTATTCACCCATTTGCCAGCAGTTTGGTTGAATTCTTAAAGATGATTGCGCTTTGAATGTTGATGATATACAACGCCCTACGCTCAACAAATTGTTGACCTTGTCATTTAACATACATTCTAATGGTATTTCGTAATAATCATGGATTTTTGTTGTGCCCAGTTCATCATCGATTTTATCGGACTGGGAGTGAATATCTATTGGGTAAGTTGATTTTGCGGCACAATTAGGAAATTTTTTATTAGATCTTATGTCTTCTTCTGTCAGTGTATATTTGCCTAATACCCGCCTTGATTCTCTTACTCCCAAGACTGGAGCTATTTCTGATATATAAGAATCTTCAAATCCTACAAAGAATTTTTTTAAAAATTTTGCCAATCTTCTTATTTGGCGTCTGCCTATCAGTTGAGCCTGGGTTGTATCATTTGAATCTAAAGGATTTAGTGATTTATAAAAATTTATCCTTGGGCAGTTAAAGGCTATAGAATTTTTTTGTCCCGGAATCGCAAATATTTGAAAATACGATGCATCAAATTCATCTATTATACCTTCTCGCATACCTTGTTTGAAATATGAAGATAAATCCCACTCGCATTGATCTGTGACATGTGCTGTTGAAAACATTAGTTGGTCATCACTTGTATTGTAAAATGATGACATCTCGGTTTCTGGGTCAATTTCTCTTATCCAGCCAGTAAAAGCGTATATATCCACATTTGCCATAATGAATCTTAGAGATAGTGCCTGAAAATCAGTATCTTGAGATATTTGACCGGTTGATGTTATCACTTCTTCACTTGTACCAGCCCTGAACGGGACACCGGCCAAGGTTGATAAAGCTGCATCACCTGTGGCATCTACAAAATATTTTGCTAAATAATTTGTAGGACCTGAATGGGTATTACATGTTACTGCTACCAGGTTTTCACCTTCACTTTTTATATCCGTTAAAATCGTATCAAAAAGCAGGTTCACGCCGCTTTCAACGCATATGTCATCTAGCAGGCACTTCATATATACTGGATTAAACCAACCGGGATTTCCATCTTCATATACAATTGAATTGCCGTTTTTTTTCAGGCGCTCTAGAATTTCTGTATATAGACCATTTGTAAGATTCTCATCATTACAAAAGTTTTTCATCATTGGAGTTACGAGCCCGCCAGTTGCTTGACCTCCCAAGAAATTCATTTTCTCGATTAATAGAGTTGAACATCCTTTTCTTGCTGCTGCAACTGCTGTTGCAACTCCTGCACTACCGCCACCCAGTACTATTAAGTCCCACAAAATATTTTCTCCCAGTAATGTTGCTTAGCCATTGGCTTTACAATATTTTTATTCACCTTTTATATTTAAGATTCTTAAATGTATACTTAAAAATTATAACATAAGTGGCTAAGCAACATTCTTTATTTACCTTTGAGTCAGGTGATAGTCGCCACTTTTATTACTTATTTTTGAGTCAATCAATGACTAGCTTAAGCTGTACGCAACGATTTTTGATTTAATTTTTTATTATTGTTGGAGCGTGT
>JANQLL010000056.1 GCA_028280605.1 Candidatus Gastranaerophilales bacterium
ATACCAAAAAGCTTTCTGTCATCAACAAAGTATTGATGAATCAATTTAATTTACTTAAGTAATTTTTGTTATTAATACTTTGTTGAATGGAAATTGGTATAATATTTGAAAAAAGCGCAGTAAATTTTGTTTTTATAAATTAAATATTGAAAGCTAAAAAGAGATTAGAAATATTTTTTTCTAGTCTCTTTTTCAATTATATTTTGTTTTTTTAAGGACACATTGGTACTATATTAGGTCCTAATCCGGGAATATCTATTTGTTGATTACCTGCCAGCTGAGAAGGTGTTAGATATTTAGGCGCATTTGTCCCAAATAATGAACCCAATGAATTCATCATCATTGGTCTGTTATGCAGAGATATATTATAAGGCATGAGATTTGTCCAAGTGGAAAATATTCCAAAGCTTGGAGGATACGCAAAAGAGCCAACACCCGGTGTGTTTTGTCCGGGTAAGCATAATTTATTGTTAGGAGTTTGCCCTGGTTTTTTAGGATAAAAATGTAACATATCAACTTCCAATTCTATTCTGTTATATATTGCACGCGTTTGTATTTAATTTTTATTTATTATATATATATTAAAAACATAAATGTTTGATATAATGCTAAATAAAATAATAAAATTTATAAACTTGTTACAGTCTTTTAATTATAATTATTTGTTTTTATTTTCGTAAGAAATTATACTGTTGATTAATCATACAAAAATAAGCAGGGGATATTTATGTAGGTACCCAATTAAGTTTTAGATTACTTTTTTCAGAGGCTAGCTTATCTAACTAAATTTTTTAACACGATCAAATAATCTGAAAAATATTTTAGAGGGAGTATATTTCGTGGATATTTTAAAAAGTTCAGTGATATTGGGATTTTTTATTTTTTTATTTTTTCTTTTTAATGCTCATAAATGTTTAGCATTTTTTGATATAGAAAAAAAATTGATTTATTACCCGATGAATAAGCATATAGCTGATGTTAGACTGAACTTAACAAGACCATTGCAAGACATAAATTTTTATAGCTTGGATGGTACGAAATTAAATGCCTGGTATATAGAATCTAAAAATAACAAGCCTACAATAGTTTATTGCCACGGACAAGGTGAAAATATAAGTATGTGGCAAAGCATTGCACAGTTTTTATCTGATAACGGATATGGAATATTTATGTTGGAGTATAGGGGACACGGCAGGAGTAAGGGGTCACCGCGAGAAAGCGGTTTATATTTAGATTTAGAGTCATCTATAAAATATTTAAAAGATTATGAAAAGGTAGAGCAACATAATATAGTGTTATGGGGGCGTTCTTTAGGTGGTGCGATTGTATGTGATGTGGCATCCAGAGATGATTTTATGGGTGTAATACTTGAAAGCACCTTTACAAACATAAGAGAAGAGGCTTTATTTATTACCAAAAATAAAATTTTAGAAAGTAAATATCGTTTTTGGGCTAAAATCTCTTCAAAATTTGTAGAGGCTATACCTTTAACCCAAAAGTTTGATAATGAAAATAAAGTTAGCATGATTTCTTCACCTTTGCTGATAGCGCATTCTTTGAATGATAAAACCGTACCGTCTTATATGTCAATAGAGTTAGCAGAAAGAAATCCTAAAGCTAAACTATATCTTTGTAAAAAAGGTAGCCATCACTCCAGTGAATGGATTAAAGATGAGGTTTTAAGTTTTTTAATAAATCTAGAACCCGCCATCGCCAAAAAAGAAGCATTAACAAAATAAAGATATTTTTATTTATTTAGCGACAGCAACAAATTCTCAAGATATTTATAAAGCTTTTGTACGCTGGCCACACTAATGTTTTCTCGAACTGTGTGGGGTTGATCTATAGTTGGACCGATTGATATTTGATCTTCTACTTTATCTATAAACTCAGGGTTTTCTGTACCGCCATAGCTAGTGGTTATTTTAGGCTTTTTCCCTTCTGTTTTAACAAAAGCTTGTACAGCCTTATTCGTAAGCTCAGAACGTACGTTAGGCTCCCATATAGGGTAATGATCAGGAGGTTGAGGCTTTTCATTAAAAATATTCTCAAGCAGTTTTTCAGTCTGTTTTCTCAACTGTTTATCCTCAGACTTGCAAGAGCTTCTTTCCATTATAGAAAGACTTATCTTGCCATCCCCAATGTCTAAATATCCAAGGCCCTGAGATGTCCGTGGGTTGCCGTGCATATCTTTTGATAAAACACCATTTATCAATTTTTCGCTAAAATTCTTCAATAACTTATCCTGAAAATCTTTATGCAAAACTTTAGCATTTGGCAAAGCAACCCCTTTTGATATTGATAAACTGGTTTGTACATCTGGATCAGTTATTTTATGTTTTGCTTTTATATTTTTAAAAACTTTATTAATACGCTTTGTAAAGCCTTTAACCTGATCTTGCTGTATAAAGAATTCAGCCCTGGCGTTTTTTGGTATTGAATTACTCTTATCACCGCCGTTGATACTTACTATATGAATATTATTTGTTTTATTTAACTCCTCTAGCAAGTGTTTTAAAGGATTCAGCTTTCCCTTGTTTATATCCTCGCCAGAATGCCCGCCACTGGCGTGAGAAATAGCTATATTTACTTTTTTATAATTATTTTTATTCAAAATAGTAATAGGAACCGGTTTATCTATAGTGTATGTACTATTGCCACTACAGCCGGTTGTTATTATACCGTACTCTTCAGAATCGATATTTATCAAATACTTTCCGACCAAGTGCTCGGGTTTTACGGCTTTGGCACCGTTCATTGTAGTTTCTTCGTCTACAGTAAAAATTATTTGTAAGGGCATGTTTCTAAACTTTGGGTTCTCTGCGACTGCTAAAGCCGTTGCAACTCCTATTCCATCATCTGATCCTAATGATCTGTTGTTTGCATATAATCTATCGCCTAATTTATTTAATTTAATAGGCTTTTTAGGGTTATTATCATCTGATATGGAAACCATATCCATATGTGCCTGAAGTATAATACCGTTATTATTATTAATATTTCTTAATCCATATACATTATTTTTGCCAATACCATTAGTTTCTTTATATGTTTCAAATCCTGATTGCTTAAGTTTCTTTTCTAAAAAGTCACTAATCTCTTTGCAGTGACCGGATTCTCTGTATATTTTAGATATGTCTTCAAAATTCTTCCAAACAGCTTGTGGTTCAAGATTTTCAAGTTCACCTTTAAAGGATAAAAATTTGTCATTTGTGGAATTATTTTGTTTATTGATAGTATTTTTCTTGTATAGTAGTGGATTTAGCAATTTCTATATCCTCTTAATAAAGTATAGCTTGACATTTGTATTTATGTGATAAACATATTAGAAGAAAAAATTTATTTTGACATTAACTATAAAACCACTAAACAAAATTATTAATATTTACTCAACAGAAGGGTTTACAAAAAAATTACTTCCTCCAGGATAAAAAGGAGCTGACCTAAAACTTGACCAGCTCCTTTTATACTTGCGCTAAAATACTTTTCAGATTATTAAATCGAGTTAAAACTAATAAACTAGTGAAAAGAGTAATCTAAAATTTAATTGAGTACCAGAATAAAAGTCAGTTTAATTTTTTCTTTTAGCTTATCTATCCTCCACTTAGAATCGTAAGAACAAGCCATGTAAGACCTACCGCAGCAGCAACTCTCCCCCATTTGGTCCTGGTAATTGCTTCTTTCCCATCAGCCAGATATGAATCAACAAACGTGTTTTTGGTTTTAACAAATCTATCGCCCTGTGCATTTTCATATATACCTGTTTTAATGCCATCTTCAATAACAGCGTATAAGTTTACTGAGTTTTTAGGTCCCAATGTTTTTTGCGGTGGTTGTGGCACTCTAGTATTTCTAGGATCCACCAATGGATTATAAAATATTTCTGCAGACATCTACTTCCCCTCCAATTTGTAAATCTAAAATAAATAATTACTTCCAATAAATTTAAACTTTTTATACTCCATTAGAATATACATAAGCGCCTGCTAAAAACGTAGGAATAGCAAGTATCCTACCCCAGCGAGTTCTTGTTATGGTCTTTGCAGCAGTTTTTCCCGCGCTACCGGCTCTTGGTGTATAAGTATTCTTAAAAAAGCCACTACGGTCAAATATTGTTCCTGATGCATTTTTATATATTTTTGATCCCTCTTCTGTCCATTTTGAGTACAAACCTACTGCATTTTTATTAGCACTCCAATCATAAATGGTTCTTGCTTCTACTGGTGGCATAAGATTCTCCTCCTATTATTAATCCCAAAAAGATATTTTGTTCATAATGAATTTATTTACTGCCCTTTATATATATAAAAACAAAAATATGTCAAAAATTGCGTTTAATTTATAAAAAAAATAAAAAATAAATTTAAATAAAGAAAAGAAACCTCCCCCCCCAAAAGTAGATTTCTTTTCTTCAATAATTACTTAATTTTGTACATTTATATTTATACGGGTACTCTATCTAATAATATGCTGACTGTTGTTTATTATTGCAGAGCTTACTTAAGCCCCATAATCCAGCAAGCGTACCGACTCCTATTATGCCGCCTTTCTGCCAGTTATTCAGCCCTTTCCACCAACCGCTCTTTGCAGCGGCTTCTGTGGCATCACCGGCTACGGATTTAGCTGCATCGTCAGCAGCACTAGCTGTGACTTTACTTAAGTCATCAACCGTAGCCGCTACTTTTTCTCCTTTTATAAAAAATTTAGATTCACTGTTCTTATAAACTGTTTCTCCATTTATTACTGTTTTTTCCATACCATTTTTTGCTGGCTTAAATTCAGCAGTTTTCGCTGCTTTAAGCAGGTTGTCTGGGCATTTTATATATTTATTTCTTTTAAGTTCAATGGTATCAGCTTCTATATCTTTAACTAAACTAAACCCTGTATTTATAATTTTGCCATCTGTAGCCTGATGTTGCATAAGCATTTTATAAGGGTTCTTGGTACTACTAGTATAAATTAGTTGTCCACTTCCATTTACTGCCATAATTTCTTCCTCCTATTTACTTCCTAATATTTATCCACTTCCAAAATTAAAATTAAACTACGTATCCCTAAATTACTTTATCCTTATTATTTAGTTGTCAAAATTTTTCCACATTGAATGCATTTATTTTCTTCCTTACTTATATAAAAACAAAAATATTTATAAAATTGCTATTTAATTTATAAAAAAAATAAAAATATTTTTTATAGCAAAAAGAAAAGAAACTGACCCCAAAAGTCAATTTCTTTGGCTAAGTATAAGTATTAAATTTTATATATATTTATTATTTATTGCTAATAAGCTTATTGCGCTGCTTGGTCTTTATTACGGCTAAACAGGCTGCTTATTCCCCAGAGAGCACCGATACCTAATGCAGCAGCTCCACCAATTCGACCCCAGCGTAATCTAGACGCTGTTTTACCATTAGTTACAAGCTTACCGGCATTATCTATTTGCCCATAGTGTCTTTTGAACAAACTTTGCTTATCTTGAGCTAACCGTTTAAATTGTATACCATCTCCGTCAATATATTTAATAGCATCTCCCTCTCCTATGCGATGTAATCCTGCTCCATTTGCCTTCGATAAAGGCTTAGCTTCTGACCCTAAAGGATTATAGACCTTTTCAAATACAGTACCATCTGCATTTTTATAGAAGTTTGTTTTTTGGTTATCTGCTTTAATTATTCGTTCTAGCTCAGGTTTTTTTGATGAAGTCTTAAACGTAGCTCCTTCTGGTATAGTATATGTTGCTGGATTAAATTTTCTTCCATGATATTGACCATCTTTCCAATACCCTGCAATCTGCTCACCTACTAAGCCTGGTTGATTTAATCTAAGATACTCTCGTTTATTCATAGTTCCACTTAATGGCATATTTGTTGACATAATATATTCCTCCCGCATTCATTTCCCATTTTTACATATTTATAAATAAACACTTTATTAAATTCAATTCAATATTACTTTTTTAAAAAATAAATTTAGCTTGCTTAAATTATTTAATCCAATTGACTATAAGCAAAAAGTCCTGCCCCGCCTGCAGCAAGCAGCCAAAAAGGAATAGTTTTAGGATTAAATTTACCTGCACTTTTCTTAAAAATTGAATCAGTTGCACCTTTGCTTGTAGCTGGAATTCCCGAAATACAGCCTGGTTTTGCAGCAATTCCTGTAACAGTGACAGATCCGCTAATTGAGCATCTACTACCAACTTCAGATCCCATAAATATATTTCTCCTACATTCCCCTATTTTTTACATATTGTATATTTACTTCCAAAACTATTTTTTTTACACTTGGCAAATACAAGTTTGCAGTATAATCGTATTTAATTTATAAACTTTTTCGCATTTAACTTATTTCCCTATTATTGCCCCTATTTGTATAAAAACAAAATATGATAAAAAATTGCGTTTTTTTTAAATGTTTTATTTTAAGCAACCTGAACTGCTAAATAGATAAATTTAGCTTAACACAAAGATTATAGGCACAAAGCATAGAATAAACTCTAGCTAAGAAAGCTGGAGTTTTTCTTACTCCTCTAATTCTGGATAAACCAAGTTTATCTTTAAGAAAACCAATAACATTCTCAATCCATTGTCTTTCTTTTCCTCCTGTAAGCTTAATTGCAATCTGTTTGTCATCCCAAAACCTTTTATGTATATCTTTTCCTCGATAACCTAAATCTGCCAAAAGCCACTTATCTTTTAAATCTTCAAGGATATTTTCAAGTTGTTTCACTTCATCAGATTCTGATAATTTACCTTTTGGACCTGGTTTAGGGTCTAATTTGATTGATTTTACTATGTCATCTATTGATGCAAAAATTAGTGTTATCATGTCAGTATCATTCATTTTGTGGACCTCTTATTGTTATACTGGTTCTAAAATAAATTTGTGATTTTTTTAGTAAAATGTTCCAAATCGGAACTAAGCTTCACCTGCTAAATTATCAAAAAATCTGAATTTTATTCTGTGACTGGTATACCTAATAAGAGGTTTCGCTTATTTTGCAATAAATTTCAAATCGATTAAAATTTATTTAGCAGTTCAGGTTAAGCAATACAACTTATCATATAATTCTTTCCTCCTACATTATATTTGTTCAGTACATAAAACTAAAAAAATATGTTATCATTGTTTGCATCAAGAAAGGTCAAAATTTTTATGCAAGTCAGTAATGATTTACCTTCTGTATCTTATATAAATTATATACATTCCCCTAATAAAGTACAGGAAGATAGCACAGAAAATATTCAAAAATCGCCGTCTTATGATATGGAAATTAATGACAGGGTGATGATTTCTGATGAAAGTAAACAGTTATTGGAAAATGAAAAAAAGGCTAATAATAAAGACCCAAAAGATAAACAAACTGATGAGCATAAAATAAAAAGCTCTTCCTCTGATGATGAAAATCTAAGTGAAGAAGAAGAGAAAGAGCTAGAAAAAATGCAAAAAAGAGAAGATGAAGTCATTAAACACGAGCAAGCACATAAAAGTGCAGCTGGTGGCTTGTCTGTTACGCGTGCGCAGTATGAATATGTACAAGGGACTGACGGCAAAATGTACGTTAAGGATGGCGAAGTTGAACTAAAAGTAAAAGAAGAAGACGACCCTCAAAAAAATAAAGAAAATGCTGAACAATTAAAACGAGCTGCGCTAGCGCCAGAAGAGCCTTCTGCTCAGGATATGAAGGTGGCGCAAGAGGCTGATAAGATGATACAAAAGGCAAACCAAGAGTTGCATCAGTTGGAAGGTACGAATGGCACGACTAATATAAACAATGATATACAAAAGCAAGGCGGGGCTTTGGCGGGTATAACACAAAAGGTTAATCCATTTAACCAGCAATCCTGGACAGAAAGAGGATCTTTAGTGGATGTAGTTGCATGAGCGACAGTTAGATTAGGAATTTGAAAGCAAAAAAAGGAGTTCAGCTTTCAAATATAGAAGGTCTAATATGCTACTACTAATATAAAAATAGCTGGTTTTATGTTATATTTTTTTTATTCTATAAGGAAGGGTAATAATAAAGAATAAATGGAGATTTTAAAATGGGAAAAACTCAAATTAAATATGAAATTAAGGATATAAATCTTGCTGAAGCAGGCAAAAAGCAGATTAGCTGGGCTAATTCTGATATGCCCGTACTGCAGCAAATCACAGAGCGATTTACTAAAGAAAAACCATTAGAAGGCGTTAGAGTGGTGGCATGTTGTCACGTGACAAAAGAAACAGCAAACCTAGCAATAGCTTTAAAAAAAGGTGGTGCAGACGGTGTATTAATAGCATCGAATCCTCTTTCCACCCAGGATGATGTAGCAGCATCACTAGTAAAAGATTATGGCATACCGGTTTACGCCTACAAAGGTGAAGACACAGCTACATATAACAAGCACGTACAGATTGCACTCGACCATAAGCCTGAAGTAATAATAGATGACGGCTCTGACGTAGTTGCAACGCTAATAAAAGAACGTCCTGAACAAGTTAAAGACCTTATTGGCACAACAGAAGAAACAACAACAGGCATAGTCAGGTTGCAAGCAATGCAAAAGGACGGTAAGCTTGACTTTCCGGCAATAGCTGTAAATGACTCTCAAACAAAGCATTTCTTTGACAATAGATACGGCACAGGGCAAAGCACACTAGATGGTGTTATAAGAGCAACTAATATATTGCTGGCAGGTAAAAACGTTGTGGTTGTTGGTTATGGCTGGTGTGGCAAAGGCACAGCAATGCGAGCAAGGGGCTTAGGTGCAAATGTTATAGTAACAGAAGTTAATCCAATTAAAGCAATAGAAGCTGTAATGGACGGATTTAGGGTAATGCCAATGGCAGAGGCTGCTAAGCTGGGAGATATATTCATTACAGTGACAGGTAACAGGCATGTTATAGATCTTCACCACTTCTTAGATATGAAGGATGGGGCTATTGTATGCAACTCAGGGCATTTTGACTTAGAGTTGAACTTAGAAGCTTTAAAAGCGGAAACGAAGGATATCTCAAATATAAGACCATTCTTAGAAAGCTATAACTTAAAGAATGGCAAATCTGTCTTAGTCCTGGGCGAAGGCAGACTAGTAAACCTCGCTGCTGCTGAGGGTCACCCTGCAAGTGTTATGGACATGAGCTTTGCTAATCAGGCTCTTGCGGTTGAGTACCTGGTGAAAAACAAAGGCAAGCTTGATAACGTGGTTCAAACCCTCTCCGAAGAAACTGATATGCAAATTGCCAATTTGAAATTAAAATCAATGGGCGTAGAAATAGATGAACTAACCCCAAAAATGGTTGAATACTTAAATAGCTGGCAAATTGGCACATAAGAAGTTTAATAGTGAAAGAATAATAAATAAAAGGGATTGTTTTTAACGCAATCCCTTTTGATATTAATAATAAAGATAATGTTGAAGATTATACTCTTGATATATTTTTAAGATTATTAGCCTTATCAAAAAGATCAAAATCCTCGTCAGGATTGTAGTTTTTGATTTCTAAGGTTATTTCTATTTTGTCATTGGATATTTTAGATAGTAGATCACCTTGTGTTTTAAGCTGATACTCTGTGTTTAGTATGAAAGTATCGTTATAATACTCATCATCACCGTTTTTCTCCAATTGTTTACCAAGAATTTTACTACCCTTAACTGCTAAGTCTATTGCCATTCCTGCTGGTGTCGCTGCCGAACCACTGCCTACGATAGCCGGTTCGAGTAAGTTCGAAAACTTTGTTATTCCTTGACCAATGCGTCTAACATCCTCATCTGATTCAGCGATGAATAAGCTTAATTGTAAAAATTCAAAATCTATAACCTTTGGGCCAAAAACAATAAATCCTTTGGGCTCAAAATCATAGGGTTCAAAGCTAACGTGTTTGTTGTCTGAATCAGTTGTGCCTTTTAGTATTATATTATCTTTATAGTTTTTAAACATTAAGTCCTGTTCCGGGTGACCTATGGTTTTAACTGATGTATTGATATAGAGCTCTATTTTATCGTCGATTAATATGTTAGTTAATAGTTTTGCGGAAAAATTATCTTGAACCTTTTGGTCTATATGCTTAAAAAGCTCTTTTTTCTTTCTTTTTAATTTTTTTAGCTTGTCTATATCATCATCATTGTCATTAAACAAACTTAGGTTAAATAGCTTTTCATCTGATTTTTCTACCAAATAAGATAATAAAAAGTTCTTTTTCTTAAACTTATTGATAAACGCCGATGATATACCTTCTTTTATCTTTAAAATCTGTTTAACCAAGCCTTCGGCTTCTTGATATAGGTTATAGTCAAGACTAATCAGCGGTTTTATTTTCTTTACTTTAATAATAACCGGTTCGTCAAAATTAATGGACATTTGGTACCTTTCATTTAAAAGACTCTTCTTTATTTAAATTATAAATGAATCAATATTATATTAAAATAAGGTATTTTAATGATGTTATTTATTAGCATTTCCTTTTATAGATAAATAATTTGTCGTAAAAGTCAGACCAGGTAGGTATTTCGATCTGTTCTACGGTTATAAAATTATCATATACATATTCATGAAATTTATCGTTGGCAGTGCAGCCTTTATAATCTTCGCCAATATAGATAAAATATTTTCCCTTAAAGCATTTTAGGCATTTATAAGCCATATCATCAAACGGTGGCGGCCAACAGAGCAGAAGATTTCGGTCGGGGTGGTTTTTTAGGATTTTATGATTTGCTTTTTCTATATTCATATAAAAGTTTTTGCTGTCTAAAACGGTCTTGCCGAACCAGGAATAATCATCAAATGCTATAATATCTGCCCCGGTCTGGCTTAGCAAAAACGCCCAATAGCCATGTCCTGCACCGATTTCTATTAACGGTGAATATTTTATAATGGCTTTAATCGCTTCGTTGTTTGGGATTGCGTAGCTGTATTTGTTTATAAGCTCAAGTCTTTTCTGCTTTTTAATTTCTTCCGATTCTAGCCGGCTATATATTTCAAGATATTCTATTCTCATAAGTAAATTTTATCACATATAAAAATAGCAATGAGAAACTCCCCTTTGCTAAGCAAAAGTCTATCATTGCAGCCAAAATTTTCAATTTTTAAATCAAAGCCTACTAATAATGTGGCTTT
>JANQLL010000058.1 GCA_028280605.1 Candidatus Gastranaerophilales bacterium
GATGATAGAAGCTTCTTTATTCTACGAAAGCAATTCTGAAACTATCAAGTCAATAGTTGGCTCTAACTGGATAGTTAATACTTTATAGACTGCTAATTGGTATAACTCAAAAATACTTTTCAGATTATTCACTCGTGTTAAGTCTAGGTAAAATAAACTTTTTTCTGAAAAGAGTAATCTGAAATTTAACCTGGAACCAGTATATAAAGACATTACTAATATAAACATAACGACAATTTAATTTTTAAAAATTATGCTTTAACATATTTATGTATTTTTATACTACTCATCAATCTATGGTAGTGATGAATAATGAAAAATATAATTAATGATTCAAATATTAAAAATAAAGCCGAACCTATTATAAAAACCGACTTTCAAACATTTTGGATTAAAGTATTTAACTTTGCCTTTTATTCTATGGTAAAAAAAAGCTTTTATTCATTCAGGATAAAAAACTTGGAAAATTTAGAACTAATCGACCCTAAAAAAGGAACTATATTCTATGCAAACCACTGTTGCTGGTGGGATGGTGTAATCGGCTACTTATTAAACAGACATTTTTTTAATACCAATATGCACGTAATGATAGAACACCTTAGCAGATTTCCTTTATTATCTAAAATAGGGGCTTTTTCTGTAGAGAAAAATACCCCTCAAGCTTCAATAAAAGCATTAAATTATTGCGTAGGCATTTTGCAAAATCCAGCAAATTCTTTATGGATCTTTCCCGAAGGCAGTGTTAAACCTCCTGATTTTAGGCCTATTAAATTTGAAAATGGCTTAGCTTATATCGTACAAAAACTAGAAGAGGTTAATCTTGTTCCTATTGCCCATCGTTATACGTTTGTAAGGGAAGACAGACCGGAAGTTTTTGTAGAAATAGGTAAGCCAATTAAAATTAGAGATAAATCACTTTCGAGAAAAGAAATAATAGAGTATTTAGAGCAAGATTTTAACAAGCTTCTTGATAATCAAAAACAAGAAATAAGCACAGGTAACTTTGACAATTATGAGTTTTTTATGAAAGCCAGGCTCTGCTTGTTAAAATTAATCGAAAATAATTTTAAATATTTTGTCCAAAGGATTAATACTTAAAATTTTGCCTCTTTTTTCTTTTTATTGCTTTTATTAGATTTATTTTTTATATTTTTTTTGCCGAAATTGCTGAATTCTTTTTTATTACCAAAGTCTTTTCTTTGTTTTTTTCTTTTACCACTATAATTTTGATCAGATGATCTTCTGAATCGATTGCGCGGTTTCTCTTTGATCTCTTCAAGCTCTTCAAAGTTTACCGATGCATCAAAGCCTTGATTATCCTTTTCTATTGCGAGTTTAAGTAAAACAGCCGCAATATCTAAAGAAGTATAATCATCACCCATCAAAAGTTCAACTTGATTAATATACTTACTGAGATGTCCTTCTTCAAGGGCTTCTTTTATTTGTTTAGCATAATAATTAACCCTGGTTTCAGCAAGTTCATCAATTGAAGGTACACTTTGCCTTTGTACCTGAAACCCGTTTAATCTTTCAATTCTTTTTAGGTTATATATTTGCTTACCGGTAACAAAAGTAAATGCTATCCCTGATTTACCGGCTCTACCAGTTCTTCCGATCCTGTGAATATAATCATCATCGTCTCTTGGCAAATCATAGTTAAACACCGCCTCAACATCGTTTACATCGATACCTCTGCCTGCTACATCAGTTGCAACAAGAATTTCTACAGTACCGGCTCTAAAACCTTTCATTACTTTATCACGCTGATTCTGGCTCATATCTCCATGTAGTGCATCAGCAAAGTAACCACGAGTTTTTAACAATTCAACAAGCTCATCCACCTGGCTTTTTGTATTACAAAAAACCAAAGATAGCTTAATATTATGAATATCTATAAGTCTCGCCAAAAGCTCAGGCTTATTTTTATTCATAACTTCAAAATATACCTGACGAATCTTAGGCTCGCTTTTTTTCTTGCCGGTAACATCAACTTTTACAGCATCTTTTTGATACTTTTTAGTTAATTTTAAAATTTCTTTTTCCATTGTTGCAGAAAACATAACTGTTTGACGCTCATCTGGCGTATCTTTAAGAATGATTTCTATATCATCTCTAAAGCCCATATCAAGCATTTCATCAGCTTCATCAAGTACAACAGTTTTTAGTTGAGATATATTAATAGAACCTCTGCTAATGTGATCCATCGTCCTGCCCGGTGTACCAATAAGCACATGTGCTCCTTTTTTAAGGGCTTTTAATTGTCTTTCTATTGGCTGGCCACCATATAAAGGCACTGCTGATATTTCTTTTTTATATTTTAATAATTTGCCAAACTCTTCAGCAACTTGAATAACAAGTTCTCTCGTAGGACACAGCACAAGAGCTTGTGCTCCTTTATTGTCTTCATCAAGCCCTTCAATAAGAGGTATAGCAAATGCGGCTGTTTTTCCCGTACCTGTTTGCGCTTTTCCGATAATATCTTTATTATCTAACAATAAAGGTATTGCATTAGCTTGAATAGGAGAAGCTTCTTCAAAGCCCATATCTTCAATAGCTTTTAATAATTCATCTGACAGAGCCAGCTGTTCAAATCTTAATTTTGTCATTTATATAATTTTTCTTTCTTTTTCATAACAAATGATCCTCTAACATGCCTAGAATGCAAGAGGATCAACTATATTTGCATTAAAGGTTATAAACACTTACGTTATCATTATATTTCAAAAACACTCAAAAAAATAATTGATCAGGTTTTAAAATAAAATTATACGAATCAAAACAAAAATTTCCCCTGGAAAATCAATGCTCAAAACTTTTTTAATACTTTAATGCTTTTTAAATTTCATTTTTTATATTTTCACTGTATGGCAATTATTATCAATGTTTTAATATAATTGTAAATTTTTATTATGTAAGTTTCATAAAAAACAAATTGTTTTTATATTTAAAACGCATCAATAATATCCTTCAAATATTTATTATCCATAGCTTTTAACCTAAAATTAATATAATTTAACTAAACGCTAGAAATTTTATTTATTTTGCTTAGCCCATTCCTTATTATTCATTTTATTAATGTGTTTTTGTTCACCCTATTTAATGTTTTAATTGCGTCTTTTACTTTATCTAAGGTATAATTGGTAGCCTTTTCATCAATTTTATAAGGCAATTCCATTTCTTTATAGAGTACATCATCATCACGAAATGCGCCTGTATTAAAATCTATTATATTATTTTGGTTACTTTTAAAACAACCAAAAATATGTGAACCAATGATGATTCTTGAGCTAAAAATCGATTCTTTGTTGGCTTTGATGACTTTAGTGTCATAGTTTTTGTTCGGATAAAAGAGTTTTACTATTGGTACTACAAAAATTTTTGCAATAAAAGGTAATTTTTTTACAAACAAAGGTTTTTTTGTAACTTGAACTACTGACTTATGAAATTGAAGGTCGCAAGAATGCGTAGTAGCTAGTTTATAAAAGTCTATAGCTTTTCTTTTGTCGCAAGCAGTTTTTTTCATTGCTCTAACCAGCATTGATACTTGAATTTGACAATTAGGTATGGGGTACTTTCTCCCTCTTCTCAGCATGATGGTTAAGGTGTCAGAGCTGACTCCATAAAAAGTTATAACCGGATGTTTAGCTTGGAAATCCATACTTCTCTTATTATTAAACTCTACTGAACCGGCTTTAATTTCTTTATATGAAGGTTGAGCTATCGTTTTAGAGCTTCTTTCCATTTTATAATTTATAGTTTGATATTCCGGACGGCCATAAATTTCTAAAATTTTAAAATAATAGCCATATTGTTCAGGGAGTTTTAATTTAAGAATAATAGCAGATATTTCTGTTATTAAATTGCCAACTAAGCATTTTATGGGTATGCCGGATTTAAAATTCAAAAGAAGTATAGGTTCATCATTTGTACCTGTACCGTACCAGTACACAACAGGATTAGGTATGAATTCTGTAAAAGTAGGGTCAGTTGTTATGCACTTGCTAATGCCGTCTTTTATTGGCGTACAAGTAGTTCTGTAAGGAGTCCTTGAATTATCTATTATTTGAGATTCATGATTATCATAAGATTTTGGCTTTTTGCAAAAAGCAACTGATTGATTTAAGCAAAAGGAACTCAGTAAATAAACGATTAAAATAATCAGTATTTTTTGCAATTAGATATCTCCCAGGCTAGGAACTTGATATTAAATATTGAGATTATAATTTTATAGAAAAAGTTTATTACAGGGAATTAGTAATAGTACTAATGTGTCATATACAAATATTGCATAAAATTCCTTAACATAAATAAGTTTTATTATTCCTTCATTTGCAAGGCTCTGATGCGTGGGATGTTTGTATATCACAAGATGATATGCAGTTTTAAGCATTAATTAACGCTATTATCTTATTTTCTGCTTATTTTGCCTTTATTATTAATGATTTAAATTTGCCTGCGGCTCTTAATACTACATATAAGGTTGAATCACTGAAATTAATTCCAGTACGTTCAGCAAATATTTTTTTTATCTCAGCAGATTTTAATTTTTCTAAAGTTGATTCTTGCAAAGATTTAACTGAATTATTCGTTGTTTTTATTCCCAAGTTCTTTATGACTACTTTTTTTATTGCCCTTAGAGCTTTTCCTGCAAGCTGGAATCTTTCTGTTGCATCTTTAACTATTTGCAGATGCTTTAATTTTTTATCTGCTCTTTCTAGTATTTGTTTTCCGGTTCCTCCAAATGTATTTATAAGAATGTCGCCATTGTCAAGTATAGCTGCACCATTAATATGAACTAAACCTTTTATTCTTTTTTTATACTCAGCTATAGAGGCTTTTTTATTTAAACTGCTCTCACTGCTTTGGGTTTTAATCTGAACCCAAAGCCTGCCTATCTTTTTTGCATTTTTATTTAGTTTACTCTTTTGCCTTTCGAATAGTTCAATTTTTTTTTTGAGCTTTGCCAAGCCTGTATGTAACCAAAGCACCTTTCACTGTCATAAAGTTTTTAAAATACAATTTATTGCAATATCAAGCTCTTCTTTAGTGATAATTAACGGAGGACTTACTCTTATGATATTATCATGGGTTTCTTTACACAAAATACCCTGTTGCTTTAAAGCTTCGCAATAAGACCTGGCTTTTATTGTAAGCTCTATCCCTACAAACAAGCCTCTTCCCCTTATTTCTTTAATAATATCAGTTTTTAATTCTGACTTTAGCCTGTTTAAAATATAATCACCAAGCTTGGCAGAATTTTCTATCAGCTTATCTTCTGTTAATACTTTTAGGGCTTCTCTTGCAACAGCACAACCTAAAGGATTTCCACCAAATGTGCTGCCGTGCTCTCCGGGTTTAAAGACTGATAGCACATTTTTTTTAGATAAAACAGCTGATACAGGATAAAAACCACCTGATAAAGCTTTACCTATCATAACAACGTCAGGATCAACATTTTCATGTTCATAGGCAAAAAGCTTACCGGTTCTTCCTAAGCCTGTTTGTATCTCATCTAACATCAAAAGAATATTATTTTCTTTGCAGACTTCCTCTACTTGCTTTAAATACCCATCCGGCGGAATCAACACACCACCTTCGCCCTGGATCGGCTCTAATAAAAACGCACAGGTATTTGGAGTGATTGCATCCTTAAATGCTTCTATATCAGAATAAGGTATGATTTTAAACCCTGGAGTAAAAGGACCAAAGCTTTGTTTATATTGTTCTTCACTGGAAAAACTAATGATAGTTGTGGTTCTTCCGTGGAAGTTATTTGTGCAAACTATAATTTCAGCTTGATTATCCGGGATATTTTTATTTTGATATCCCCATTTTCTTGCAGCTTTTATTGCTGATTCTACGGCTTCTGCGCCTGTATTCATCGGCAGAATCATTTCAAAGCCGGTCAATTCTGTTAAATCTTTATAAAACAAAGGTAACTGTTGGTTTCTAAAAGCTCTTGAGGTTAAAGTTACTTTTTCGGCTTGTTCTTTAAATACTTTTAAAATTTTAGGGTTGCAATGCCCCTGATTAACGGCTGAATACGCACTAAGGCAATCAAGATACTTGTTTCCGTCAACATCGTATACCCAAGCACCTTCAGCCTTGTTTACCACTATATCTAAAGGGTTATAATTTTTTGCGCCCAAATCGTTTTCTAAATTTATATAATAAGAAGATTTTTTTTCCATACCAAACCTTTTTAACTTTTTATTAATTACTACTAAAAATTAATTATAAAGGAAAAAAGATAAAAAAATAATCTTTTTATTAAAAGTATTTTAGTGGGAGTATAATATATTCATTCAGTCAAAAATATATGCTAAGATTGTTAAATCAAAATATATTTTTTATATCAAAAAACAGGAAGGAAGTTGTCATGACGATTAAAGGAAGAATTATTTTTATAGTATCTGTTTTAATAGTAGGAGTCTTATTAATTACATCAATAAGCTTATTTAGGATCAATAATACCAATTCGGTCATAAAAGATATGGTTGACGGCACTTTTATGAATATTATAAAAAAAGATATTCCTGCAACAACAGATGTTAACAAGTCATTACAGCTTTTATTAAACGCAGACAGAGATGCTTATCAAGCACTTATAGCTCAATATAATGCTATGAATACAACAAAAATTGAAAAGTTAAAAAAGATCAAAGAATTAAATGACTCTAATACTCAACAAGTTTGGGACAGAACTGAAAAGTCATCAATTACCTATAATGAAGAAATGAACGAGCTTTATTCAAAGTTTAAAAAAGAATATAAGTTGTGGAAAACTCATGGTAATGATGTGTTATCAATCTCTATTGAACTAGCAGAATCTTACAAGGAAAAACAAATATTTTTTGATAAAAGTATGAAAATATTTACCATAATGCGAAATAATATCGATAAAATAGCAGGACTGGCAGAAGAAAAAATAGAAAAAAGATCAGGCAACTTACAAGATTTAAGAAAAAGCTATGGGCTAATTCTTAATGCCGACAGAGACGCATATCAGGCACATGTTGCCATATTAAAAATAGCTTCAAGCAATGATCATAAACTTTTAAGTAAATATATAAAAAGCAATAAATCTAATACAAAACAAGTTATTCAAAGGCTTACAAAAGCCTCTAAATACTTTGATCGCAACATGCAAAAAGTATTTAATGATGTCAAAATAGAATTTAAAGAGTGGAAAGAATATAATCAAAATTACATTGAAGTTAGCGATGAAAACTTTTTTAGTGAGCAATACCGAAAAACAAGCTATGCTTTAGCAAAATCTCATTTTGAAACAATGAGAGACTTAATTGACCAAATAACAGAAAAATTGGACGCAAGACAAACAGCTATAATAGGTACTATAAATAAAAACAGTGGTATTGCTCGGCAAAAGGCCAATAAGCTTGAACAAAACCTGGAGTCTTCAATAAGCTTCTTAATTATTTGTTGCGTGATCATAATAGCAGCTTCTATATTAATAGCACTTTTATCATCGAAAAAAATACTTTCTTCCATGAAAAAAATACTTTTAAATATAAATAATGGAACAATTAATATTTCCTATGCCGCAGAGCAAATGTCATCAGCATCTAAAAATCTCGCTAACGGCTCAATTAGACAAGCAGCTGATATTGAGGAGATTTCCGGCACAATTGACGAAATCAACTCTATGACAAAGCAAAATAATCAAAATACACAAAAAGCCCAAAAATTAGTATCAGACACTGAGCAAGCTGCACAAAACGGTTCTGAGGCAATAAATAAAATGGTTCAGTCTATTGATAAAATACAAAAATCATCAAAAGAAACATCTAATATTATAAAAGTAATTGATGAAATTGCTTTTCAGACTAATATATTGGCACTGAATGCTGCAGTAGAAGCTGCAAGAGCAGGCGATGCAGGCAAGGGCTTTGCCGTAGTATCCGAAGAAGTTAGAAATTTGGCGATGAGATCAGCTGATGCCGCACGCAATACAACCGGTATGATTGAAGACTCTATACAAAATTCTAATGAAGGAGTGGTTATTACTCAACAGGTCACAGAAAATTTTGAAAAAATCATATTTTCAATAAGCGAAATAACAAAGTTAATAAACGAAATTGCAAACGCTAACAGCGAGCAGGCCGAAGGTATTTCTCAAGTTGCCGGCTCTGTAAATCAGGTTAATAATATAATTCAATCTAATGCAACAAATTCTGAAGAGACTGCCAACACTTCAGGTGAACTTCAAAATCAAGCAAACATGCTTAAAAAGGCAATGCTTGACTTAACTCAAATGGTAGAAGGCATTAAAGAAAGTAGTAAGCTTGAGCAATCAGCTATTAAAGAAGATGTACAAACTGATAATAAATTAACAGTTCAAAATCATTTGCAAGTAAAAAAATGATTTATATTAAATTAAAAATACTTTTAAGTTATATTGTTGCCTTTTGGGAGTTTATATAAAATTTCATTAATCTTTACATAAATTTATAGATAAACAATTGATTAAAATAAAAAATCTTCTATAATAATTTTATAAAGATTATAAAAGTCAGGAAGGAATATTATATGCTACTTTGGAGATCAAATTTAGAAATTGGAAATGAGTCAGTTGATAGTCAACATAAAGCATTATTTGAAGCTGTAAATGAATTTAATAAGCTGACAACACAAGGAAAAGCCAAAGAAGAAATAAAAAAATATCTGGAATTTATGGGTAACTATGCAATCCAACATTTTAAGGAAGAAGAAGAGTATCAAGCCTCAATAGGATATCCTGATATAGAAGAACATAAAAAGCTTCATAAATTATTTATTAAGGATTTTTTAGCATTCAAAGCTGACTTTGATAAAGGTAGTGGGGTAGAGTCTGCATTAGTTATAAAAATGAATAAATTTTTATCGGATTGGCTTTTTGAGCATGTTTCAATGGTTGACAAAAAAATAGGTGACTATGCTAAAAGTAAATAACGACAACCACCCCAAATTTTTACAAGCTTAATTTTAAGGTAAAGTTGGATTGTAAAATGCTAAAAATCAAAACAAGTTTAATAAAAGGTATTAAAGCGCAAACCCTTTTTACGCAAGTCTGTGTTTTTAATATTATTACTTTAGCTTTTGGATTTTTAATTAGTTTTTTTGCTTTTTCTTTTTTTCCTTCGTTTAATAAAATAATAATTCTTTTTTTCTTTTTTACACTTGTAATAGTTATGATATTTATATCTAAAATTTTTTCAGTATATATTAATAATTATTTAGATATTATAAAAAAAACAAATATAGAACTAATTAAAAACAACAGTATTACTGAAATAAAAGAGTATGATTATGATAACGAATTTACTCAAGTTATAAAATCATATAATCAGTTTGCATCACATTATAGTAGTACATTTTTAAAGGAAAAAAACTTAATTAACTCCTTAAAAAAAAGTAATGTTGAAAATTCAGAGCTTTCTAATATTGCAGTTGCCGGAAGTAAGCAAATAGAAGACAGCTTATCATCATTAAGCAGTAATTCTATTATTATATGTAACTATGTAAATGATAGTATTAATAAGGTAACACAACTTAATAATGCAATAAATGACATATCAAATTTTATAAAAAATATAGCATTATTGAGTAAAGAAGCTAATGAGGCTTCTGACAAAGGTAAAAATTTATCAAGTGAAATCGAAAAAGATTTTGTGCTGATTAATGACTCTTTTAACAAAGAATCTGAAATAATTAATTATTTGAATGAATTAAGAAATGAAATTGATGAAATAAGCAATGAAATAAAAGATTTAAATACCAAGCTTACATTTTTAAGCTTTAATGCTGCAATAGAAGCAACAAGGGCAGGAAGAGAGGCTAAAGGCATGTTTGTGATAGTGGAAGAAATAAAAAAGATTTCTGCTCAAAGTCAAGCATCTAATCAAAAAATAGGTTCAATAACCTCTAAGATTCTTTCGGGTATAAAGGAAGCTATTAAAGTTTCCAGCAATTCCCAAAACTATATAAATAAAGGGTCTAAATCTGTTTCTCAAACAAATGAAATACTTAAAGATATATATTCAAAATCAGCCCTGGTTAATGATAATGTCAATCAAATTATTGGTGAGATTCAGGTTATATTAAACTCTTCAGCTACAATGATTGATAAAATTTCTCATATTTCAACATTATCAGAAGAAGCATCGGCAAGTTCCTCCAATGTTGAATTAATTACCAAGTCCCAAGGACTTTGCATAGAAGATATTAATAGTAATATGATTAAATTTAATGATTTGATTATAGAGCTAATAGAGTTTCAAGGAGAAAAAGCAACGGATACTAAAGTTCAACTAAATCCGGGTAACCCGGAGCAAGAACTTTTGAATTCTGTTAAAGGCTTAGATAAAGAAAATCCTGAAAAAGAAGCCCCCGGTTTGGACAGCCCGGAGCAAGAACTTTTGAATTCTGTTAAAGACTTAGATAAAGAAAATCCTGAAAAAGAAGCCCCCGGTTTGGACAGCCTGGAGCAAGAACTTTTGAATTCTGTTAAAGACTTAGATAAAGAAAATCCTGAAAAGGAAGCCCCCAGTTTGGACAGCCTGGAGCAAGAACTTTTGAATTCTATTGAAGACCTGGAAAAAGACCTTAAAGAAGAAGATTAATAAAACTATATTTTATATAAATTTTTTCTTTATATTCAAAATATTCAAAAATGGGAGGCTGGACTGTTCTTAGCTTTGAAATTTTGTAACAATAATTTAACAAAATAGCCCTTTTTTCGGATAACCCGAAATTTTGCATGCATTAAAATTTAAAAGTTGATATAATATTAATTAAACAAACAAATAATATATCAAATAAGTTGAGATTAAAGGTATTGATTTTGACTAAAGAAGCAGCAAAAACTGAAGACACATGCCAAAAGGACAACGATAAATACGCATCAATCCTGTATTACAGGCTGCGCAACAAAATCGTCCTACTGCGCAGCT
>JANQLL010000116.1 GCA_028280605.1 Candidatus Gastranaerophilales bacterium
GACTTTTTAATATGTGTTCACTCATAAACTTATTGTACTGCAAAGCAAAGCTTTGCATAGTTTACGACCCAAGGGGCGGGGAATTCTTTTCGATTAAATTTCAGATTACTCTTTTCAGATTATTAACTTTAACTCGATTTAATAATCTGAAAAGTATTTTAGTGGGAGTATATTACCTCTGCTTTTATAAAGTTATAATAAAGTTTTGACTTGCTTGTTTTTATAAAAGTATTAACTTATATAAAGAATTATTTGAATACGGTCATGTAATTTGTTGATTTTATAAAAAAAAGCTTACATTTTAAATGTTTAAGTAAAAATACTGTAATATATAAAATGTTTTTAAAGAAAAGGCTGATATTTCATCAGATTAATAATTTGTTACATTTTTGGTATGCCAAAAATAGTTTAAATAATACATTTTTTAATAATAAAAACAAACGCATTTGATTTGAAAAAGTTTCTTTAGCCTGTATTATAATAATTATAGATACAGTAAAAGAGTGGAAATTAACGATTATCAAGCTTAAATCCAAAAATAACAATATAGAATATTAATAAATAAATATTTTGACATTAAAGATAATCCTCAATAGAGGTGTTGTCTTTTTTATTATTAATTAAAAGGTGATTAATGTGAATTTTTCAAAACTTCTAAATAATTTTAAACCCGTAAGACAATCTATCAGAAATAATGTGACACATCTAGGACTATTTTTTACCTGGGTTGTACCTGCAGTATTCATACCAATGGGAAGATATTTAGAAGATAAAATAACATCTCCGGCTAAAAAGAAAGAATTATTTGTTAGAGACCTTACAACATACTCAGTTGGGACAGCTTTATATTTTGCAGGTAGAGGCATTGTTAATGCTTTTGCTAATAAAAAAGGGCTTCACTCAAAAGAAAAAGAATTTTTAGGGAATGCAGTAGGCGCAGCTGCTTACACTGCATATGCAGCTATTGGCTCTGTTAAATTCACAAAATTTTTAGGTATGGATAAGTCATCAAAAGATAATAAGCCAATAGTCGCATGTTATGGATTAAAGTCTGATAGCTTTGGGGTTAGGTCAAAAGTAAATTTTAACACCAATAGCGGTTTAAGTATTAATAGGGAAAATGTTAACAAACTTGAAAACGGAAGTAATAACGATGCAAAGAATAGTCTCTTATTTAGATCAAATACTTTTCGACAATTCCAAACAGGACACACAAGAGTCAATCTTTTCTAAGTTGAAGGGATTGTTAAATGATTTGCCTGTTAATTTTTGGATAATTAATTTTATTGTTTTAATAATATTCTGTTTTGGCATATTTAATCCTGAATTTTTTGTGCAACAGATAGGTGTTATAAATAAATTTTTATTTGATAAATTAGGGACTTTTTACTTGTGGTTTGCATTATTTGCATTAATCTTATTCTTGGGAATTGGTATATCCCCTCTTGGCAAAATAAGGCTGGGGGGACAGGACGATAAACCTGCATATTCAAATTTTTCTTGGTTTTCCATGTTATTTTGCGCAGGAATGGGTGTAAGTATAATGTTTTGGGGCGTTGTTGAGCCTTTATATCATTTTATGAATCCACCTGTGGCCGGTTTAGAGACATCTTTGCAAAAAGAAATTACTTCATTTAAATTTTCTTTTTTGCACTGGGGTTTTCACCCGTGGGCAATATACGGATTAACAACTTTAGCGGTATGTTTCTTTACTTTAAATCTTAAAAAAAATCTTTATTTCAGCGCATTTTTTAGCAAGCTTAATGGACTAAATTTGAGCATTAAAAAGAAAATATTAAAGAATTCAATAGATTTATCCACCTTATTGGCTATTTTGTTTGGGGTAGTATATTCCTTTGGGATGGGTGTTTTAAGTATAGAAGGCGGATTAAATAAACTTTTTGGTATTGAATCTTCTTTAGTTTTGCAAATTGGTATAATTGTTGTTATTTTTATTTGTTATATGATTTCATGCCTTAGAGGCTTAAATAAAGGGATAAAGGTACTAAGTAATATAAGTATGATTTTGTGTTTTATACTTTTGGGTGGTATCTTTTGCTATGTACCTAAAATGGAAATTCTTGGACCTTTAGTTAATGCCTTACCTGCATATTTAGCAGAGCTTCCAAGGCTTAGTCTGGCAAACTTTGATTTTTCTAATGCTGATTTTCCAAGAGTGTGGACTATAATGTATTGGACCTGGTGGATAGCTTGGGCTCCTTTTGTTGGTATATTCGTTGCTTTGATTTCTAAAGGCAGAACAGTCAGGCAATTAGTGTTTTCAATGTTATTGGCTCCAACCATCTTTAGTTTTACATGGTTTGCTGTTTTTGGCAAGGGTGCTATATTCATTCAGAATAAGTTTAACCTTGTTGGAGACAGTTTTGATTTGGCTAACGTTAATACAGTGTTATTTAACATGCTGGATTTGTTAACCCAGGCATCTTTCTTTTCTTGGTTAACTTTAATTATCTTATTTATATTCTTTATTAATTCAGCAGATTCTGCTACATATACATTAGCAAGCCTTACTCAAAATAAAGCAAAGCAAGACACTACTTCGGCTGAAGCAAAAACAGGTTCACATAATCCTACAACCTTTTTACAAGTGGGCTGGGGTGTTATGATTGCATTTTTAACAATGATATTTATGTTCAGCGGTGGGATTAAAATTCTTCAGCAGGTTACCTTGATAACTGTTCCTCCATTTTCTATTCTGTTGTGTGTTGTTTTTATCAAGCTGGTTTATGATATGTGCAAGTATTATAAATATGAGCAGTTAAGAAGCAATTTAAAACGTAATCTAGGCGATATAGCCACAAGTATGGAATCTTCTGAAAAAGAAAAAGAATTGGCACCCTTAAGCCACTAAAAAAATTTAAAAATTTTCCAAATAAAAAAGCCGCTTTTTTGGCGGCTACCAGACTTGGGGAAGAGATTGGGGTATATTGGCTATATTATTATAATCGGCATATTATTTTAAAACTTTAGTTTTTTTTACACTACTGTCCGGTAAAATCATGTGAATAGTTTTAGTTGGATAAAATCATTATCCTGCTTGCATTTTCGGATACTATCAAATTTAAGAGATAAAAGAT
>JANQLL010000149.1 GCA_028280605.1 Candidatus Gastranaerophilales bacterium
ACTAAAATACTTTTCAGATTATTAAATCAAGTTAGAGTTAATAAAATAAACTATTCTCTGAAAAGAGTAATCTAAAATTTAATTGATGAGGAGTATAATAATATACACAACACATTCTATAATACTGTCTTGCATTTAAGGCAGTATATTTATCTGCCAACAAGTGCTTTAAAAAATATTTTTTCCTCATTTTTCGGTGGAGGCTTTTGGAATAAAAATTCTAATCTTTGCCGAAATTTTTGTGATTCTCTAAAATCATCAGGAGCAATATGACAGATGATTCATTTTTTTTCTTTACTTTCAAGCGGGTACTCCTGAGTAGTTACGAAAAGTAATTAATGATAAAAAATATTTTTTAAAAGTGATTAATTTTAGGCAATTTTAAAAAATATTTTGTTTTTATAATAATAGGTAGAGGTATTAAGGTTATATATTAAAAAGTTTAAAACATATTTAATATTGTAATTATGAAAATTTAAATTATTAATTTTACGCAAGTTAAAAGCTATTAAGGTATAAAGGTGTAGGAGGTATTATATGTGTAATTGTAGTAGTACAGGATTCAATCCTTTTAACATGCCATGGATGTTTGGTCAGCCGGGTAATTATCAACAGGGTGGTTATTCATCTCCATCAATTTTTCCTGGACAGAGCCAGGGGCAGTGTGATCCATTTATGATGATGATGATGATGATGATGAATGGAGAAAGTCAACCATGCGAAAATAACAAAAAAATGGATGTAGGGACTGCATTAAATGTAATTCTTAAAGGTGACAATTTTGAGACCTTAGATAAAGTTGCCGACAATGGCAAAACAAATGGTGTATTTGTGGCTGGTAGCCTAGATGCTATAATCAAAAATCCAGGTGATCATCCACCTGAATTAGTTGAAGCAGCTAAAGTTTTAAAGGCAAACCCAGAACTTCTTAAAGAATTAGATACATCACATCATCCTGATGCTGATCCTGATAAACGTATTAGCAAGGGTGATATAGAAGCATTTAAAGAAAAACATCCTTACGTATTTGAAGAAAGTGACAATAACTGCAATAATAACAACGCTGGATGGGATATGCCACCATTTATGCAATTTTTCATGCAAATGTTTGGCTGGGGAAATTAATTGCTCATAGTCAGTCCTAAAGTGATTAAAACAAAATACACATATATATACAAATACATAATATATTGTTAAATGCTGTTCTCTAATTAGGGGGCGGCATTTAAATTTAAGAAAAAATGAATAAATTTACGGATTTTCAGCAATTTTAAAATATTTTTTGTTTTTATAATTATAGGTATAGTAATGTGGAAAATTAAATTAGATTATAAAATAAAATTTTAACTACAAATAATACAAAGTTATTTTATGTATGTAAGCAAAAATGTAAAATATTACAAATTAAGGTATAGAGGTGTAGGAGGTATTATATGTGTAATTGTAGTAGTACAGGGTTCAATCCTTTTAACATGTTATGGATGCTTGGGCAATCAGGCAGTACTCAAGCAAGCTGTTCTACTTCAGTTTTTCCTGGACAGAGCCAAGGGCAAACTGATCCATTTATGATGATGATGATGGCTATGATGATGAGTCAGGCATGTCAGCAAGGTGAAAAAGAGAAAAAAATGAATGCTGGTAGAGCTATAGATACAGTACTTGAACATTTTACAGATGTAGACAATGCTACGAACACAAAGGATAATAACCTTTTCGGCAAGGCGAATTTAGAAACAATAATTGAAAATAAAGGTGACTACCCAAAAGAATTAGTTAAAGCCGCTAAATATTTGCTCGGGCAAGAGGAGCTTCTTAAAGAATTAGGAGACCTGAATAATGATGATAAGACTAGCCAATTTATTAGCAAAGGAGACGTCAAGCAATTTAAAAAGGATCATCCATATCTGTTTGAGAAAGATGCTGATCACTGCAATAATGACAACACTGGATGGAATATGCCTCCATTTATGCTAGCTATGATGCAAATGTTTGGCTTTTGTAACAACTAGGAACGCATATTCTTAGTATAAAATAATGAGTAATCTAAAATTTAATTAATGACAGGGATCATGCAATATAAGTAAAGTATAGAAATAAAAGACCTCTCGGTTTAAAATAATGTTGAAAAAAGTGCACTAATAATAAACGAGAGGTTATGT
>JANQLL010000153.1 GCA_028280605.1 Candidatus Gastranaerophilales bacterium
CTCATCAATTAAATTTCAGATTACTCTTTTCAGAGAATAGTTTATTTTATTAACTTTAACTCGATTTAATAATCTGAAAAGTATTTTAGTGGGAGTATAATTCTTTTTTAAGCTTTTATTAATTGAAACTGCTTGTTATAAATTTTAAACTATTCTTTTAAATTTTTTTAAGTATAATTTAACTAACTTACTAAATAATTAACAAAAAGAAAGGGTTAATAATTAAAATGTTAATTAATAAATCGCCATATGCACACAATCTTAAAAAGATTTGCCAAACCGGTAAAAAAACTCCTTTACAAACACAGCAGAAAAGCAGTTTAAATAACAACTCTGAGAGTAGTTTTTTAAGGCAAAATTTTAATAAGTACTTGGTAAATTTTACAGGCTTAGCCAGCCACGATGAAAAAATGATTGGAAAACTTACAGAAGATCAATTGGTACAAATTCATCAAGCTGCAAACAGAATTAAAAACAAAGATAGTGAGGAGATACTAGCTTGTACTTATAATAGAGAAATCTGGTTTAAAAACCTAGGTAAGATTGGAACTACTACTGAAGCAAGTACCAATTATCAAAAAAACATTATTGATAAGCTTGCTAGCGACAGAGAAGATAATTATCGACTTCCAGTGGCTGAGCTGGGTGCTATTTTACCTGTAGGCAGCAACAACGCACACCAACAAGCAATTTTCAATGCCCTAACAAATAGTACAGATCCGGCAGGCAACTCATTAAGTGATAAAGCATTAAGGCGTTTAACCGATAAACCATTTAGCGACGACGGCACTTTCTCACCGGCAGTACAAGAAATCTTCGATGGTATTAATAGTAATGAACCAAGCGTGCAAATATCATCTTTAAAAGATTTAAAAAATATTGCTTTGAAGGTAGGCTATATGACAACTAGAGAAAACCTCAAAGATCAAAATGGAGATGAACTAAAAACTAAAGCTGGAGATACTATACCTAAAACTATACTTACCAAAGTACTAGAAGATGTGAAAAGTCTAAGGGAATCAACAGACAGCCCAGAAGTATTTACAGAAGCAATTATCGCACAAAAGGAACTGGAAGCAAAAGACGCTAATTTAAAAATCATAAAAGGGTTATCTGTAGCATTACAAGATTTTAAAAATCTAGAAGAAGCTGACCTCACAAAGCTGCCAGATGATGCTACAAGCCTTGAAGGAGATGGACTTTTAACCATTGACGATTGCAAGAAAATATTAAAACATGCAAGTTCTTACAAAAAATAGACCTTTAATAAAAAATCAAAAAGCTCTTATTTTAAAAAATCCTCTCTTAAGCATAATCCGGCTGAAGATGCGTATAATAAAGACCTTAGCTCAAGAGGCATTGGATAGCATAGCCCCTACAACTGATAGTGAAATGGTTACAGATAACAATTTAAATGAAGGTAAAGTCACTGATAGCCTAAAAAGGACTAGATTCCAGGAAGGAAGTGAAATGTTAAATGATAGTTCTTCAAATGAATATGATGAAGGTGAAATCATAGAGAAATTTAAAAAAATTAGAATCCACCATAAAATAAAATTAGCTTATTGACGTGTTAAATCTTAATTTTATAAAAATATTTAAAAAAGAATAACAACAAAGTTTTTTAGCTGACTTTAAAAAGTAGAACATATTAAAAGTTAAAGATAAGAGAGGGATAAAATTATGATAATTAGAAGTCAAGCATACGGGCACAATTTAAAAAAGACTAATAAAAATCCTTTACAAAAGGTAAATGATAAAAAAATTGGTGTTAATTCCACGCCGTTTAGCAAGGCATACTCTAATGCAAATAAATACCTTGTAAACTTTACAGGTGCAGACTTAAGTATAGAATGTGATCCTAATAAAGCAAAAGAATACTTGGAGCGCGGAACTAACAGCGATAAAATTCGTTCAATAAATACACTCCTAGGTCTTGCACAAGAAACTGACAATCAAGAGCACAAATTACAAATAGTAGATCATTTAACCAAAGAGGGGCAGGGGATTTATGATAACAATATACTGGTAAGAGTAGCGGCAATAGGAGGGCTTGGTGAAATAGTTCCTGGCTTAAACAATGAAAGCAAAAAAATAGAAGTTGTTAATCTTTTAGCTCCTGAAAGCCAAGAATTTTATAGTATGCATGAAACAGGATTAACTGAGCTAGATTTTAATGATATCCCTCAAACGGATGAAGAAGCCTCAATAGAAGCACTTGGAGAAATAGTCCCTACTATAAGAAGTGAGAAAAAGAGGCATGATATACAAGTTATGTTGCTTAAGGCTAGGGATCAGAATAATGCGCCAAAAGAAGAAATAGATAAGGCTGTACAAAAAATAGCTGGTAGTTTTTAGTATTGTTTATTAAATAAAAAAGATTAATTCTTATGCTTGTGTTAGGATACTTTATAAATAAATGTAAAATTGTAGTTTGTATTAGTTAATTAATTTTTGTTTATATTATAATATATTTGATTATAGATTGTTTTTTTATCAAAATGATCGAAATTAAATTTTAACCAGAAAGATATAATCACATTATGAAAAAAACTATATTAACTTTGTGGATCGCAGGATTAATACTATTATCACAAGCACATGCAAAAGAGGTTGCCTTTAGCACAGAAAACCTGCCAAAAAATGACTTTACATTAAAAGGTTCAGTTCAGGATAACCTGGAATTTGAGTCTGACATAATCGAATTTAAAAGAAACAGCGAAGAAGATTATACTTTAAAAAACTTTGAACTGGAAAGCTCCAAGTCTTTAAAGTTAAATGAAATAAAATTAAGTAACCTGGATGAACTGGTTATAAAAGATAGAAAAAAAGTTGTCGATACAAAAGAACGACTAAGAAAAGCAACCACTTTTTTACTATTAGGCAGTTTGTCAGTTTCTAGCAGTGTTGAGCGCTCAATTGGAGCAAATAGAGCTGATGGTCGTTTAGCATCGAATTTCAAAAATCCTATAAAAAGCTTAAAAGAAGGCTACAAAGCTGATGATAACGAATTTTTAATTAATTATGTAGGGCACCCGTTAGAATTCTTTTTGTTGACTAATTATTTTAAAGCTTCAGGAGCAAGTAATAAAGAAGCCTTTTTAATTGCGCAATTTACAAATTTTACATGGGAATTCATATGCGAAGGTAACTATGTTGCTCCTTCTCCAAAGGATTTAGTTACAGATACAATCGGTAGTTTAGCAGGTATATATGTTTATAATAAATTTCTTGGCAAACATGCCGATTTTACCTATAATAAACTGAATCAATTAGGTGAAAAATATGAAATGAATATAGAGCCGGATATAAAATATAATTCAAGGACACGAGGAATGGTTCTGGCGGCTAAGTTTAAAAAGAAAATATAAAACAAAGAAATCTTCCTTTTTTGCAATCAAAAAGCAAAACAGGCACAATTATTATTCTTTGGTGGAAACAAAATTAAAATGCAAATAAGCTCTCTAATAAAAAATAAAAAATTTATTTTTGTTAATAATTATAAATTAAGCAACCTAAAAGTTAAATCCTGATTTTGAATCAAATATAAGTTTATCTTTGGACGAACTCGATGCTAAATTGCCAGAGTCACCATATAAACAAGAAGTTTTAGGGCATATTGACAGATTAAAATCAAGCTAACTACTTGCTAGCTTGATTCAAAAGCCTACTTAATTGTTTAAAATCCGTATTCCGGTCTTTTCTATTTTTCTTCTTAAATCTTTCTTTACTACTTGTTGTTTTATCACTTATACATTGCCGGATTTCTTTGAGAATTAATGTTACCTACTTATTTATTAAATTTAAAATTCACTTATCCTAATAATTCATAACCTACAGACATACCAAAATTTCTACTTGTTATATAGTTTATACAGTCACATTAAATTTGTCCTCCAGTAATATTATATCCAAAAATTAGTCACACTTTTATTTATTTATTATATTTTAGTTCGCATTTTAAACCTTTTATCTTCTTAATGATTCCTGGGCTGTACTATTTCTATCTTATATTTATATAAACGAAAATAATTTGAAAAAATTGCCCTTTTATTTGAAAAAATTTGAAAAATTATAAAAGGATTAATTCTAAGCTTTTATAATTTTAACCATAAAGTGAATTTTCTAAAGTGAAATATTTTGATTTATTAGTTTGATAGTATACCAATTTAAAATACTTTATACTTTTAGGATTATTCAATCCAGTTATATCAGGTGAAATAGACTATACTCTAGAACAGTAATGTAAAACTTGATTATTGAGCAGTATAAATATTTTTAAGTTCAAAAGTATTAAAAATTTAATATTGTGTACTGTTAATTGTTTAGAAAATTAATAAGGGGAAAGTTATGGCGACATTAATTGGAGATCTAGGTGAAAATACGATTATTGGTGGAACAGAAAATGACTATATTGAAGGTAAAGAAGCTAATGATTGGCTAGAAGGCAAAGAAGGATTTGACACCTATAAGTATAATTTGGGTGACGGATATGACATAATAGCTGATTCTGACAAACAAGGCAAGTTATTATTTGGTGAGGGAATTACAAGAGATAATCTTTTATTTATTAAAGATAACAATGATCTTGTAATCAAGGTAAATCACTGTAAAGGTAAAGTCACGTTTAAAGATGCCTTTCTTTTTGATATAAAAGATCATGCCGGATATATAATGTTTGCAGATGGATCTATTTTAACAGCACCTGAAATTGAAAACCTAATATGTGCTACCCAGCTTATTTATGGCTCGGATGAACCTGAAACAATCTATGGTACAGCTCAAAACGATTATATTGATTCTTTGGACGGTAAAGACAAAGTCTATGGCGGTTTAGGTAATGATATAATACACACCTGCAAGAAAGATGACTATCTGGATGGTGGACCCGGAAAAGATTTTTTACAGGGTTGCGCTGGAAATGATACTTATATTGTTGATAACTTTGGAGATATCGTTGATGAATGGCCTGGTTGGGATATCGATACCGTGTATTCTTATGTAGATCACACCCTTGCTGACAATGTGGAAAATTTATATTTAATGGCCAGTGCCAGAAAAGCAATGGGCAACTCTTCTAATAACAATATTTACGGGAATGAACAGGATAATTTTTTGCATGGCAATGAAGGTGATGATGTAATTCATGCTAAAGATGGCAATGATACAATTATTGGATGCTATGGTGATGATGAGATGCATGGCGGCAAAGGTGCTGATAGTATGATTGGCTACGATGGTGATGACTTGTACGTAGTTGATAATTTTGGAGATAAAGTAGTTGAAGCTGTTGGCGGTGGTAATGATACCGTATATGCCTCTGTTGATCATAAACTTGCCGATAATGTCGAAAATTTAACATTAAAAGACACAGCTATTACGGCAATTGGCAATTCACAGAATAATCTTATCTATGGAAATGATCAAAACAACTACGTTAATGCTGGTGCCGGCAATGACAAAATATATGATTATGTAGGTGATGATACTATTCGCGGATGTAGAGGCGATGATGAAATCTATGATTATGGTGGCAGTGACGTTTTTGAAATCTGTGCGTGTGCTGGTAAAGATACTATATATAACGAAGATAAAAGTACAGGAGACTATGATGTAATCCGACTTGTGGGTAACATAAATAAAGATCAAATTGCCTTTTGTGAAAATGATTCAGATCTTATGATACGCTACAATCGAGGGCATGAAGTTGTAGTGAAGGACTATAAAAATCCTGCAAAAAGAATTGAACGGCTTGAACTAGCTAAAGATGGCAGTTATTTAACACCTTCTGATGTTAATTCAATCGTAAATGACTTGTCAGCATATCAAGCTGATGCCGGTGTTCAATTTGATAATGCAGAACAAGTTGCTCATAATCCTGATGCAATGAATATGATCGCAGCGTATTGGAACTAATAAATCCTAAATCTAAATTTTTTTAATCTGAATTTATCTGACCATTGCTTTTTGCCTTTGGTCAGACATTTATTTAAAAAAATAAATAAAAAAACGATCCATTAAAAAAATGATTTTAATTTTTGCCCGTTAGATTCTATAATATAACTATAAATAATTTGAAGTTGCTGAACTGATATGTCAAAAATTATTCTTACTGAAAAAAGAAATCCAAATTCGCTTAATATTGATATGCTCTCATCTAAAGAAATTGTTGAGATTATCAACAATGAAGATGAATTAGTTGCTAAAAGCGTAAAAGAAGAAATTGATCAAATTGCTAAAGCTGTTGATCTAATAGAAAATAGCTTTTTAAAAAGTGGAAGCCTGTTATATTTCGGCGCTGGAACAAGTGGCAGACTTGGAGTCTTGGATGCATCTGAATGTCCGCCAACTTTTGGTGTTAACTCAGATATGGTAAGAGGTTACATCGCTGGTGGAGATAAAGCACTTAGAACAGCTATAGAAGGAGCTGAAGACGATCTTGAAAAGGGAAAAGAAGACTTGATAAATACAGGTGCTAAAACAAATGACGTTATTGTTGGATTATCGGCAAGCGGAAATGCTCCTTATGTGCTAGGTGTTTTAAAAAAGGCACAAGAATTAAATCTTAAAACTATTGGTGTAGCTTGTAATAAACAGGCAAAGCTTAAAGACTGCAGTGATGTTTTTATTTCTCCAGAAGTTGGTGAGGAAGTTATTACCGGCTCTACACGAATGAAGTCAGGTACTGCGCAAAAAATGGTTTTAAATATGCTCACTACAGCATCTATGATTAGGATTGGCAAAACTTATGAGAATTTAATGGTAGATTTACAACCAACAAATATAAAGTTAAAAGATCGTGCTATTAGAATAGTTGCTGAAATTGCAGATGTTGATTATAATATTGCGGAAAAAGCGCTTAAGACAACTGACTTTGGTGTAAAAACAGCTATAATTACTTTGTTATGTAATATTGAATACCAAGTAGCTAAAGAAGTACTTGAAAAAAATAACGGAAGAATTAGAGAATCATTGAAAAGTGCTAGATAAGAAATTGGACAAGGTAAGCAAAAAACCTATTTATGTTGTGGGGTTAATGTCAGGAACATCAGTTGATGGCATTGATGCATGTGTTGTTAAAATATTTCCTGATTTATCACATGAGCTTATAACCGGAGATGTCATAGAATTTCCTTCAAAAATAAGAGAAAAAATTTTTAGTTTATTTGAAAAGAATGCTAGCGTAAGTGAGCTGTGTAAAATGAATTTTCTTTTGGGAGAGTGCTTTGCGGTTGCGGCTAAGAATATTATCAAGAAAGCCGGTTTAAAATATCAAGATATATCACTGATTGGATCTCATGGTCAAACTATTATGCATTTGCCTGATGAAGCTAAGATAAATAATTTTAGTCAAAACAGTACGCTACAAATAGGAGAGCCATGTGTTATTGCAGAGCGAATCGGCATTACAACTATTGCAGATTTTAGAGTAAGAGATATGGCGGCATGTGGAAATGGTGCACCTCTGGTTTGTTTTGCTGATGAAATCATGTTTAAAAAAGAGAACAAATACAGAGCTATACAAAACATAGGCGGAATATCAAATGTAACCGTATTAAGTCCGCATGTTGAGACATTTGCATTTGATTGTGGCCCTGGGAATGTATTGATAGATTATTTTATAAATAAATTTTTTGGGCAAAGTTATGATATTAATGGAGAGATTGCACTAAAGGGAAATGTTGATAATGATTGGCTTAATAAACTATTGGAAGAACCCTATTTTTCTATTCCTCCCCCTAAAACAACGGGGCGAGAGTTATTTAGTACAAGCTACGCTGAAGAGATACTTAAATTTGCGCCTGAAGATCCATATGATATTGTTGCAACAATAACAGCATTTACGGCAAAGTCTATTCAAAAATCTTATGTGGATTTTATTTTTCCAAGAACACCAATAAACGAACTTATTATTGGTGGAGGTGGTGCTTTAAATCCGGCTATTATTAAGTTTTTAAATATCTATTTTGAAAGAAAGTTAAGAATCTTTACGCATGATGATTATGGTATATCAAGCAATTATAAAGAAGCAATTGCTTTTGCTTTATTGGCTTATGCAACTTATTTTAATATAGAAAATAATGTACCTACTTGCACTGGAGCAAAAGGCAAAAGAGTTTTGGGCAAAATTATACCGGGAAATAACAAAATTTAACTTTATTAATATAAATAAAGTAATGAAATTTTAGTAAAATTTGATAACATGGTTATATAATCTCATTTGTTTTTTTTATATTAATAAACTAAGAAAGTTGTTAGTGGAATGGTTTGTAAAATTATAAAAAAAAGTATTGTGTGTCTACTAGTTGTGATTGCTTCGTTTTTCATTTTTTTAGAAAACTTAAGAGCAAAAGAACAGCAAAAAGATGAGAAACATAAAGTTGAGCCCATTGAGTTAGAAGTTGAAACAGCTGATCAATTCTACATATCAGCTGATTTGTATATACCGCCTAAAATGACTTATGAAAAAAGAGCTCCATTAATAATATTATTGCACTCTCTTGGCAAATCCAAATTATACTGGGAGAATCTTCATGAACACTTTTTGGAAATGGGTATTGCTGTACTGGTTATGGATTTAAGAGGACATGGAAGAAGTGTTATCAATAAAAAGAGAAAAAGATATTGGCAAAATTTTGAAGACAGCGAATTTTTAAAGTACCCCGAGGATTTAGATTCTGTAATAAAACATATACAACAAGAATATTTAGAAGTGAACACAAATAAGATAGCTATAATAGGTTCAAATATAGGAGCATCAACCGCAATATTATATGCAGAAAAGCATAGTAAAGAGGTTAAAACCTTAATTTTGCTAAGTCCAATCGTGGGTTATAAATCTGTTGAAATTAGAATACCTATAGTTGAGTACGGAGAGCACCCTGTTATGCTAATAACTGACAAGCATAACAAGCCTTTTAGAAAATCTGTTGAAAATCTGGCAAAATATCTACAGGCTGAAAGGGATATATTGTATTATCCGCTTTGTGGTGATTGTATGGATATTCTTAAAAGACAAAAAAGGCTTTTAAAATATGTAAAAAATTGGCTAAAAATGTACCTGCTAGCAGAGAGGAAAACAGACTCGAGCTCAAATACACATATTAAAAAACCCACATATCATGTAAAACAAAAAAAGTCACACTAAATATGTTTTAAGTTATTTAGCAGTTTGATTTGTTTTTACGTGATTTTAATTCTTTGTTTAGTACCCATAATAAAACAACAGCGGAACTAAATATTGTACCAATGCCAACAAAGGCTAATGCATAAATTAATGTATTCATTTTCTATAACCTTCTCTAACGCTTTAACTTAATTGAATAAATGCTTCAAATTTTTGCCAAACAATATACTATGTACATCTTACCAAATTTTTCAATTAAAGATAAGCATATTTTAGTAGCAAAAAAGAATAAATAAAAAAATCCTCCAAATCAATGAGCAATTATTTGTTCAGCTCATGTATTATATGATTAACAAATAGATGTGTATTTAATAATTTTGAGGAGTGAAAATTTTGGCTACAAATAGTAAGTTGGGGAAGCATCCAGAGCTTAAAGTAATCGAAGGTGCGAAAGTAAGAAAAACAAAACCTTATAGTGACATTGATTTGAATAATTGGAGAGCTTATGACCATATAGAAACTGATTCCTTATGGTTGTTTGATTCCAGGGCCAAAGGTAAAGGTCATAAATTTGAGTATCACGGTAATTATATTCCTCAAATTGCAGAGCAGTTGTATACCAGATATACAAAGCCTGATGATATTGTTTTAGACTTATTTTTGGGTTCAGGTACATCTGCAATTGAAGCTAAAAATATGGGACGTAAGGCAATTGGTGTAGAAATAAAACCTGAGCTAACTGATTATGTAAAATCAAAATTCACTAAAGAAGAATTAAAAAATATAGAGCTTATTAATGGTGATAGTTCCTCTAAAGAGGTAAGAAAAGATATTGAAAAGTCGCTTAAAAAGTTTAATCAGGAAAAGGCTCAATTTGCAGTATTACATCCTCCTTATGCTGATATAATTAAATTTAGTGATTTAGATAATGATCTTTCTAATTGCAATTCTGTTGATTTATTTTTAGATAAATTTAAAGAAGTAGCCCAAAATAGTTATGATTATTTAGAAAAAGACAGATATGCCGCTTTGATTATTGGGGATAAATATACTAAAGGTGAGCTTATTCCTTTAAGCTTTATGTGTATGCAAAAAATGAATGAAGTTGGATTTAAGACTAAATCTGTTATTGTAAAAAATATAGAAGGAAATGAAACAGGTAAAGGCAAAGCAAATAATCTTTGGAGATATAGAGCTTTAGCCGGTGGGTTTTACATATTTAAACACGAATATGTAATTATTTTTCAAAAAAAATAAATAAAAAAGATGAATTATATAGAATAATAATAGAGCAGGATGGAGTTATCTCCATCCTGCTCTTCTTTTTAAAAAATTAGTTTTATTAAAATTTTTTTTATTATTGATATATCTATATCTTTAGTATATAGATATAAGGATACGGATATTGATTTATTTATAAAATAATATATAATAAGTCTTGAAAGTTTGCTTGAAAATAGTGAAAGATTGATAGTAGAGAGTTAAAAAACAGTAGTTAAATATTTAACTAAAATACATTTGCATTTGCATTTGTAACTTGTGCTGTCACTCAAATTAAGAATTTCATTATTGTATGAAAGGAACAGGTAGTATGAAAACACTGAATATCTTAAAAAAGTTGAAGATTAAGACAAAAATTACTCTTGGATTGTTGTTGATAGCATCTTTTATACCAATTATGGGCATTACAACAGTTATAAACATGAACAAAGTAAGTGACATACTAGTGCAAAACCAAAATTATGTTAATGAAAAAGAGTCATTGAAAGTTAGGAAAGATAGCTATGAAGATAAAATACCAATAATTTATAAAATGATAAATGACTATGCACCAGATAAAACAATAGAAAAGAAAAATCAGGCATTGCAAAAATTACAAAATGATTTATTTAATACACAAGAATTACAAAAAATCAAAAAGTTTGAAGGTTTATTTATTAATAAGGTAATAGCAATAAATAAAAGCCTTAGCCAGTATGATGATGAAACGGCTAAAGTTCGTTTAGAAGAGATTAGAGAAGAGCAAGGAGTTTATAATAAAGTAATTGAAGGTTGTATAAAAAAGATTAATGCTAAAATAGCACTAAGCCAAAAAAAAGTTGATGATGCTAAAATATTTTCTACTGTAACAGCTCTGATTTTGACAATAATAGGTGCAATTGTTTCATTATTGACAGGTTTTACAGTATTAATAGCAATAAATAATGGTATAAAAAAGTTAACTACTAATATTACAGAAGTCGCAAGTGGAAATTTAACTATAGAGAATACTAATGATGAAGTAAATAATGAATTTGATTATCTAAACTCATTATTCTTTGATATGGTAAATTCTTTAAGAAAGTTAATAATAAATCTAAATGAAGAAACCGCACATCTAACTAAAAATACATATCAAATTAATGAAGCTACAGAGCAAACATCAACAGGCGCACAACAGTTGATACATGGAATAACACAAATTTCTACAGGCGCTGGTGCGCAATCATTTGAAATTAAACAAACTTTAGATAATTTGAATAATATTAATGAAATAATTCATACTGTTTCAGAAAGTGCAGGCAGCACAGTAAAAATATCCCAAAATACAGAACAAATGGCTACAGACGGAAATCAACAGGTTATAAGTGCTGTAGAAAAAATATCACAAATCAAAATAAAATCCGAAGAAACTGCTGGTGTTGTAAATGAGTTAGGCCATTTGAGTGCAGGTATCGGTGAAATTGTTGAATTAATAAAAAATATTGCAAGTCAGACAAATTTATTGGCCTTGAATGCTGCAATAGAAGCTGCAAGAGCAGGACAACACGGTTCTGGCTTTGCAGTTGTAGCAGAAGAAGTTAAAAAGTTAGCATCCCAGTCTTCAACAGCATCAGATGAGATCAACGCTGTGATTAGAGAGATTCAAACAAAAGTTAATCAGGTAGTAACTTCGATGAATGAAGGAGTAGAAGAAATAGATGAGGGTGTTAATATTGTAGAGTCGGCTGGTGGAGCATTATCAGAAATCTTGAGTTCAACAAAAGATTCTGGTCAGCAAGTTTTAAAAATTTCTAACGAAATAAAAAGCTTAGCTGATAATTATGATGCTGTTGTTAAAGTTATGGAGTCAATTTCCGAAAAAGTTGAGGATTCTGCTGCTAATACTCAAGAAATGTCGAGCATAACTCAGGAACAAACAGCTAATCTGGAAGAAATATTTGAAAGTACGAAAGTCTTAACAAAAATTGCAACAGATTTACAAAATTCAGTAACAGTATTTAAGGTCAAATAATAAAGTTTATGTAAGAAAGCTAGTGGTCAACATTAAAGGAGAAAGATTAATGAAAAAATTTCTAACCTTATGTTTATGTTTTATGTTTGTGTTTTTTACTGCACATCAAAATAGTGCAAAAGCATCAGATGGCGAATTAAAACTGGGTATGTCTACGGCAATGACTGGTGCATCAAATTTCCTCGGAAATAATATGCATGCTGGAGTCAGTGCTTATTTAAAGTATGTTAATGATAATGGTGGAGTAAAGGGTAAAAAGTTAAGTTTGCTTCTAAAAGATGATGGATATGAACCATCTAGGACTGCTCCAAATATGATGAAATTCGTTAATCAAGATAACGTGTTTGCCGTAATTGGCAATGTTGGGACACCAACAGCAAAGCCTTCTATTAAAATCTGTAATAAGTATAAAATACCGTTTTTTGGACCATTTACAGGAGCAGGAATTCTAAGAAAATCACCTCCTGATAAATGGATATTTAACTATAGAGCTAGTTATGCTGAAGAGGTACAAAGAATGATTAAGATTATTCTTGAAAATGGTATTAAACCGTATGAAATAGGGTTCTTTATCCAAGATGATGCTTTTGGTCTTGCAGGATTGAAAGGTGCGTTACAAGTATTGAGTGAACATGATATTACTCTTTCTAATATGACTGTTGGTAGATACAAAAGAAACACTGCAGATATTGATACTGCCCTAAATACTATTATGTCTAGTGCAAAAAGACCAAAAGCAATAATACTAGTTGGCACATATACACCTTGTAGTAAATTCATTATAAAAGCTAAAGAGCAAGGTTTAGATGCTCTGTTTTTAAATGTTTCTTTCGTAGGTTCAAAAGCCCTTGGTAAATCATTAGCTGAAAAAGGGCCAAGTTTTACAAAAAAAGTTGTAGTGACTCAAGTTGTGCCTCATTATGATCAAGACTTACCTTTAATAAAAGAGTATAAAAGAAATTTAGCTAAATATTCACCTGGTTTTGAACCTAATTTTGTCTCATTAGAAGGTTATATAGTTGCTAAATTATTTGCGGAAGTAGCTAATAGAACAACTGGTAGCTTGACAAGAGAATCATTTGTAAAATCTGCTGAATCATTGAGCGGCTATGATCCTGGATTTAACAATACATTAGGTTATAGTTTAAATGATCACCAGGCATCTCATAATGTGTGGGCAACATTGTTTGACACAAAAGGAAAAGAAATTAACTATAAAAAGGGGGTAATAGATTAGCCTCAATTTCGAATAAAACAAAACAACCGAGGAGCTTTCCAGATTCTGGAAAGCTCCTTTATTATTAAATTGCTCAAAAATTTACATTTTTCTATTAAAAATCTACTATAGCCTGTATTTACTTAACTAAAAAAAGATGCTAAATTTATATTTGACAAATAAATACATACGAATTAAAGGGGATTTATGAAAAATTTAAATATTTTTTTAAATTCAACAATCAAAACAAAAATTTCTACAGGCTTGTTATTTGTTACTGTTTTTATACCTATAATGAGTGTGACCACTGTTGTTAACATGAATAAAATAAATAGAGCACTTGAGCAAAATGAAAAGTATTTAAAAAAAGCAAAAGCTTTGAATGCAAAAAGAGCAAGTTACGATAAAAAAATAGCTCAAACTTATAATATGATTAATAATTCATCATTAATTGCATACGAATCCATAAAAAAAATAAATCCGAATGAGGAAATACTGCTAAAACATTTATTTTCTAAAACGGAATTAAAAGCATTTAGTGGATTTGAAGAGTTATTTTCTGAGAATCTTGAGGAAATATACGATAGTATAAGTATTGATAATCAACAGAGGGCAAGTAATTACATAAGCAAGATTGTATTAGCACAGGAGTCTTATAACTCTTTAATAAACCAGCATATTAAAAAATTAGAAGAAAATATTAGCTATAATAAAAAAATATTAAATATTTCAAAGAAAAGCACTATTGATTCAGCTGTGTATTTAACAATTTTAGGTATAATAGTATCTTTATTAACTGGTTTTAACGTTCTAAAAACAATCAATAAAGGTATTAAAAACCTAACAAATAATATTCAACAAATTTCAAGCGGAAATTTAATGATAGAAAATAAGATAATAACAGTCAAAGACGAATTTGACCAATTAAATTTGATTTTTTTTGAGATGGTTAATTCTCTCAAAAAACTTATCATTAAAGTTAATACAGAAGCTGATCATTTAACAAGTAATTCACTTTTAATTAACGAAGCTACTGAACAAACATCTGCTGGATCAGAGCAATTGATAAATGGTATAACTCAAATTTCAATTTGCGCTAGTGATCAATCTTTTCAGATAAAGGAAACCCTTGAAAATATCAATACAATAAATCAAATTATTCATTCTATTTCTGAAAATGCAGATAATACTGTGAAGATATCTCAAAACACTGAAAGCATAGCTTGTGATGGTAATAAACAAGTAGATAATGCTATTGATAAAATATCCCAAATAAAGATAAAGTCACAACAAATTTCTGGTGTTATGAATGAGTTGAGTAAATTAAGTGCAGGAATTGGTGAAATAGTCGAATTAATAAAAAGTATAGCTAGTCAGACTAATATGTTAGCATTAAATGCATCAATTGAATCAGCAAGAGCTGGAGAGCAAGGTGCAGGATTTGCAATAGTTGCGCAAGAAGTTAAAAAGTTAGCTGCACAGTCTGCAAATGCTACAGATGAAATTAATGATGTAATAAATGAGATTCAAACGAAAATAAGTGAAGCTGTTGCATCTATGAATGAAGGTGTAGAAGAGATTGATGAGGGTGTACACATTGTAGAAGAGGCTGGACATGCGTTAAGCGAAATTTTGAATTCGACACAAAAAGCAGGTCGGCATGTTACTGATATTGCTGCAGAGATAAATGGTTTAGCAAAGAATTACACTGATGTAGTAACTGTTATGGAATCAATTTCTGACAAAGTTGAAGATTCAGCGGCAAATACGGAAGAGATGTCTAGTGTAACCGAAGAGCAGACTGCAAACCTGCAAGAAATATTTGCTAGCACACAAACTTTAACGCAAATTGCATTAACTTTACAAAATTCAGTAGCTGCTTTTAAAGTAAAATAAAACTTGTATAATAACTCCTAATAAAACATATCTAAAATGACGTAGTCAGCTTAACTGTAGCTTTAAGATAGAAAATCAAGTTGTTTTCTATTTAAACCAACATTTTTATGGTTCGTTGACAAAATTTCTTTTAAGAACGTGGGGACAGGCAGATTTTCGATCGTATCTAAGTTCATTTGACTATTGAATTCTTCCCCCATTGAATCTGCTAGGTTACTATTTGCATGTGGAGAGTCAAATTTAAAGATAAATTCATTTTCAAGTCGCTCTTTAAAAAGTGCTTCGCGTTTAGTTGCATAAGTTTCTTTATTAAAAATATTATTTTCTGCCTCTTTTATAGAATTCAAGTCAGTTTTATTGCAACCAGAAGAGGCTATTCCAAGCTGCCTAAGTCTATTCTGAACATCGTTCGGACTGAACCAATTCATACTATAGCTCCTCATATTCTTAGCTCGTAACATTTAATTTATCTGGTAGAAAATTTCATGATCAGTTTTAGGTATTTCTTAAAGTATTACTAAAATGATTTAAGACCAATTCAAATCAAATACTAAAGCGTTCTAAATTGTAAATCTCTAAGCTTATATATCAAAAGTCTAAGTAATTCATGATTAGTAAACATTAATCACATATTTTATTCTGGCTTAATAGTTAAAACATATACTTTTCAGATTTTTTAACTCTGTTAAATATAATTAACTATACTCTGAAAGGTATTTTTGAGTTTATAGTAGTATTCTGTTGTACATCTTTAAATTAAGTAATCACTGGTATTAAAAATTATAATGAATATATTATTATATATTTAATAAAGTAAAATTGCGGCAATAAATTGCTTTTTTTTTAAATTATGTAAATTTTAAGTTTATCTGCCTAATTTGCCTTTAAGCTTTCGATAAAAGTTTTCATGTGCTGCAATTAAATGAATTGTTACAGAAGAGTTATCAAAGTTTATTGTATATGCAATTCGAAACTCTTTGCCTTTGTATTTTAAATGATGCGAATATACATCTGTTAATGGAGTAGTTAATTTTTCACCATTATTTTCGGGGTCTTCAGCAATTTGCAGTAAAGAGTCCTTAAGCTTTAAACGTAAAGGTTTATCTAGTTTCTTTTGACCTTTGTTTGCGGTATTTGTTAAAAATATATTAAACATATTCTATCTAAATTGTGTATGATTGACTACGATGAGAATTGTGTTTTTTAATTTCTGAAAACTATTATATAAAAAAACATTGCAAAATTAAAATAAAAAATTATGAGTTTGTTAATAATTGTTTATTTTTTTATAAAAAAAAACAATTAATTATTTTCAGTAGATTTATCTAATTGGTTATATGTGAAAAACAAAGAAAATTTATGATATATAATAATAAAATGATAAATAGCAAATCATATAATATAAATCAGAATCAATATAACAAGGCTAAAAAGTACAATGTTGCCTTTAAAGGACAGATTCTTCTGGATCCTTACATATTGATACCAACAATGGCTGCATATTCATTGTTTCATAAATCTAATGAAATAGAAAGTGCCCACAGAAAAGATACATTTATCGCAAATAATTTATTTACTGCTTCTATGGCTATACTATTTGCAAATTTAAATCGATTTCAGGCGATTGCAAGCAGTACTTTTCCTATTTTGGCTGGAGTCTCCATGCTCGCACATACAAACACCAAAAAGTCAAATAGGAGTAAAGCTCGTACTTTTGTAAAAGATTTAAATATTTTACTATGTGGGTTAATTACAAAAAATCTAGGAAATCGCTTACTTGGAAATCTTCAAAGGTTTCCAAGTGGACCATTGGGATTCATTTATGAAACAAGTTCTTTTCTTGTGGGATCAGTATTATTATCGCCAATCGTAAGTAAATTTGTGAATGATAATATAACAGAGAAATTGTATCCGAAGAAAAAATCTAAAATCAATTTGTATAAATTATATAATGATCAGTCGCCTTATCCAGAGATAATAGACTCATATAATGTAACTCGATTTACTTCACCACGACTTTTTGATGTTACAAAAGAAGATAATCCCGATATTGATGACTAATAAAAAAAATTATTTTATTTAAAATTTATTCTAAATTTTGTAACGAAATGGCTAAAAATGCATAGTTTAAAGAGATTATTATGCTATATTTGATATGTAAATTTAAAAATAAAATTAAAAGTTTAATCAAAGAAAAAACAACAATTAGATTTTATCAAATTTTAGACATTTTGTACAAATAAAATTTAATTGAAACAAATAATTTGCAATGAGGATTGAAAATAATATAGAGAGAATAAAATGAGAGTTAGGAAAAATATTAAGTTAAAAGGCGTGGTTAGTACAGACATATTTAAAACATATGTGCTCAAGTTAGCTAGTGATTTAAAACTTAGCGGGTGGGTAAAAACAGACAAAAGTGTAACATGTATAGAGGTAGAAGGTGATAACAACTCTGTAATCGAATTTATGTCTAATATATATGACAAGCCACATGAAATGCCAGAAATCAAAGAAATGAATTTTGAAGATGTTCCTGTTATAAACAGTGATAATTTTTATGATATGAATGAACAGAAAAAAATATACAAACAATCTATAAAGGTGCCCATTGATAAAGGTATATGTAATAACTGCCAGGATAAAATTAAAAATACAAAATTTACAAATTACGAATATCCGTTTATTTTTTGCAATAATTGTGGGCCATTTTATAGCATTTTAAAAACATTACCATTTACAAAAGAAAATTCATCTTTGGCAGCTTTTGATCTCTGTAATAATTGTAAGAATGCAATTGAAAAAGGCTCATTAGAAGTAAGCTTAAGTAATTGTAAAGACTGCGGTCCTAAATTATGGTACGAAAATGATAAAACAGTTATCAAGGACCAGCCGAAAGTTTATGAAGCCGCATGCAAAACACTAAAGAACCATGGAGTTTTATTATTTAAAAGTACAAATTGTTTCTATTTGTGCAGTGATGCGTATTCCAAAAAAAGTATTGAAAAAATTCGAGAGATAAAATCAAGAATTGATAAGCCTCTTTATGTAATGGCAAAAGATTTGCAAACTATTGAAAAATTTGCATACATAACTGATAAAGAAAAAGAACTATTACTCTCTCAGCAGCGCCCGGTAGTTATTTTAAAACTCAAAAAAGATAGCAAAATACCTACTGTAATAACATCAGGACTTGATAAAATAGGTGTAATGTTACCATATAACGGTATACAAGTTATATTATTCGATAAAATAAAATCAAACTTGCTTGTTATGAGCAGTGCAAATAAAAGAGGTACTGCTATTGAAGTAAACAACCAAAACGCAAAAGATATTTTTGGTTCGCAGGTTGATGGTATGCTTTTGCATGATATGAATATACATAACGCATCTGACGATAGTGTGCTAAAAACTAATATGGATAACAACCAGTTTTTACGAATCGCCAGAGGTTATGCTCCAAAAGAATTTAAGTTACCTACAAGTTTACCCTATACTCCGGTAGTTATAGCATGTGGAGCGTTGCATAATTCGACTGTCACTGTTTCTACTCCTGATGGTAAGCTTATGGTCAGTCCGTATTCTGGAGTGTATGATTCATCATTTATGTATCAGTCATACCAACAAGATACAAAATCATTTTGTTCATTATTAGGATATAAGCCAGAATATGCTGTTTGTGACTTAAATCCTGATTATCTCTCCACTAGATATGCAAGAGAATTAAAAATTCCTTATTATCAAATACAGCATCACTATGCACATTTATTAAGTTGTATGCTAGATAATGATATGCCTATTGAAACACCTGTAATAGGTGCAATATTTGATGGTTCTGGATTTGGCAATGACCAAACTATTTGGGGTGGTGAATTTCTAATATCTAAGGAATTCAATTTTGAAAGATTTACGCATATTCCTGTTTTTAAAATGATTGGTATGCTGGGCAAAGAAAATCAAATATACAGATTAGGTTACAGTTTACTGCAAAGAGCAGGAATTTCAACTGATCATCAGATTTATAAAAATTTGGAAATATCAGAAGAAGAAGAGAAAATGCTTTATAATTTAATAAATAGAGGTGTTAGCTCTCCTCTTACCTCCTCTGCCGGCAAATTATTTGATGCCGTTGCTGCTATTTTAGGTGTTTTAAAGTATTCATATCATGATGAATACTCAGCACAGTATCTAGAATCAATTAGTGATCCTAATTGTGCTGATATATTTGCATTATCAGATTATAAAATAAAAGATATTAATGAATTAATTAGAGCTTTGGCTAATGATGCTGTAGAAAATGAAAATATTTCTATCACAACTGCTAAATTTCATAATACACTAGCTCTGATGATTGCAAATACTTGTTTTGAGATTAGCCAAAAAACTGATATTAGACAAGTTATACTATCCGGTTCTGTATGGATGAATACTTTATTATTGAATAAAACAGTAGAAGAGCTGGATGAACTTGGCTTAAAGCCGATTACTCATAAAAACATCTCTCCAAGTGATGAAAATTTAAGTCTTGGGCAGGTCTATTATCTGGTGAATAAAATAGCCAAAACAAAGAAGACACTTCATGCTTTTTAAAATGTAGTAATACAAGGTCATATAAAGAGTAATTTAGAATGAAACTGCACAAAAATTAGCTCTTGAATAAAAAATTTGTTTTGACTATGATTGAAAGTACTTGATTAACTTCAGGTGAAATAGTAAAGGCTATAATTCGTTGAAATAATACATAAAAGGGAAAAGCAATGAAACCATTAGTAAAAAAAGTAGAAACAGAATTTCTAAAAAATGATTTACCAGATGTGCAGCCTGGTTGTACAGTAAAGGTTTTTGTGCGTATTAAAGAAGGGAACAAAGAAAGAACTCAGGGTTTTGAAGGTGTTGTTATAAAAAAACGCGGTTCAGGGATTAATAAAACAATTACTGTAAGAAGAATTTTTCAAGGTATTGGGGTAGAAAGAGTATTCCCTATTCATTCTCCAAGAATTGAAAAAATTACAGTGCTCAGAAGAGGACAAGTAAGAAGATCTAAACTTTACTATTTACGTGAGCGTTCTGGTAAGGCAACAAGACTTAAAGAAAAAACAAGAAAATAAAATAATGGTCAATATTCACTGGTATCCAGGACATATAGCAAAGGCTGAAAAAAAACTTAGAGAACAAAGCAACCTTGTAGATGTTATTTTGGAAATTATAGATGCAAGAATACCTATTAGCAGCAGATATGACAATCCAGACAAAATAACTAATCAAAAGCCAAGGTTGCTTGTTTTAAATAAGGCTGATATAGCTGACCCAGCTTTAACGCCACAGTGGATGAGTTATATAAAAGAAACTATTGGTATACCATCAATTGCTACTTCAGCAAGTTCATCAAAGGATTTGTCAGTATTAATAAAAGAGGCTGTTCAACTGGGAAAGCCTAAAATAGACAGTTTAGTTGCAAAAGGAATGAGGTCTCGTGCAATAAGAGCTATGGTTGTTGGGATGCCAAATGTTGGTAAATCAAGTATTATAAATAAATTGATACGCAAAGGAAAAGCTAAAGTTGGTCCAAAAGCTGGAGTTACTCGAACTGCTCAATGGGTTAGGGTAAATCCTAAATTAGAATTGCTTGATACACCAGGTATTATTCCAATGAGATTAGAAGATCAAAGTCGTGCAGAGAAACTAGCTATGGTAAATTCTATTAGTGAAAACGCTTATGACCAGGTTGAAATTTCTAAGGTATTGGTTGGATTATTGTATGAAAAATATCCTAATTACTTAAAGCAGCACTATAAATTGGATGAGGTGGTTGAATTGCCAGGATTAGAAGATATAGCATTATCAAGAAAATGGCTTAAACCGGGCGGTGAACCTGATACTGAAAGATCTGCTGCAGTTATATTATCAGATTTTAGAACTGGAAGAATAGGAAAAATTACGCTTGAAAGTGTTGCGCAAATCCAAGATTAGTGAATTATTTGAGTTTGATAAAAATATATCAGAAGATTCTTTGATAATCGGTTTAGATGAGGCTGGAAGAGGTCCTGTTGCTGGTCCAGTTATGGTCGCGGCAGTTTATTTGGATTTTGATAATAAGGATGGAGCTGAGTTTTTAAAGTACTTGGATGATTCTAAAAAATTCTCATCAAATCCAGCTTTAAGAAAAAAAATTTCTGATGAATTAAAGAGTAATGCAGTTTATAGCATTAAAAAGTGCAGTATAAAGGAAATCGAAAAATATAATATTTTACAAGCTTCTCTGCGTGCAATGAAAAAAGCTGGTCTAGAAGTTATTAGCCAATTAAACGATAATATTCAAGAAAATAAATTATTATTTCTTGTTGATGGCAAGATTACTATCCCTAAATTAAAATATAACCAAAAAACTGTTATAAAAGGTGATTCACTTTCTGCATCGATTGCAGCAGCAAGCATACTTGCTAAGGTACATAGGGATGAACTGATGATAAAACTTTCAGAAGAATTTCCGCAGTATGAATGGCAAAAAAATAAAGGCTATGGAACCAAGGCTCATCTTGACGCAATACGTAAACATGGTATTTGCGAGTGGCATAGAAAAAGCTTTTTGGTCAAAGTATTAACACCCCAGTTAAAATTATAATCAAATTTGTAAATATTTCTTAATATTTCTATAAATGAAATAACAAATTTCATTCTTCATATGTTTTTAAGCAAATGAAGATAATTTTATATCACCAAAGGAGTATTTATTATGAATGTTGGAAGCGTACAAAATACGACTGTTAAATTTCAGGGAATGGCTGGACAAGTACAAAATAATAACGATGAATTTTTAAAATTTATTGCGCAAGATCAAGCTTTTAAAACAGGTGGCGCTTTATCACAACCAAGTACCGATACTGTAGAGACTTCAAACACAGAAACACCTAAAAAGAAAGGTGGTTTCTTTGGGAAATTTTTAGCAGTTGTTTCTATAGGTGCAGGTCTAGCAGCTGCTGGTACTATAGGAGCAGCTTTGTGGAAAACCGGTGGTAAATTTGGTGAAGCTGGAGAATTAATGAGCAAATGGGGCAGTGACCTATGGGCTAAAGTTAAGTCAGTTTTTCCAGGCGCCCAAGGTATTTAGATTCTAAAAAAACAATTCAAAGTTTATTTGAATAATCTTAAATTATTATTTTTTAAGTTAATTTTTAAATTACTTTTTGTGAGTGGTATAAAACAATAAATATGTTGCCTTGAACTTTAACAATCAGGGCAGCATATTTTTGAGCTAAAATAGTTGTTTTGATCAACCAATTGATTAATTAGTTTTAACGAGTAATATATAATATACTTGTATTAGACCAATTAAATAGTTAATATTAATGAGTACATATTAAAACAAGATAAACAAGTTGGGATGGAAAGAATATTATGGATAATAAAAATTTACCGATAATTTTAGCTATTTGCATTTCCATATTTTTAAGCTCATTGGCATGTTTTTTGATAGGTGTAAATCTAGCCCAAAATACGACAATTAAAGAAAGTATTGTGGTTGAGCAACCTAAATTAAAAGTTTTATCAACACCTATTAATACAAATATAATTGCAGATGTTGCAGAGCGGAGCATGCCTTGGGTTGTAAATATAAAGCTAAAAGGCTATGTGTCTCCTAGGATAAGTGTGTTTGATTTCTTTGGATTTTCTCATTACAAAACTCGACCTAAGCATAAAATTAAAATAGGCGGCGGCTCAGGATTTATAATAAGCAAAGACGGTTATATTTTAACAAACGGGCATGTTGTAAAAAAATCTAGCGATATCGAAATCAATTTATATAATAATAAAACTTACAAAGCCAAAGTAATTGGTATTGATGAAATGACAGACCTTGCAGTCTTAAAAATTGAGGAAGAAACCCATGATTTACCTGTTGCAAATATTGGTGATTCATCAACATTAAGAATTGGCGAATGGGTAATAGCCGTTGGCAGTCCACTTGGGTTTGAACAAACTGTTACGCAAGGTATAATTAGTGCAAAAAACAGAAGAGTTAGAGATCTACAAACTAGCGTTGATTTTATACAAACTGATGCAGCAATCAACCCGGGGAACTCAGGTGGACCATTGATTAATTTAAAAGGTGAAGTAATAGGTATAAATACTGCAATTAGAGCAGATGCGCAGAATATTGGGTTTGCAATTCCAATAAATACAGCTAAAAATATTTTTACACAAATAATTAAGAATGGTAAAGTAGCACGCCCGTGGATCGGTATAGAAATGCGAGAAATACGTTTTGAAAATGGTACAGCTGTTAGAGTTGAAAGAGTTTGGCCGGGTAGTCCGGGCAGTAAAGCTGGTTTAAGAAGGAAAGATATAATTACAAAAATAAACGGCAAGAAAATTGATGATGGTAAAGATGTACAGATTGCTGTACGAAAACATGCTATTGGCAAAAAAATTAAATTTGAAATTAACAGAAATGGCAGAAGAATGCAGCTTGATATAGTCACAGAAAAATTACCGGATTTTAACTCTAGACCAAGAACACGAGGTTAAATTATTCAAATAAAACTACCGATTAATTGCTTTAATATAAATAAAGATGTTAACCTGTTAGTTATATAATAGGTTAATTTTTTAGTTTAGGAAAAATTGATAAGGTGAGGACATGAGAAGAATACTAGGTTGCCTACTGGCTATTTGTATTATATTTAGCTATTTTACTTTAAGTGCCTCTGCTATATGGCCATTTAGAAAAAAAATAAGTGCAGAGCAATTAAAGGTATTAGCCTATACACAAAATGATCTTAACAGCACATCCGCTAAAGCAGGAGATAAATTTAGTTTTATTACGTTAGAAGACGTGCTTCTCAAGGAAAAAGTTATATTGCCCTCTGGTTCCTATTTAAATGGCAATATCCATAAGGTTAAAAAAAGAGGAAGATTAAGTAATCACGCAAAAATTGATATAAATATAACATCAATAAAGCTAAAAAATGGCAAAGCCCTAGATATTGATAAAAATGGATGGTTAGTATCCTTTAGAAATCCTAATATAAAAAGTACCAAGAAAAAAATATGGGAAAAAGCCCCAATCATGGCTGCAGGTTATGCAACAACAATACCCCTTGGTGCATTTACTGAACTAGGCACAGGAGTTATTTATTTATTAGGTTCTGCTGCCTCAGTCACAGCTGGGGGAGTATCAGGCGCAATGTATCCAAGTCAGGGCCAAACACGTTATCAAAGTTGCTTAAATAGAGCTTATAACTCAACTGCAATGGGCTATGCAGGTACAGTATTCGGCAAAGGTAAGACTGTAGTCTTGAATTCTGGTGTAAGTGTAATGATAAATATAAGTGAAAGAGCTCTGGTTTTGTTGTTAGAGCAAAAAGATAAGAATATTACCAAAGCAAAAAAATGAAATAATTGTTAAAATAAAAAAAAATCTATTGAATAAAAAACCACTCATCTGTATAGTAGAGTTAGTAGGTGAGTTGTTTTTTTTGTTTTAAGGATAAATTCCAATTTTATTTGGTTAGGAGTTTAAGAATATGCTCGTTGAAGTATTAAAAGAGTTTATTATCTTGTTTGGCGAATTAGCTGCATTATTTCTTGTTATAAGCTTCATTGTCGGCTTTTTGCAGAGTAAATTTTCTAATGATCGTTTAAAACAAATATTAAGTAGGGGAAGCAGTATAACAAATTCTATTATAGGAGCTACAATTGGCTTACTCACACCTTTTTGCACGTGTTCTACAATTCCTTTGCTAATTGGCTTGTTTCAATCTAATGCGCCGTTTGGTGGAGCAATGTCTTTTTTATTCGCATCACCTCTTTTAAATCCAGCTGTAATAATACTCTTTATCACATTTTTTGGTCCCAAAGCAACGATTATCTATGTATCGATAATATTCGGATTTTCCGTTATTGCAGGAATTATACTAGAAAAAATGGGATTCAAGAAATATATAAAACCAATAGCGAGTCCTAAAACCTGTTGCAGTGGTTGCGGATGTGGAGACCATACCAATAAATCACTTTCTCCAACAAAGGCGGCAATTGCAAACTCCAAGGATTTGTTTAAGAAAATATTTCCTTTTTTGATTATTGTTGCAACAGTAGGCTCAATAATTAAAACTTTAGTTCCTAACGCTTATGTAATGATGTTATCAGCCGGATACAATGAATTTATTTCAGTCCCATTAGCTGCAATATTAGGTATTCCAATGTATATAAGAACAGAAACTATGATACCAATTGGTTTGGTTTTATTTGAAAAAGGACTGGGAATGGGAACTATAATTGCTTTACTAGTTGGTGGCGCTGGTCTAAGTGTACCAGAATTGGTGTTATTAAACACAATTTTTGAAAAAAAGCTGGCATTCACAATAATATTAAGTATATTTACCGTTGCAGTAACTATCGGTATAATTTTTAACTTACTATATTAAGCCCTAACATCTCATTAGGGCAAAAATAATAAAAATTTATAAATAAAACTGCCTATAATACAAGGCAGTTATTATTTGTTTTTTTTATTATTTATTTGCTAGCTTGCTTTTACAATCTTGTTAGCTTTAATACAAGATGTGCAAACATTCATTCTTTTTGCTACTCCATTAACATTAACCTTAATTTTTTGCAAATTAGGTTTTTGTCTATATGTATGTGCTTTGTGCGAAAAGCATATTTTATTAGCTTTTAGTTTAGTTTTTCCACATACTTCGCAATTTTTAGCCATTTTAAATACCTCTATATAATATATTAACCAAATTTTATTTTATCAGATATATTAAATAATACTCAAAATACAGATATATATCAAGTAAAAAGTTCAATTTATAAGAATTTTTTAATACAAAAAATCTTCTGTTAAAACCAAATAAAGATTAGAAATATCACAAAAAATAAAACCGGTAATTTTACCGGTGTGAGGATTTTGGGTTAATGAGGAGTTATAGAATTCTGTAAATATCTTTATATTTTATGGATTTAATAAAAATTCTTTAATATAATACTTGAAAGAATTTTTTATCATATCCTTATTAACAAGTTAGAAGGCCAAAGGATAAGGATTATAGGCTGTGGCCATTGCACCGTTTAACCTTCCAATATAATTATTTTGAGTATTTCCAGAGTCTAAAATTGCTGGATAGGTTCTTTTAACTTTACTCATAAGCCTTGTTCCATACCTTCTTTCATAATCTTTAGTTACAGCTGCCACAAAATGATTGCTTGGATTTCTTAAAAGTACTTCATCAACTGTTGCCCTGTCAGATCGACCGAACTTTAAGGCATAGTGTAATGCAGCAGATGCATTAGGTAAACTTACCTTTGCGGCTTGATTTAACAATTTTATTTCCTCTGGTGGACCACCGATTCTAAAGAAGTTTAACCTGTCAAAGTTTCTTCTTAAATCTCTTCTTAATTTAGTTAAGTCACCATCACCATATTTTTGAGCATAAGCGATTTCAACGGCAGCCAGCTTCATTGGGTTTGTTGCTGCTAAGTTTCTCAGGATAACTTTTGCTTGTCCTTTATTAAAAAAGCCTTTTAGTCCCATAGTTGAGCGCAAATTTGTAGCTAAGATATCAATTTGTGCTCGATGTGCTGGATTTTTAAGCATAAGGTTTACACCATAACCATTACAAGGATGTCCAACGCCTATTCCTGCATTAGCTGGACCTAATGGCCTCTTACCGTTAAATAAAATATTATTAAATTCTGATTCGATCACTTGTGTATCACTTACAGCTCCATATATAGATGCCATTCGTGCCGGACCGTAATCACTATGAATTCCAGGATACATACTTTCTTCCTCCTCTGTATTTCCCCTAGCTCGCAAGTAGACTTTTGTCATCTGCACAACTTGCAATTTTTACATTATAGATAATTACAGAATCAATGATATATTTTATTGAGTGTTATTTAATTTTTATAATTGTCTTTTAGTTTCCCATTTTCCCTACAAGGACATGTTTTATTTCATTCCCTTTTTATGTTCCTATTTTATTTATTTCCCTGTTTTTATAAAAACAAATAAATATTAAAAATTTACTATATCAAAGATATTTATGAACTTTTGTAAACGTACTGGTCTTCTCCATAAAAAAGACTGCCTGTAATTGGCAGTCTTAGATATTTTCTCTATTTTTAAAAAGTTTATTTTATATACAACACAGGATTAGTAGTTTTCCCATCAATTCTTACTTCAAAATGTAAATGTGGTCCTGTACTATATCCTGTAGAGCCCTCATATCCGACTATGTCACCTTTTTTAACAACTTGACCTACTTTAACAACTGTTTTAGCAAGATGTGCATATAAAGTAGATGTGTTTTTGCTAGCGTGCCTTAGTTTATACTTACCGTGTTCTATGATAACAACTTTTCCATATCCGCCATACCAACCTGAATACATTACCTTACCCGAATTAGATGCTTTTATTGGTGCCCAATTACGACCTGCAATATCTATTCCAGAATGGAAACTTTGTGTTCTAAAAATTGGATGTCTTCTTTTCCCGTAATATGATGAAATTCTACCCGATACTGGCCTCATAAATTTTGATGATAAACTAATACCTTTTTTGTTAGACTGTTGTCTACGTATACTACCACTAAGCGCATCTGATTGGCGTGCAAGCTCATTTTGTGCCGCCATATAGGTTTCTTTATCAGTTCTAAGTCGTTCTATCATTTGCTCTGTAATGTAAATGGTATTTATTAGCTTTTTTTTCTCTCTTTTTATTCTTCTTAAATTGTAATTAATGTAGCTATGTTCTTTTGATACACTTGATTTTAAGTTTTTTAGTTTCTGTGATTTTTCTTTTAGTTCATCTATTAACTTAGCATCATCATTTGCTTGTTTTTGTTGATAATAAATACTATCTAAAAAAGCATTTACATCTTTTGCTTCCAGCAATAAACTTAAGAGTGTAATTCTTTCACCTTTATAAATGTTTCTAATGCGTTTTTTTAATTTATTACTTAAATTTGCATGCTCATAAGAAACATCTTTTAATTTATAATTTAATTTATTTAATTTTTTTTTCGATTTTTTTAATTCTTTTTTACGTGTATTTATAACAGTTTGTGTTTTTTCTAACTTTTGTTGATGATTTTGAAGCTTTTTAACTTGAATATTTTCTTTTCGTTCAATCTCTTTTAATTTTGCTTCTCGAATAGCTTTTTCTTTTGGTGTTTCTGCTATTGTTGTAGAGAAACAGCCAGCAAATATAAAAGAAAATAAAAGTACAAATGCTAAAAGCTTTTTAACAAAATTTAAACTGTTCATTTAGGTTATATACCTCACCCGAAACCTACTAAAATCGGTTAATTTAATCTAATTAAATTAAATTTCTAGAAAAATAAAGGAATTATTGGCATTATCATAAATAAAATAAAAGTAATTGTAATAATCGTAATAATTATTTTTTTATTAGTTCTCATAAACTCCATCATAATATATAATCTCCATATCTTCTTGCCTTCCAAAATAAAATATTAAAAATTTGAAAAAAATTCAAATATATTTTTTTTTAATGCTATAAACTATAGTGTTGTTGATCCAGATAAAGTCTTAACCAACAACACTATAGCAATATCTTAACTCATTAAACAACATTTTTTATATTTTTTCCCACTTCCACAAGGACATGGCTCATTTCTTCCTACTGATTTGTCTATTTCTTTTGTTGGCGGTAATTCCATTAGTTCGTTAAAGGTTTTTGATGCATATAATACAGTAGTTGAGGAAAATAATTTTGAGTCATAAAACTTTTTTTTATAACTCTTAAGCATTTCCTCTATTGATTGTTCTTCTGTGTTTTTCATTACTTCATTGACAATTTCAGTAAATATTTCCGGATTGCTATTATAAACTTTCAGTACTGGTCCTGGTGGTATTTTATCACTGGATATATAATTTTTTACGCAGTTTTTATAGCCATCTATTGATTTATAATCTTCTGCTTCAAATATTTTTTTAAATGTGGCGTAAAAAGGAAGCACTGTCAAACCGTATTCTATATCGTACAAAACACCAATATCATAAGTTTGTTCATTATCAGCGAATTTTTTTCCAACAATACTGGATATATCACTACCGGCAGTATCATCTTTTATATGGAAATATTTATGCTCTTCTAACTCTGTTAAATATTCACTTATATCAGATTTTTCACCTGACTCAATAAATTCATTAAACAAATTCAAAAGCTCATCAATTTTTTGAGAGGTAGTAATTACTTCCTCTGAATTGAAAAATTGTCCAAACTTAGCTCCCATGTCTTTTAGCAATTCTTCAATTTCTTCCAATTTCTGTTCATTATCTTGATAAATAAGCTCGGGATTGACCATTAATGTTGTCATCACCTCATTTAAAGCTTGCTTCTTATCATTTGAAGGAATTAACTTTGATAAGGAATATAGATAATAATTGTAATTGAAATTTAATAATTTTGCTCCTAAATATTGCCCCCTGGCTATTGATCTGTAATTTCTCATTTTAGTGATGGGATAAACTTTATAAGATTTTTCGTTTATTAAATTATATAGTTCAAAATAATCCTTTGTTATTTTAATTACTTGATAAGTACAGTCTTTACAGTCTTTCATTGAATGCAACAGCTTTACCTGCTCATCAATAAGCGGGCCCTTCTCCTCATTCAGAATATCAAATATTTTTCTTTCGTCATTGAGTTTTTTTTCTAAAAAGTAATTTGCTAATAATACACCAAGATCAAGATGTGACAAACTTCTTAGAGGAAGATCCGCATTATCTTTGTCAAATTGAGCAGCAACCTCTTCATTGTCCTTCATAAACTCATATAGAGTTCCTAGTAATTCTTCTAATGTCTCGGTTTTTAGTTTTTCTTCTGCAATCATTTTTATTCCTCTATACTAGCTATTGCGCTATGTCTTCCGGTTTTACCATTTTCTGCACGATACGAAAAAAATAAATCGTTGTTACAACTCGTGCAAAAATCTGAAATATCAATATTTTCAACGCCAACTTCCTGTAACTGAAGTTTATTCAGCTTCTTCAAATCGACATGTATCTTATCATAACTGTGAGCATTTTTAAATGCCTGACAAGAACTAATATTAACACTATTTTTCAATTTTAAATAAACATCTTTAGAAACAGGATAGCAGCATTGTCCAATAGCAGGACCAATACTGGCTAAAATGTTTACGGGTTTAATATTAAAATTTTCTTCAAATTTCTTAACAGCATTGCAAACAATCCTGCCGGCAGTACCTTTCCACCCGGCGTGAACTACTCCAGCAACCTTCTTATCTGGCTCATATAAAATAATAGGAGTACAATCAGCAAACTGCAACATTAGAACAATGTCAGGATTGTCAGTTATTACCCCATCAGTATTTTTAAGCTCCTGACTTGAATTATTTATTACTTTTACAATGTTCGTGTGTTCTTGCTGTGGAATAACGACTTGTTTATTTTCTATGTTTAGTATTTTACAAATTTTTTTTCTGTTATCAGCAACAATATCTTCTATAGTATTATCGCCACCTGCACCAAGTGTAAAACCAAGCTTTGCTTGCGTATCAACTTTTCTGGCAGTAAATGCATGTATTAATGAGGTTTCACTAAAGATAGAAGAATTATAATATTTTATACCTTGCCACTCATGCCCGACTTGCTCTTCAATTAATTCAAACATTTTAATGTATCCAAGTCTCTTAATTTATAATATACTCAATTTGTAATAGATCTAATGTACTTTTCAGATTTTCAATGAACAGTATAATTATAACTATTATATACAAAAATAAAATTTAAGGGAGATTTTTATGTTTGATTTTGTTACAGTCGGAGGAGCAACACAAGATATATTTATAGAAAGCGACCACGGCAAAATTCTGACAGAAAGGGATTTTTTCTCAAAGCAAGAATTAATTTGCTTTGATTACGGAGCAAAAATCGAAATAGACAAGCTTGCCTATGATATTGGCGGAGGCGCGGTTAATACAGCAGTGAATTTAGCAAATTTAGGATTTAAAACCTCAACTCTAGTAAAAATAGGTAATGATTTAAACGCAAAAGCTATTAATGCCCGATTAGACGAAAAAAACATCGATAAATCACTACTTTTAAGAACAAATAAATATAAAACAGGTTTTTCTGTTATATTGACTAGTTTTGAGGGAGAGAGGACTGTTTTAACACACAGAGGCGCAAATAGTCACATAACACCTGATGAAGTAGAAATTGAAAAGATAAAAAATACAAAATGGTTATATATTGCATCATTAAGTGGTGTCTCTAATGAAATATTAGATGAGCTTGCCTATTATGCAGGACAAAATAATATTAAAATGGCTTTTAATCCAGGCACAGCTCAGATCAAACGGGGTATTAACGACCTAAAAAAAGTACTAAGCAGTGCAGAAGTTTTGATAATGAATAAAGAAGAAGCGTCAAAAATAACAGGTATACAACCGGAAGCAACAATTATTGATTATGACAAGTGTGATTCTTGCGAGGTATGCATTGAAAATTGCCCGCAAAAAGTCTTTGATGTAAGAGATGAAAAGATATATTGCCATCAATCATCAGATAAATGTCCGTTAAGTTGTAGTATTTGCACTGATACATGTACTCAGGACGCAATAGCTCACGAACCATGGTCATTTGGAGCAACAGGCATAATAAAAAAATTAAAAGATGCTGGTCCTAAAATTGTTGTAATTACCGATGGTAAAAATGGTGTGCAAGCATATGATGGCGATATATTATACTATGCTCCGCCTTATCCATCAGCTGTGTTAAGCACATTGGGAGCTGGAGATGCATTTGCAAGCACATTTGTTGCAACATTGGAAAAATATGATTGGTTTATTGATAAAGCTTTAAAATATGCTTCTATAAATTCAGCTTCTGTTATTGAGAGCTTTGGGGCACAGACCGGGCTTAAGAATTTTGACGATTTAGAGAATTCTTTGTCAGCCACACCTGATTTTGACATTTTAAAAAAAACTATATAAAAGAGTTTTGACATTTATTTATTTTTTAAATAATTTATAATCGTGTGTTTTAAATGCTTAATGTTATATATCGATAAAATTTAAAGTATTAAAACAAATAATAAATTTTTTAAATAAATACCAGTCATAAGGCAGTAAATAATGATCAACAATCAAAAAGATGCTTCTAGTGATTTTCTTAAAGTTATCACAAGAAAAAAACTTGAAGAGCTTGTTAATAAAGCTCAAATTGATCCAAACCCATTGATAAGAGCAACACAATCAGGCTTTTTTAACAATATAAAACTTGAGGCACTTGCTATATTAAAACAAAAAAGAAAAAAAACTACTAAAGAAAGCATGAGAAAAATTCTTGAAAAAGTAATAATCGTATTAAGGCAACACTAATAAATTATATGATCATTTTTTTTATTTAATCTTATAAACAAATGAGTAATTTTTTAAGAATTAAGGTACAATATAAATAGATATAATAAGCTTAGGAAAATTAATATGAGCGAAGAAAATAAAGTTGTATCTCTAGCTGGAGCAAGGGATAAAGATAAAGAGAAGGAAAAAGACAAGCAAACACAAGCTTCTAACAATAATACAGCAGAAAATGCAACATATTGTACTTTTTGTGGTAGACCAAACTATTTGGTTTTAAAAATGATAAAAGGACCTGGTGTTAATATATGTTCCGAATGTGTTATGATTTGCGTTCAGTATTTGGTTTTAGAAGATAAAATGCCTGCTGATGAAGTAAAAAAAATATTGGATGCTTTTTGGAAGGGTTCAAAGCAGTAGATTATTATGCAAAGAGATTTAACAAAATTACAAATACGCTCAGAAGTACAAATAGTTTTGCAAAGCATAAGCTCTTATGAAGAAATACCTAAGGACAAATTGCAAGAGTATGTAAAACAGTTAGCCAGTATTTCAAACAAAAAAGATGTGCTTAATTTATTAGTAAAAGAATTGCCTAGAGTAAAGGATGAAAAGGCAAGACTAATAAGCTATTTGTTAATAGAATTGGGTGAATTGGAATTATTAAAAGATCAACTGTGGCAAATGATAATAGCACCTAATTATTCTGATGAAATAAAAGATATAATATCAATAACATTAAAAAGTTTGGGTGATTATTCTCCCCCTGAAGCATATTTGGAGCATTTAGAAGATCCAAAAGCCATTATAGAAAAAGAAACAAATCGACTCTTAGATGTAGCTTTACTAAATCCCGAAGCACAAATTGATTTTATCGACTTTTTATTATCATTACCAGATGATGATCAAGCAAATCTGCTAGTATCTCTAAAATTAGACTATTATGGCGATAGCTTGGCAAGCATATTAGTTCCAGCGTTAGAATACAACATCTCTGAGCAAATAAATCACTCTATAGTAGAACACTTAGGAGAGACAAAATCAGCAATGGCAATAAAGCCACTTAATGATATAATTGATTTTTCTAATGATCAAACATTAATAAGGTTAGCACAAAAGAGCTTAAATAAGCTAAAATTATCTGGAGTAAAAGAAGATCACCCTGATAATTTTTCAAGAGAAGATGAAATATGCAACAGATCACAAATTTTTGAATGCTACGCCAGCAGTATAGATGGTATGGGCAACCAAGGCCTAATAATCAGCAGAATTAAAGAAAATAACGATATTTCTATGTTCTCAGTTGTCATCAACGATTTAGAAGGTATTGTTGACTGCTTTGGCTTTAATGGAATAACAAAAAAAGATTTTTACGCAATAATTGATAAATTTGATAAGAACAACTTAGGAGTTACAATTCCTCCTGAATATTGTAAAAAAAGACTTCAAGAGTCTGAGTTGGTAAATAAAAAAAACAGATTAGGCATTCCGTATGAGTATACTTGCTGGAAAGCTTTAATTAGTGACTTTCCTGATTTGGACATTGCAATAGACAAACATGTTGAGCAATGGGCAGATAAAGCCCATTTAAAACGTGAACTAGTTTTGTTTAATCATGAAATTTTTCAAAATTGGTTTCTAGAAGATGCTGATAACAGCTTTATGGCAGAAACTATGAACCAAATATTGAAAGATGTGCAAGAGAACAAAGACAAATATATTAATGCACCTCAAGACTTCTTAGATAAGCTTGAAAAACAAATACCCGAAATATTAGAAAATTTCTTTAATTCTTTTATATATGAATTATATTCAAAACGTTTTATTAATGTGGCGTACTTGTTTGACTTAAGAGAAGAAAAAGTTTTCAGAAATATATCTGCAACAATTGGAATATATTTAGATGAAAATCCGATTTATGAGTTTGAATTTTTTAAAGCTTTCCTAAAAAGAACAATTTACCAAGCCCTATTAAAGCACCAAACAAAACTTGTCGAACCTAAATCTGTTAAGGTAACTATATTTAATAAAGATAATAAAAATCAAAATACAAATAAAGAAAATATAGCCGAAAAGGATTTAACAGATATAATAAAAATATTAAAAGAAAATTGGAAAAATATTTAAAGATGATCAGCAATAGATATTTAGGACTAGATATAGGTACAAAAAGAATAGGTGTATCCGTAAGTGATATACTGTTTATCATTGCCAAGCCGGTTGAAGTAATTTTACGCAAACCAGAAGATGCAGCTATTGATAAGATATTAGCTTTATGCAGCCAATATAACGTAAATAAAATAATTGCCGGTCTACCCAAAAACATGAACGGTACACTAGGTTCACAGGTCGAAGATGTGAAGCAGTTTTCCAATTTATTGAAAGAAAAAACTGAAATAGAAATAGTTTTTGAAGATGAAAGACTTACAAGTAAGCAAGCAGAAATGTATTTAATTGCCCAGAATAAAAAACCTTCAAAAAATAAAGGCTTAATAGATATGGAGTCGGCTGCAATAATTTTGCAGCAACACTTAGATAAAAGGAGATAAAAATGGAAAAAAAAGAAGATATGGAATTTAATGAACCTAAAATTATAAAAACACAAGACGAAAACGGTGAAATTCATAACTTTGAAATGATAGATATTGTAAGTATTGATGATCAAGAATATGGTCTGCTTATCTATTTAGATGAGGAAGAAGAAAGCGAAGACGAAGAAGAAGTAATCATCATGAAGCTGAATAAAGTAGATGGTACCTACAATTTTGAAACGATTGAAGATGATGAAGAGTTCAACAAAGTTGTAAGCTTTATTGAATCTGAAGGTGGCTTAGAAGAGTTAGAAGAAAAATTATAATAATTTTCATAAGCAAAAAAAACAGGTTCTATAAAAGAACCCCTGTTTAGTACGTTCCAGATTTAATTGAAAAGAATCAACACACAATTACTGACATGTTTACCCAAACTAACCGTATAGTTAATAAGTTCAAACATTTTAGTTTTTAGAATTATTATAAACGTGTTACCTAGCTACTTATATACCATCTTGAAACTGATTTGTTTACTTATTGTTGTTTCACCCAATTATATAAAAACAAAATAGTTTGAAAAATTGACAAAAAAGATTATTTTTTGTCAGTTTGTTGTAATAAAAAGTTCATAAACTGTATACCGAATAGTATACAAACGTATCATTAATATTTTTTAATCTTAACTGTAATATTAGATAAGTATATGCAATAATTTTAATGATAATCAAATTATGGAAACAAATTATGGACTTTGGGACTGGAAACGAATCTATTATAGTACGTGGTGCAAATCAGCATAACCTAAAAAATGTTGATTTATCAATACCTAAGAATCAGTTGGTTGTTTTTACAGGTGTTAGTGGCTCAGGTAAAAGTAGTCTGGCTTTTGATACTATCTTTGCTGAAGGACAAAGAAGATATGTTGAAAGTCTTAGCACTTATGCAAGACAATTTTTAGGGCAGCTGGATAAACCAGATGTTGAATCTATTGAAGGGCTTAGCCCAGCAATATCTATTGACCAAAAGTCAACTAATAATAACCCACGCTCTACCGTTGGCACGGTTACAGAGATTTATGACCATTTAAGGTTGCTCTATGCAAGAATAGGAACACCACATTGTCCCAAGTGCGGTAGTGAAATATCACCGCAGACTATTGATCAAATCGTGGATAGCATATTAGAACTGGAAGAAAGAACTAAGATACAAATAATTTCGCCTGTTGTAAGAGGCAAGAAAGGTGAGTACTCATCACTGTTTAGTGAGCTTAAGCAGGAAGGCTTTATTCGAGTTAGAGTTGACGATGAAATTTATAATCTGGATGAAGATGAAATAAAGCTGGCCAAAACCAAAAAGCACGATATAGACGTTGTTGTTGATAGAATCGCTGTCAAGGCATCATCACGCTCAAGAATTGCGGATAGCGTTCAAACAGCTCTAAAAAGAGCAAATGGTTTGGTTATTGTAGACATAATTGACGGCGAAGAAAAGATATACTCCGAAAAGCTGGCATGTGAGAAATGTCAAATAAGCTTTGATGAGTTATCTCCTAGAATGTTTAGTTTTAATAGCCCTTATGGGGCATGTGATACATGTGGCGGCTTAGGTGCTCATTTTGAGATAAGCCCAGATTTGATTATACCGGATCCTTCTTTGTCTTTAGCAAAAGGGGCTATTTATCCTTGGGCTAAAACAGGTAACAAGTATTATGTAGACCTGCTTGACTCTGTGTGCGAGCATTATGGCATTAGGATGGACATACCATTTGAAGACTTATCTATTGCGCATTCTGAGATTATACTATACGGCAGTACAGAGCCGATTATGCTTACATATGATGATTTTAAAAGAAGAGGAAGAAAATCTCATTATGCAAGGTATGAAGGTGTTATCCCCTACTTTAAGAAGCGTTATGATACCTCTTCTTCAGATTTGGTGAGGCAGGAAGTTGAGAAATACATGACTCAAACGCCTTGTCCTGATTGTAAGGGTAAAAGATTAAAGGACTTTTCACTGGCAATCACAATATCAGGTCAGTCAATTGCTGATGTAAGTGATATGTCTATTAAAGATTGTCATGAGTTTATGTCTGACCTGTTTTTAAAGCTTACTAACTACCAATTAAACATTGTTAATAAGCTTTTGCACGAGATAAGAGAAAGACTTAAGTTCTTAGTTGATGTGGGGCTTAATTATTTATCATTATCGCGTGCGGCCGGGACTTTATCAGGTGGGGAAGCTCAAAGGATACGTCTGGCTACACAAATCGGTTCAGGACTGTCTGGTGTGTTATATGTATTGGATGAGCCTAGTATAGGTTTACACCAAGTGAATAATGAGCAATTGCTTAACACCTTAGTAAGACTTAGAAACCTTGGTAATACATTGATAGTTGTTGAACATGACGAAGAAACAATTAGACGTGGTGATTGGGTTGTTGATATTGGTCCTAAGGCGGGCATTCATGGTGGTGAGATTATTGCTGAGGGCACACCTCAGGATATTGAAAAATTTGATAATTCCTTAACCGGGCAGTATCTATCTGGTAAGAAGTGTATAAAAGTACCCGATGAACGTAGAGATGGCAATGGCAAGATTATAAAAATCGTTAAAGCCAATAAAAATAACCTTAAGAACCTGAGTGTTGATATACCGCTCGGTAAATTGGTATCAGTTACCGGGGTTAGCGGTTCGGGGAAATCTACTTTGATATTTGATATTTTTCATAAATATTTAAAACATAAATTAGGAAAAAATACGCCAAAGCCACAGGGTGTTAGAGAAATATTAGGCATTGAAAAAGTTATAGATAAAGTAATAGACATAGATCAAAGTCCTATTGGTCGTACCCCTAGAAGTAACCCGGCAACATACACCGGAGTGTTTGATCATATTAGGGCGTTGTTTGCTTTGACTAATGAGGCAAAGACTCGTGGGTATGCGCAGGGAAGATTCAGCTTTAACGTAAAGGGCGGCAGGTGCGAAGCGTGTAAAGGTGATGGTATCAATACTATTGAGATGAACTTTTTGCCGGATGTCCATATACCGTGCGATGTGTGCAAGGGTGCCAGGTATAACCGCGAGACGCTTGAGGTTAAATACAAAGGAAAGTCAATTTCTGATGTACTGAATATGACAGTTGAAGAGGCGCTTGAGTTCTTTGGAAGTATACCGAGGATTGCTAACAAGATGCAAACTCTCTATGATGTGGGTCTTGACTATATTAAACTGGGCCAGAGCGCTACAACATTGTCAGGTGGTGAGGCGCAAAGGGTTAAGCTAGCATCAGAATTAAATAAGAGAAGTACAGGTAAGACTTTATATCTGTTGGATGAGCCTTCTGTCGGGCTGCACTGGGATGATTTAAGCAAGCTGGTGGATATCTTTAACAGGCTTGTTGATGCTGGTAATACCATTGTTGTTATTGAGCATAGTCTTGATATTATTAAGGTTTCTGACTGGATCATTGATCTTGGGTCTGATGGTGGTGATGCCGGCGGTTTAATCGTTGGACAAGGTACGCCTGAAGAGATTGCAAAAATTGAAAATTCGTATACCGGTCAATACTTGAAAAAGATCCTTAGTAAAAATCAAATTTGTTCAGTTTAAAAATTTAATTTTTGCCGAAATTACCAATTCTTTAGCAAAATAAATTTGTAATAATTATATTGCATATTCAAATATCCTATCGTACTAGGTTAGGTCGAACAACCGGGAGTTAGGAGGAATGTATTATGTCTAATAATTTTATAGCTAAAATTTTGCGTAAAAAATGTAAGCATAAATCCGTTAATGAGTTTAACCCAGTAAGGTATTGTCCTGATTGTGGCAAACGAATTGAGTTAGAGCAAATATTTGTTAAGTGTAAAAAATGTAATGGTTTTTTGGTACCGAAACTGAATAAGGTCGGGGATGTGCTACCGCTAAAGAAATTCTGTCCTAATTGTGGCGGTGCTGGTTGGTATAGCTTTAAGTCTGCTAAGTTAAATTCTTTTTTGAACCTTTATTCTATTCTTATTAAGAGAGAGCTTGATGATGATTATTTTACACCTAAGACCAATGTGTGGGTTGAGGGCGAACGAAAGCCCAATGCTATAAAGAAAGATAAATGGCAACGATAAAACTCCCTTTGCTAAGCAAAAGTTTACCCTTGCAGTCAATAATCTTTAATTTTTGACTTAAAATTCACTAATAATAGGGCTTTTTCTTGTTTAATCCTTCTTTTTTGTTGTTATTTATATCTATTATATTATCATTTATCGCATTATTTTCATCATTAAGCGTATCTTCTATTTTATTTTCTTTATTTTCATTTTTTAAAATATCAATATCGCCGGCTGAAGCAGCATCCGCCACCTTCGCAACTGCGGATACTTCTTTATAAAGCTTTAAATCTGTTAGCTTAGAATTTGAGCTGATTTTGACTAAATTATACTTTCCTTGTTTAACTTTTTTCAGCTTCTTTTTTGCACTGTCTTCCGGCTTGCGCCGGCGAGCT
>JANQLL010000193.1 GCA_028280605.1 Candidatus Gastranaerophilales bacterium
AATGGAGCCTAAAGAAAATGACCCCTGTTCAATACAGAGATCATTTACTTGTTGCTTAGGTCTTTTTTTAATCTGTCCAGTTTTTGGGTCTCAGATCATATTGAGGGACGATTTTTTGTTTAAGCCTTTTATTATTTATAAATTATGCAAGACTATCGCCTTTAGCAAGGACTTTAATAACAACTAAGTATATTAATGTCATCAAACCTACTTTAACAAAAAAGTTAAAAGCGGTTAACTCTGGAAAATAAGCGTTAGCAAGGAAAAATATACCAACACCTGCAACAAAGCCTAAAGCACATCTTCCGATAACTGCATAAGGCGGTTGCCAAGCTAAGCCCTTGACTCTTACAAACAAACTAAATAAGAAGTATAAAAAGTTAGTAAGACAAGTTGTAACACCGATAGTTATCAAACCAAATTTTTCTAAAAACATTATATTTAAAATCACCTGTGCAATACCTGGGATAAATCTTATGATTGTATCCAAATGAGTCTTTCTTATTAAGTGGTACTGAATTGTGGTGTACTCTGCCAAACCGTAGAAAAATGCACTCAGCGCTAAAAACGGTATTAAAATATATGCCTCTTCATATTTGTTATTCGCAAATAAATGCACCAAATCTTTCGGGCATAAACAAAATATCAATAACAACGGTGTAAACAGAACAAAGAAATAACCGGTTAACTTTTTGATAATAGGTCTTACATCCATACCTTGCTCGTATTTAGCAATAATTCTAGGCACTGCAGCAAGTATAATCATCGCAAATAGGGGCATCATTGCAGAATAGGTTAAGTTAAATCCAACACCATATAATCCGTTATAAGCTGACCCCTTAAACCACTGAAGTACAAACTTATTACTCTGTGTAAAAATCCACACAGCCATACTGGATACAGCAATTGGCAAGCCATACTTATAAAACTTAGTCAATATATCAAATTTAATTTTCTTTAAAGAAAGATTCCTACCCATTTTGCTAAGTGAAAGCATTACTATATCAATTATAACAATAGAAACCGCCATACCTATAATTATTGCCTTCACTCCAATGTTCGTATTCAACAAAAGATAAACAGCTATTCCAATTGTTAAAAACTGATTTATCACTACAGATACTGTATAAGTTAATGGCTTTATCTGAGCTCTTAATATTTGGAACAATAAAGCCCTGAATGCAACGGGTATAATAAGCAATAATATAAGATACAGTATATCTGCAGGTATTTTAAACCATTCACTTATGGGTTTAAAAAATACAAACCCCGAAAGATATAACAGTCCCAAATTGGTAACTAATAAAAACAATAGCGTACTAAAATAAGACTTTATATCTCCTGTCTTATCGTGCTCTTTAAAAAACCTTAAGCCAGATAAGCCGACCCAATCACTAAATATAATACAAAAGAAACTCAATACGCTTATTGATATCCAATATAAACCGTATTGTTCAGGTACTAATAAATTAGTGTATAAAGGCACGAGCAACAAATTGAACAACATGCCTACTACCTTGGACGGAACATATTTGGCAACATCTTTCCCTATCTCATCAATAGCTAGATCCAGCTGCTGCTCCTGATCTTTCTCTTTTAACTCGGTACTTGTGTCCATAAATATCCCCTATAACTATAACTTTTTTAAGATAATTATAAAAAATATATCACGGCAATAAAAATAAATAATCATTAGTATAAATTAACTATTTTAAATCCTCTTAAATCAATTCTTAAAAAATAAAACAAAATATAATACAAAATTCTTCTCATATATAAAAATCCACAATAATATTTATAAAAATAACTTTACCTTTTAGTCTAAATAGCTTCTAAAAATAGACATAATCGTGTATTATTTTATTTATGCTTATGTTATAAGATAATCAAGAATAATAGTTTTTTAAAGATTTTAACTATAGCACATTTAAATAAATCCGAGGTAAAAATTGTGAAAAAGCACAAAAAACTATCAGGAAAAAAACTAATTGCATTTCTTTTATTCGGCTCACTATTAATCTGCCCAACCGCTTATGCAACATCTCACTTTATAAAAACCCAGGATCAAGTAAACTCAAGATTTTCAAAAATCTTTATATTTCTTGCATCAGGTCATATAAGCAGAAAAAATTTTGATAAAGCTGAAGACTTACTGGCAAAAGCAGTAAAATATGACCCTGAAAATGTTAAAGCCTATAAAAATCTTGCTATGCTATACGAAGGAATGAATAAGTTAGAGCAGGCAGAATTCAATTATAAAAAGGTATTAACTCTAGACAAAAAGAATAGAGAAGTTAATTACTACCTTGGCTTAATATTAGATCAACAGGGAAAAACTGATGAAGCTTTAAAGTACTTGAACAAAGCTGCATCTTTAATGCCATACAATGCTTTTATTTATTATGATATTGGTGTTGTTTATGCAAAATTAAATAATTATCAGCAATCCATAGAGTATAGCCAAAAAGCTGTAGAGCTCAAGCCTGACTTTGCAGAAGCTTATAATAATTTATGCTATGGACTTGCAAACAGTGGCAAGGCACATAATGCTCTTCCTGCATGCAAAAAAGCTTTGAATTTAAAAGAAGATAGTGCACCCATTTTAGATAGCATAGGTTATGTTCATTTTTGTATGGGAGAATACCAAAAAGCGATTGAATTTTATCAAAAAGCTTTAAGCATCGATCCTTCTATAGGCGAAATTTATTTTCATATTGCACAAGCACAAGAAAAATTAGGCGAAACTACTGAAGCAATAAAAAATTATAAAAAATATTTAGAATTAGACCCTGATGCTTCTAATATTAATGATGTAAAAGCTCTGATAAAAAAGCTAAATAAGAAAAAAAACAGTTAAGCTTATCTCTTTCTTAAAGAATAAAGAAAAAGATAGTAAAAACTTTTTGCTTGATAATAAATGGAGTAAATTTCTATGCTGGAACTAAACGGACCAAGTATTAATGAAATCAAAAACTTAATTAAAGATAATACTGTTGTGTCTTTTTGTACTATAAACAATCAAAACATTACAGGCAGAATCAAATGGTTTGATCAAATTGCATTTAAGCTTATACAAGAAGACGGCAGAGAAATTACGTTATTAATGCAATCTATTATGTATTATTCTTATTAACCTTTAAATGGATAAATATCAAAGTCTATAACATGCCCCTAAGAAAGATGATGACCATCATCAATATTTTGATTTTCCATATACCATTTACAAGCAGGACTAGTTATATCAGTAAATAACAATATTGGATTTTTCTTAGCTTCTTTCCCCGGTAGAGTACGCCAATAATCTTTTATCAAGATATTAAAACTTCTAAATGCCTCAAAGTCAACTTGAGGTAATACTTCTGTAAGAGTTGTATGAGTTTGATAAAACTCTTTTACGTATATATACAATCTTGCTTCTGCACTATAAGAAGACACATAATTAACTATATAATTAATCAAATCAGGATAATAATTTTCATAGGGCAAAGATAATACAACATCTGCCCAGAAATTTAAATTATCACGGGTTCTTATAGTTAACAAGCCGTCAATATTACCGGGGGCACTTTCAAATATAAACTTTTTAATTTTTATGTTTTTTCTGCTATTAATAGCTTTTTCCATTAAATTTAATTTATAATCAGACTCACAGTATTTAATAGACGGTCTTACGTGAGGAAACAAACACTGAAATTCAAACTCCATCAATACTTTTGCATCTGATGCCTTTGCTTCTCTTATATAATCACAATTTAACATCTTATTGTACTTGGGTAAAATTTTATATTTCCAGACGTTTATTTTGGTACAGTTTCTAAATCCACAAGCATCTACAAATAAATTAATTGCATCAGTATAGTTCTCATCTATTGTTGAAATAAAAGTACCAACGCCATTTGCCCCGTATTTATTTACAACAAAGTCTATCAACTGCTTGCCAACGTCATGTGCATTTGCGTGCAATATTAAGCGATTAATTTTCCACCGAGTTTTTGCTTTACTGTCGGGAACCAGGCCAATTAAGCCCAAAAGTTCACCATCTTGCACTGCTACATAGTTTTCTTGCAAAAATTTTAAACTTATAGGCAGTACATTGTGCAACAGCTTGAACGGAAACATACCAACATTTTCTTCAAATGCAATGTTTGAAGTAATACCGGGATTAATATATTCAATCATTTTTTTGATTTTTTTGATGTCTGAAAGGACTAAATTTCTTATTTTTAACATATTATTCAATCGTGCTAAATCTAATAAAATAAACTAAACTCAGAAAACCAGAATAAAAAACCGGCTGACTTCAAATAAAGTTAAGCATTTCAAAATTAGTATATTATATTTTATACATTAAAACTATACCGCATCCATAGGGTTATTAGTTTAATTTATTTAATTTCTACAATGAATTCAATTTCAACGCTTGCATCCAGGGGTAAATCACTAACGCCAACAGCTGAGCGAGTATGTTTACCTGCTTCTTCAAACACTTCAACTAAAAAATCAGATGAACCGTTAATAACTTTTGGCTGTAGGGTAAAACCGCTCTCGCTATTGACAAAGCCGGTTAGTTTAATAAACCTTTGTATGTTATCAAGTCCTATTTCTTTATCTAAAATACTTAGGGCATTTAGGGTACAAAGTCTTGCAGCTTCATATCCTGTTTTTTCGTAGTTTTGATTATTAATTTTACCTGTGTGTTTAAGGCTTCCGTTCTCCAGCGGCAACATGCCTGAAGTATAAACAAGATTACCAACTTTGGTGGTTGAAATATATGATGCTACGGGTATTGGTGCTTCCGGTAGTGTGTAGCCTAATTTACTTAATTTATCTTTTATTGCGCTCATTTTAAATTCCCTTTCTTTTATATACTCTGTTATTAAATAAGTTACTTAAAAAGAGCTTTTTAATCAACATGCCCAGCATTATATTTGATAAATTAAAGGACATTGACTCGGATTCCATTAACACATTAAGAAACATTAAGGTTAAATTAAACACAAACACCTATACAAAACGCCACTATTTTATAAGCTTTTTAAATATTTTTTATTTTTAAAATATATTCTTTAGAAATTTCATCATATTTTCTTTTAAATTTTAAAAACAATAAATAGCAATTTTTCAAAATGAATTGTTTTTATAATATTGGAGATAAGGATGAAGCAAATAAGAAAAGGATAAAAAATTCAAATCAAATACGTTTCAGGTTATTCAATCGTGTTATAACCAGTAAAATAAACTGTACCGCAAACTATACTAACTCAAATGAGCAGTATATACTCCATCTAAAATACTTTTCAGATTATTAAATCGAGTTAAAGTTAATAAAATAAACTATTCTCTGAATTGCGAAGCGGGAGCGTTAAAAATGAAATGGTCAATTTTATTT
>JANQLL010000216.1 GCA_028280605.1 Candidatus Gastranaerophilales bacterium
TTTCCATGCGCAAAACGTGGGCAAATTATCGCAAGGGGTTGAGCCTTATGCGGTTTCTTGTACGCCTGCCGGGATTATAGAAATATTAAAAGAATACAACATTGATATAGAAGGCAAACATGCCGTCATTGTAGGTCGTTCTAATATTGTGGGTAAACCTGTGTCTTATTTATTATTAAACAGGCATGCCACTGTAACTATTTGCCATAGCCGCACTAAAAATCTGGAAGCTATAACCAAACAAGCAGATATACTGATAGCTGCTGTTGGCAAAGCAAAATTTATTAAAGAGAATCACGTTAAAAATAATGCTGTAGTAATAGACGTAGGCATTAATAGAAATGAACAAGGAAAACTTGTTGGAGATGTAGATTTTGACGATGTAGAGCCTAAAGCAAGTTATATTACTCCTGTACCTGGAGGAGTCGGACCTATGACGATTGCGATGTTGATGACAAATACGTTAAGGCTTTATAAGTATCAGAATGCTTGTAAAACAGCTTCTTATTAAAAAAGGCCGAGCGAATCGGCGAAGCCGATGAAAAGCGAGGCAAAAAAAAGAAAATCCCCCTTGCTAGGGGGTAAGGGGGTAGATAAAAAAAAATTTCTGATACTTCCTTATGTAATACTAACCTCAAAATTTTATAAAGGAGGAAAAATGATATTAATTGGTGAAAATATACATATAATTTCAAAAAAGACTAAAGCGGCAATTCTGGAAAGAGATGCTGAGTATATACAAAAACTCGCATTAGATCAAGTAAAGGCAAATGTAGATTATATAGACTTAAACATAGGACCGGCAAGGCGCGGTTCCGAGGGAATTATGGAATGGATGTCAGATGTGATTCAAGACGTTGCACCTGGTGTAAAATTTTCTTTTGACACATCCAACCTGAATGAAATGGAAGCAGGCTTAAAGAACGTAAAAAATCCTGATGAATGTATTATTAACAGCACAAGCGGTGAGCCTGAACGACTGGAAAATATGGTAAATCTCGCTGCTAAATATAATTCCAATCTTATTGCGCTAACAATGAGTGATGCAACCGGCATACCAAAAGATCCAGACGGTAGATTAGAGATAGCATCAGTGATTCTTGATAAAACAGCAGAAATGGATCTTGATAATACTAAAATATTTATGGATCCTCTTGTTTTACCGGTTAGTGTAGATCAAACACAGGTAATGGAAGCTCTTAATTCTATACGGGTATTCAAGGAGTCATTTGATCCTCCTGTTAAAACTACTGTCGGGCTTTCCAATATTTCAAACGGTAGTCCAAAAGATATGAGAGGACTTATTAATAGAGTATTTGCGGTTATGGCAATGGGATGCGGACTTGATTCTGCTATTGCAGACTCTTTTGATACTGAATTATTAAGAATTATCAATGTTGTCGAATCTCAATCACCTGAAAAGGACGGAGATAGTCTTTTGATAAATCTTTATAACTTAATGCTCGAATTTGGTGAGCTTGACGATTTATCTTATAACAACAATAATCCTGATGAGGTTAAAATTTATAAGACCGCCCAGATTTTATTTAACGAGAATATTTATGCTCATAATTATCTAGATGAGCGTTGAGGAAAAATTAAGGTAAAAGGGCAGGCACCACCAAGTCTAGCCCTTTTAGTATTAAAGGATCAAAAAATATAACTTAATTGCGATTATTCTAAACAATAAGCAATATTAAACTTTGTATTTTGCAATTTAAAAAACAGCTTTTTTGAAGGCGACCTACTTATCATAATAAAAACATCATCCCCTGTTGTAATTGTAGGTGGCGCAACTTCTATCGATTCATCCAGCCTTAATCTTGATAAAGCATTATTAAGTAACATAATTGTAAACTCACTTAAACAGCTTAGCGTTATATCATTTAGCTCATATACAGACTGCCCCATCATACCAGAAGCAATATCATAAGCTGCCTCTTTAGGCAAACCTATTAAGATATTACCTTTTACTGCATTTGTTAAGCCTACAAGTATGCTTACATCCTCCACAGAGTTTAATGAACTTTCAGGTAATTCACACATGAATCTATGATCCAATCCAAAAGATGGCATAATTTGATTTGCTGCTGCCACAATAATGTCTTTAAAGTTAAAGTCCTGCATTGTTTATTATGATTCCTCAAATCCTAAGTCAATCGTAAAGGCACCTAATTCTGACTTAAAATGAAATATATCAGAATCAACCCCCATTGTAAAGATACTCATACATTCATCAGAATAGACGGAGGGTGGTGTTAGAGTTATTTCTCTGTTTTTAAATATATTGTTAATATATGTTGTAATACGTCCACAATAAATATTTCCAAATTCAGCAAGATACATAAAAAGCTCTTCTGGGTCATCAAGAGGATCACCACAATTCATAGCTACTGCAAATTTATTGGCTGTATCTTTATCTGTTTGAATTAAGATCCTGCCATTTTTATTGCCAGTAATCCCTATAACAACTGTTATTTCAGGAAAGCTTTCTACCGATTCACAGGTTGAAAAATCCACATCCGTTAACTCTTTTGTAACTTCAATAAACGAATCCCTGAATACATCGAGTTTCTCTTTTAACATCATACTTTTTACTCTCTTTTTCCTTACATCCAAACAATTTTGTTACTGTTTTCCTATAACATTTACTTTTTTTAAACTGGTATAATTTAAATTAGAAATATATATAAATAATACACTTTGTTGATATTTTTTGCAAGGCAAATACTCTATGCTTAGTACTGTAATTAACCTATTATTTATATAAAAAAAAATTAAGGTTCTATACTCCAACTTTCACTTTGTTTTTTCTGCTAATAAAAATTAATAAAAGTAACAATTAATATTACTATATTTGTTTATTATAAAAAAAATTATAGCTTTTGCTATACAGGGCTACGGAAAAGTAGTTAAAAGCAAATAATAAATTAAAAGTAAAAAAGAATAATTTAGAAAAAAAATAAAAAATGAGCCATGCTTTTATTA
>JANQLL010000009.1 GCA_028280605.1 Candidatus Gastranaerophilales bacterium
GAACATTATAGAAAGCGTAGAAGAAAGAAGAGCCGCAAAAAAATGGCACGCAAGAAAGCCAAAATCTGACAGCCCAAGCTTTAGAACAACAAAAGAAGGTCTAAAAGAAATTGCAAGAAAAACATATTCCCTCGTAAGTACAAAAATACCTGAAGAAATAAGAGATAAATTTACCACGCTGCACTTTAGGGCAGTGAATAACCTGAACGATTTAAATACAAAAATCCTTGATGAAATAGAAGTAATAAAAGATAAATTCGATGATTGTCACAGGTTTTCACGATTATTACCTTTAATGATGGAGCAAATGGCAGATTTAAAGCTGGAACTACCAACAGAATTTGTAGTACTAAGGCCATGGTCAATCAATGAGTATGAATTATCGGAAGGAAACCCGGAAGACCTTCATTTATTCAAAAAACTGACAAATATAAGCAAAAAAATTCTCTCAGAACTCAAGCAAATTAACTTTAATCACGATTTGTTTACGGACAATGTGCCTGACCAAGCTAGCTACAGCAATGTAAAAGAAATATTGCACTTGCCGATTCCAAAAGATTGCTCAAATTCAGAACCTAATGACCTGTCCTATCCCGGCTACAAGGAGGTTTACTCAGATAATCCCCTGATTAGAATAATAGACGCACACAAAGAATTGCTCTATAAAATTCGCTGTGTGCGCCGGTCTCAGTTCAGGCTCGATAAAGTCAAGCATAACATTTGTTATAAAGATGATTATCTTGCTTTAGCCAGGGACAAATACTATGATCCTTATCAAGAAGACGAAATTAAATACTTTAGTTACGAAACATGGGAAGATGAGCCTGTAACACCGGAACAGGAGGAAAAAAGGTACAATGAGCATTTTGAGTATTACAGGGATTACAAAAATCGTGACTATGAACAGAGGGTTATCAATGCTCAACGCCGCAAATCACGTAAATTAATGGCCGTAGAGCGCAACAAATTTGTTGCAGAGTGCTGCGAGGAAGCAAGGAAGGAAGCACGCCGGCGCAAGCCGGAAGAAAGTGCAAAAAATAAGCTGAAAAAAGTTAAGCAGGGGGAGTATAAGCTTGTTAAAGTATCCGGCAGCTCAAAGCCGGAGGATTTAAAGATTTACAAAGAAGCCTCCGCAGTTGCAAAGGTGGCTGATGCTGCTTCAGCAGGCGATACTTGTATTTTAAAAGATGATAAAAAAGAAAATACTTATAATACTGAAAGTAATGAAGATATTATTGACATACATAATAAGGAAAAAGAAAAATTAAATAAGAAGAAACCCCATTATTAAAGGGCTTGATGTAAAAATTAAAAAATATTAATTGCAATGATGACTTTTGCTTGGCAAAGGGGAGTTTATCGTTGCTATTTTAGTAATGAATAAATTTCTACCTTTACAACCTACTTAATATAAAAAGTTTTTGCGTACTTGTCTATGTGTTCTTTTAACTTTTGATGTTTTAATGAATTATAATCCGTAACATCAAATATATATGGGGTAGGTAATTCATCTAACCCTGATAATAATTCGGCAGTTAAGTCTTCTTTGCTGTATATAGCAAAATCAATATCCGAGCCTCTTTCATAAGTACCAAGCGCTCTTGATCCGTATATTTTAACTTCTTCTATTTCTGGATAACGGCTAAAAAATTCTCTTATAGCTTTTATTGTTCTATCAGGCAGCCCAAAATCCATCTTATAATCTTTCTTTAAAATAGTTATAAACCTGCTCTATAGAGAGAACATAGTTATTTATAATGTGATCAATAGCAATTATGGCATTTTTTTCACTGTAAGTATGCGACATCAAGTTTCTATCCTCAAGCATATCAATCCATACCTGGCCATCTACTATTACTTCATTGGCAAATGCCTGCTTTATTGTTTCTCTTGGCGTATTTACCCTTATTCCTTCGTGCTTTAAAAAATCTTTCATTGTTTTCCAGCCAAGTTCATATGTAAACTCAAAAGCCTGTATCATTGCCATTTGATATATTTCATCGAGAGTATCTTTTTTATATGCTTCAATAACCATTTTTAGTTTATTAAAAGCATTTTCAAAGTTTTCAAATCTTTGCTTCCATCTTATTTCAGACATTTAAGCCTCCAATAGATTATAATAGCTTATTTTTACCATCCTCAGAGTACATATTCATTCTTGAAATGGCTATATCTGCTATTAATCCAATAAACTTTTCTTTATCAAATGATAATAAATTTTCTAAAGAAGTTAAACTCTCCTTTAATCCTTCAGATGCACTTAAGACATTTTGCTTATTATTAATAATCATATCTTGAGCTAATTCAACATTTGTAGCCGCAAGTCTTGTGGTATCTCTAAATCCGCTGGCAGCTAATTTTAATGCAAGCTCTCTAACCTCTTCATCCGGGTAACTGCTAACATAAGAATATAAAGCCTGGCTTAAAAATAATGGCATGTGGCTTATTAGCCCAACCGCAAAATCATGCTTTTTAGCATCCGCTATAACTGCTTTTGCACCGGCGCTATTTATTATATTTTTTAAAATCTTTATATCTTCATCACTTGTATAATTTGACGGGGTTAATACCCACTTAGCCCCAATATATAAATCATCTAATGCACTATCTATACCTTTATGCTCAGTACCTGCCATAGGATGTCCGCCAATAAATTTTACAGGCTTCTGTAGATTATCAATGTATTCCATAACAAAGCCTTTTAGGCTTGCAACATCGGTTATAATAGCATTGGGCTTTGCATGCTCAATAACATTATCAATCATAGTCTTGATTTTATTAATAGGAGTGCAGATAAATACTATATCTGCACCCTTTATAACACTTATATCAGTAGAATAAACATTCGCAAGCTTTTGTTCTTTAGCTTTTTGAATAGTCTCTTCTCTTCTGGCAATAGCAATAAGCTCGTATGATTTATATTTTAGGCTTTTTAAAATAGAGCCGCCTATCAGCCCTAATCCTATTACTGCTATTGTTAAGCTTTTATCCATTTGTTACTTTTTCTTTTTTTACAACAAAGTCAATAACTGAATTTAATTCTTTCATTACAGATTGGAACATCGGAATATCCAAGCTTTGTCCACCATCAGAGTATGCTTTATCAGGTTCATGGTGAACTTCTATCATTAAGCCGTGTGTGCCTGCAACAATAGCTGCTTTTGACATTGGCTCTATTAAATATCTTCTTCCTGTTCCATGGCTTGGATCTACCATTATCGGCAGGTGAGAATATTTTTTAACAATCGGCACAACTGATAAATCCAGGGTATTTCTTGTATATTTAGAATCAATACCCTTAACGCCTCTTTCACAAAGGATAACATTGGGATTACCTGCATACATAATATGCTCCGCTGCCAAAAGGAATTCTCTTATAGTTGCAGCCGCGCCTCTTTTAAGCATAACAGGTTTGTTGCACTGTCCTACAGCTTTAAGTAGCTTAAAATTCTGCATGTTTCTTGCGCCAATTTGTACAATATCAGCATATTTACACACAAGATCAACATCCTGACTATCCATTACTTCCGTAACTATCAATAATCCGGTTTGATCGCTTGCTTCCTTTAAGTATTTTAATCCTGTTTCCTCTAGCCCTTGAAAGTCATAAGGGCTTGTTCTTGGCTTAAATGCTCCGCCCCTTAAAATTTGAGCCCCGTTTTCCTTTATGGCATGTGCAACCTTTAAAAGTCCTTCTTTGTTGTCTTCAACGCTGCAAGGACCTGCCATAATAACAGGAGGCTCATTGCCGCCCATTTTTACACCTCTGCCAAGGTCAATTATTGTATCTTCTTTTTTACTTTCTCTACTTGCAAGTTTAAAAGGCTCCTGAATAAGCTGTATTTCTCTTACGCCTTCCATTGCAGCAATTGTTGCAGGATCGATAAGCCTTTTATCACCTATTGCCGCAATTACTGTCATAACATCACCGCGGTTAAGAATGGTCCTAAATCCTAAATTTTCCATTCTTCCCACAACTTTTTGTATATCTTCTTCAACCGCTGACGGTTCCATAATAATTATCATATTCTTACCTCCGGAGCTATTAGTCAGTATAAATAATAATCTAAAAAATTAACAGTGTAAAATTTATTAATAAATTATTTTAAATAAATCTTGTTTCAAATCTATCCATCCACCACCGATCAAGTAACCTTCGTCAGGGTGATAAAATACAGCGGCTTGCCCTGGTGTTATACCAAACTCAGGTTCATTCAGCCGAATTTCAACTTTATTTTGATCTAACGGCTTAACTTTAGCTATTTTTTCTTTTGATGCGTATCTAACTTTTACTAACGCCTCAAATTCAATATTTTCAAAGCCTTTTTGCTGCCAATTTATATCATATACAATGAATTCGTTATTAAATACACTTTCTCTTTTGCCTACATAAACTATGTTCTTTTTAGCATCAATTGATGCTACATAAAGTGGATATGGCGCAGCAATTTTAATACCTTTTCTTTGCCCTATAGTAAAATTATAAAAGCCTTTATGCTCACCTAAAACCTTGCCGGTTTCTATTTCTATAATCGCACCTTGCTTCTCGCCCAAAAGTCCTGTTAAATAGTCAGGTGTAGAAACACCTTCTGGTAAAAAGCACACATCCTGGCTTTCTTTTTTTGCGGGAAAGTCCAGATTATTTTGCCTTGCAATCTTGTAGACATCGTCTTTGGTTAAATTTGCAAGAGGAAAGATAGTATCAGCAACGTCTGACTGCTCTAACCTATGCAGCATATATCGCTGATCCTTTTTAGAATCCGCAGCATTAATAATTTTTATACAACCGCTGTCATCCATTAATTTAGTATAATGCCCGGTTGCGTAATAGTGCGCTCTAAGCTCATTAAAAGCATAATCTTTTAAAAGCCCCCATTTTATAAGCTTATTGCAAACAATACAGGGATTAGGAGTTAATCCGTTTTTATAGCTATCTTCAAAGTAATTTATAACTTTATCTTTAAACTCTTGCCTAAGATCAAGTGTAAAATGCTCAATATCAATGGATTCACAAAATTCGGCAGCTTTTCCGGCAGTATTATTAATAACATCATTCTCATTCATAATACCGGTTAAGCCAACCACATTATAGCCTTGTTTCTTTAACAAAAAAGCTGATACGCAGCTGTCAACGCCACCACTTATTCCAATTGCAACTTTAGCATTATCCGGTGGAGAATCTAAATCGTCCATTATCCCCCTCCAAAGAAGCCAACAATCTCAATAGCATCACCATCTTTTAAAACAGTATTTGCATAAGCTTCTTTTGGTACTATTTCTAAATTTTTTTCAACAACAAACATAGAATTCTTTTTAATATTAAGACTTTCAACAACATCATTTACGGTGCTGCTTGGTATGAATTCTTTTTCCTCTGCGTTAACAGTTATTTTTATTTTGCTATTCATACATTCCTCTTTATTTTTTTATATATAATATATTTTTTATATTTTAAAATAAAAATTTAAAAATATATTATAAGATCTAAAATAATAATACTTCCACCCTGTCACCTTCATATAATTTAGTGCAATCAGCAGGTAGCTTAAAATAACCATGGGCTTTTACGAGAGTTGATAAGCTGGATGGCTTTCCTGCATATGGATAAGCTGTTATTCGTCCATTATCCTGTTTTTTAAGTCTGACTCTTATATAATCATCAGTGTCCAGTGGTGACTCAACGTCTTTTTCTAATACTGCATCAAGTCTCACATTATCTTTATGCTCTTGCCAAAATGACCTTGGATTTCCTGCCAACTGAACAATTAAAGACTTTACAAAAACCAAAAATGCTGTAACGTTAGCAGCTGGATGGCCAGATAATCCAATGACGGGCTTTCCGTCAATATATGCTAATAAAGTATGCTTACCAGGGCGCATTGCTATATCATTAGATACCATTCTGGAATTTTTAAAGCTTTTAATAACTTCATAAGTAAAATCATCTGCCCCAATGGAGCTACCACCTGAGATGATGATTACATCAGAAGTTTTTAAAGCTTTTTCTATTGAATCTTTTATCATGGTAGGATTATCTTTAACAATAGGCATTGTTTCACTAATTCCGCCAAGTTGTTTAATTAACCCCCTTAATACATAGCTGTTTGTTTCATAAATTTTGCCGGGTTCTAACTGTTCATTTATGTTTAATAATTCATCACCAACAGGTTGAACAGATATAACAGGCTTTTTAAATACCTTAACATTTTTAAACCCAAGGTTAATAATTCCTCCTATATCAAGGGGTCTGATTTTTCTTTGTTTTCTTATGAAAACATTGCCTTGCTTTATATCATCGCCTTTTTTATAAATATTTTCACCTAAAATTACACTTTTAGAAACTTTAATGCACTTTCCTTCAACGGATGTGAATTCAGGAGAAACCACAGCATTCGTATTTTGCGGCAACAAAGTGCCGGAAGAAATTTTTACGCCTTGATTTTTTTCCAGTTTGATTATTTTATTATTTGCTATATGAGTATCTTCAACAATTTCTATACAAACCGGGTTTCCATCGTCTGCAAGTGCTACATCAGCTGAATTTATAGCATATCCGTCAGTTAATGCTAAGTCATGTGTTGGCAAATCAAATTGTGCAACTATATCATCATATAAAATTCGACCTAAAGAGTCTGCTACCGGTATTTCTTCACTGGCTAATTTTTTATCCCCAAGCTCATTTAAAAATTTATTTAATGCATTCTCAACGCTTTCATAATTTATCGGGTTATCGTTATCTATACTGTACATTTTAAACTCCACAACTTTAACTACTTTAATTATACTTTAAAAGAAAAGGCAATGGTAATAAGAAAGGTGATGAACATCATCACAAAAAAATCTTTAAACTCTGGTTTGTATTTTAAAAATGCTTGCTATATCATTAGTTGAAAAGGTGATATCTATCAACCGATGACCCGCTATTTTATCAAATTTTAGGGAAGCTATAATAAGTAAGTGATAGAAAATTTTTACCTTTAATTTTTAAGGTCAAGCGAATCGGCGAAACCGACTAAAAGCGAGGCAAAAAAAGAAATTCCCCCTTGCTGGGGGGTAAGGAGGCAGATACAATTAATTGGGGGAAAGTATGTTATTAGCTCTGGAAAAATATATTGACCATACAATCTTAAAGCCTGATGCAAACATTGAAGATATCAAAAGCACCTTGGATCAAGCTAAAAAATATAATTTTATTGCGGTATGTATAAATCTTGCTTATGTAAAGCTTGCAAAGGACTATCTTAAAAACACTAATATAAATATTGTTACTGTAATAGACTTTCCTCTTGGCGCAGGCTCTCAAGAGATAAAGGGGCTTGAAGCAGAGCAAGCTATTAATGACGGTGCAGATGAAATTGACTTGGTTATTGATATTGGAGCTATAAAAAGCAAAAATTATGCTAAGGCTCAAAAAGATATCGAATTAGTTGTAAGTAAAGCTCAGGGCCGAATTGTAAAGGTGATTATTGAAACTGATTTGCTTACAAAAGAAGAAATTATTGAAAGTTGTAAAATAGTTGCCAATGCCGGTGCTGATTTTGTAAAAACATCTACAGGGTTTGTAAAAAACGGAGTTGGAGCTACTGTTGAAAATGTAAAACTAATGAAAGAAACAGTAAAATCGTTTGGACTAACAGTAAAAGCCAGCGGTGGTATAAAAACAAAAGATCAAGCACTTGCTATGATAGAAGCAGGAGCTGATAGAATTGGAACAAGCTCAGGTGTTGATATAATTAATAGTTAATAACATATTATAAGGTTTTAAACATGCATAAAGCTCTGGGGGCAGTACATATACACTCTACATATTCTGACGGGTCAGAAAATATTGAGACAATCGCTAAAATTGCTAAAAAAGCAGGGCTTGACTGGATTGTCATAACAGATCATAATACTATGGACGGTTATTTAGATAATAAAGAGGGCTGGTATGACGGAGTTGCTGTTTTAATAGGGGAAGAAATAAGCCCTGATTTATCTGATCACTATTTGGGGCTAGGTATAAATAGCTTTATATCCGAGCATACCACACCCGAAGAATATATAAATGAAGTCAAAAAACAAGGTGGGATTGGATTTATTGCACATCCTGACGAGAGTAAAACCAGAAAAAATCCTCACGAGCCATTGCGTTGGACCAACTGGGATATTAAAGGCTTTGATGGTATTGAACTTTGGAATTATTTATCAGACTGGACTGATAACATGGCTGAGTCTAATCTATATTTAGATTATCTATTCAGAATGAAAAAGCTTTCAGGACCTACAGAAAAAACAAAAAAATGGTGGGATGAATTAAATATTGACAATCCTGATAAAATTATACCCGCTATAGGCGGTGTTGATGCACATTCTTTTATTTATAATATTTGTGGTATATCTATTAAAGTTTTTGATTATATTGATAGTTTTAAAGCTGTTTTAAATGAAATATATTTGGATAATAAATTATCAGATTCTTTTGATGAAGCTAAAAAACAGATTTTAAATAGTCTTAAGCTCGGTAAAAACACAATAATAAATAAACACTGGAACAAAAAAAATAAAAATTTTGAGTTTAGTATTCAAAATACTAATAAAAAAGCGCACCCGGGCGATTTTATCAAGCTTGATAGCGAAACCACACTAAGTATCAACTTGGCGAGGGAGGCTAATATAAAATTAATATATAATGGCGAATTAATCCTTGAAAAATTCGCTAAGGATTATACTTTAAAAGATTTAAAACCAGGTAAATACAGGCTAGAAGTATTTTATAAAGAATACCCATGGATTTTTACAAATCCTATAATTGTTCAATAAAGGAGGAGGACAAAATGACAGTTATTAACGAAAAAATTAATCTTCATTCCAAAGGATTTACTGATATTATAAATATTACAGACGATGTGATTGCTATAGTTAACAAACATAAGGTAGAAAACGCTCAGGTTTTAGTTTATGTGCCGGGTAGTACTGCGTCTATAACTACTGTTGAGTATGAACCGGGCCTATTAAAAGACTTACCCGAGGCTTTTGAAAAATTTGCACCTATGGATCACACTTATCATCACGATGAAACCTGGCATGATGGTAATGGCTATGCGCATGTTAGGGCATCTATGATAGGAAATTCAGAGAGTTTTCCTGTTATTAACAAAGAATTATACTTAGGGACGTGGCAGCAGATTGTTTTAATAGACTTTGACAATAAACCTAGAACCAGGTCTGTTATTGTCCAAATTGTTTACTAAGTTAAAGAATAAAGAATTTTTTTATCCACCCCTAACCCCTCATAAGGGTAATTCTTTTTTTTGCCTCGCTTTGCGTCGGCTTCGCCGACTCGCTCGACCCTAAAGCTTATTTATAGTAATAATAAAAAAAAATGTTGCAATTATTGCAACATCGAATATCTTATACACCTATCAGGTGCTATATATGCATCTCTCTCTTTCGTTCTCTGATTTTTATATAAATATTTTGGATAAGATTTATTCTATTTTTTGACCTCAGCCTTAGTCTTACCCAAAATAGATTTAAACAATGAATTCATAAGGTCTTTTACGAATTTCATCAATTCATTTTGAATATTATTACTCTTGCTACTGCTACCTGATTTACCGCGCAAGTCATCTAATGATATATTGTCAGCGTTATTATCATATTGCGATACCAGATCAACTCCAGCTACATCTATACCAGCTTGAGTGGAACCACCATTTGAAGCTTTATTAAGGGACTGAAAGTTTGATTCTGCAAATTGCACAGCTTTAAACAATTCTTGAATATTTTTATTGTTTGAAAATCCGTTAAATACTTTTATGCTATCTTTAAAGTCTTGCAGCTCAAAAATACTAACTTTTCCATCATTGTTTTTATCTGCATTTTCTAATATAAATTTTAAATAATCTGTTTGGCAAGATTGAGCCCCAGTGTTACCACTACTTTTATTTATATGAACCATTTTATTCTCCCACTTATTTTGTTCATTTTAAATATCTATTCTATACCTTGTATATATAAAGAGTTTATTTTATTATATATTGTTAAAACTTCTAAAAGAAAAGATAAAATGTTAACAGTTTTTAATATTATTATAATTATTTTTCATTCATTACATATTTATAGTTTTTTGTTAAAATAATTTTTGTCTGAGACTTATAGAGATAAAATACACAAAATGGATAATCAAAAATACTGGATAGCATTTTCAAAAATAGGATTTCCTAACGGAAGATTTCAATTAAAACTATGGGATCATTTTAAATCAATCAAAGAAGCCTGGTTTGCTTCTTATTCGGATTTAATATCAGTAAAGGGCATAAACCTTGAACATGTGCAAAAATTTGTTGACGAGAGGCAAAAGGTCAATCCTGATATTTTATTAAATTATTTGTATGATAAAAATATAAAATTTTTAACCATAGAAGATGAAAGTTATCCTGAAAGTTTAAAAAATATAAAAGATACTCCTCCTGTACTCTTTTATAAAGGCAATCTGGCGCAGTGCAATTTGAATAGGTCTTTAGCCATTGTGGGGAGCAGAAAAGCAAGTTTTGGTATAAGAGATATACTTAATAAAATAATAAGTGATCTTATTGCTAGCGATATAACTATTATAAGTGGTTTGGCTTTAGGAATTGATGCATATGCCCATCAAGCAGCTCTTGATAATAATATAAAAACAATTGCTGTAGTAGGTGCAGGAGTAGAATATATATATCCAAAAGAGAATAAAGAGCTTTATACTAAAATATGTGATAAAGGTGTAGTTTTATCTGAATATTGGCCGGAAGAAAGGGCTGATACTTGGAAATTTCCCCAACGTAACAGAATAATCAGCGGCTTATCTCAGGGTACTCTGGTTGCAGAAGCTGGTCTTAAAAGTGGTGCACTTATAACTGCTAAAACATGCCTGGATCAAAAAAGAGAATTAATGTGTATACCAGGAAATGTTGCGAATCCGAATACTCAAGGTGTTAATAAGCTTATTAAAGACGGTGCTAAAATAGTTGATTGCGCACAAGATATATTTAGATATTTAAAGTGGAACAAAACTTGTACAATTACTACTAATAATACAGAAAATGATGAAATAAAAAATAATCTTCTTGACAATGAGAAAAAAATATACGAAATTTTAAACTTGGAAGCCAAAAGTTTTGATGAAATTTTAGCTGAATCAAAGTTGAATGTTGATGAACTTATGGTAATATTAACTACGATGGAACTTAATGGGATAATAAAAGAGATTCCAGGACAAAAATATATGAAGCAGTGTTAGTAATAAAAGAAGTGTTTGTAATAAATAGGTTAAAGACATAATGGCAAAAGCAACTACAAAAAAGAAAGTAAAAAAAGAAGAAGAAAAAGAAACTAAAGAAGCGAAAGAGACTAAAACGTCCAAAGGCAAAAAATCTTTAGTCATAGTTGAGTCCCCTGCAAAGGCTAAAACCATTAAAAAGATTTTAGGGACAGGATTTCAGATAAAAGCATCAGTAGGACATATTCGAGATCTGCCTAAAAAGAAAATTGGGGTTGATGTAAAAAATAACTATGAACCTGAATATACTATTATGGCAGGAAAAGAAAAAGTTGTAGAAGAGCTTAATGAAGCCGCTGTAAATTCAGATAAAGTCTTTCTGGCACCTGACCCTGACCGTGAAGGGGAAGCTATTGCGTGGCATATTGCATCTATTCTTGATAAACCTCAAGAAGATATTTTAAGAATAGAATTTAACGAAATTACTAAAACCGCTATTAAAGAAGCTATTAATCACCCAAGAGATATAAATATGGACATGGTTAATGCTCAGCAGGCAAGAAGAATCTTAGACAGGCTTGTAGGATATAAAATCAGTCCTATTTTGTGGCAAAAAGTTGGTAAAGGCTTATCTGCTGGCAGGGTACAAAGTGTAGCAGTTAGAATTATATGTGAAAGAGAAGCCGAAATTGAAGCATTTGTCTCAAAAGAATACTGGACAATAGACGGTGATTTTTCCAAGCCAAAATCTTCAACCACGTTTTCCGCAGAACTGACGAAGTATGACGGTAAAAAAATAGAAATCAATAACGAAGAAGAATCTCAAAAAATTGTTGATGTTTTAACCAAGGAAAATGTTGAATTTTTAGTATCTAAAGTTTCTAATCGAGAAACTCAACGTAAGCCACAGGCTCCTTTTATTACAAGTACACTTCAGCGAGAAGCCAGTACAAGGCTAGGCTATAGTGTTAAAAAAACTATGCAAGTAGCTCAAAAATTATATGAAGGTATAGAATTAGGTGAAAGCGGGCATGTAGGTTTGATTACCTATATGAGAACCGATAGCACTCGTATATCTGATGAAGCTAGAGATGCAGCTAAAGACTATATTGTAAATCACTACGGAAAAAATTATTATCCTGAAACAGCAAGAATTTATAGCAAAAAGAAGGGAAAAAATACACAGGATGCTCACGAGGCAGTCAGACCTTCTTATGTGGATAAATCTCCAGATTCTATTAAACAATATTTAACAAGTGAACAATACAGACTTTATAAACTTATCTGGGAAAGATTTGTGGCAAGTCAAATGGAAAGTGCAAAAGTAAAAACAACTTCTGCAGAAATTACTGCTGAAAATTACACCTTTAGAGCAAGCACCAGCAAAATTACTTTTGACGGCTTTTTAATTGTTTATGATGATAGAGATGAAGAAAGCAAAAATAAAAATATACCTGAATTAACTAAAAATACAGTTCTAAAATTAAGAAAAATTAATCCAAAGCAACATTTTACACAGCCGCCGCCAAGGTATTCTGAAGCTACACTGGTAAAGACTTTGGAAGAACTGGGTATTGGTCGTCCGAGTACTTATGCACCTACTATTGCTACCATTCAGGACAGAGGGTATGTTATTAAGCAAGAAAAAGCTTTGGCGCCTACGCCTCTGGGACAAACTGTAAATGAGCTTATGGTTAAACACTTTACCGATATTGTTGATGTAAACTTTACTGCAGGTATGGAAAATAAACTTGATGAAATAGCTGAGAATAAAGCCGTATGGCAGGGTATCCTTGGTGAATTCTATGAGCCTTTTGCTGAAGTATTGAAAAAAGCTAAAAAAGAAATTGAAAAAGTTGAAATATTAACCGAGCATGTATGTGCAAATTGCGGAAAGCCAATGGCTATTAAATCAAGCAGATGGGGAAGTCAATTCCTTGGATGTTCCGGCTATCCTGATTGTAAAACAACAATGCCGCTTACCAAAGATTTAAAACCTGCACCTGAAGACAGACCTTCTGATGAAGTTTGTGAAAAGTGCAACTCGCCTATGATTATTAAGTATGGTCCTTATGGTGACTATCTGGCATGTACGAATGAAGACTGCAAAACTAAAAAGAAATTTGTTAAGAAAACAGGTATTGCATGTCCTAAAGAAGACTGCGAAGGCGAATTAATAGAGAAGAAATCTCGCTACGGCAAAGTATTCTATGGGTGTGATAAGTACCCTGATTGCAATTTTGCCTTATGGCACGAACCAACAGGAGAAAAATGTCCTGAATGTGGCGAAATGCTGGTTCATAAGAGACTTAAGCGCGGCGATAAAATTGCTTGCTCTGCCAAGGGATGTAAATATTCCAGAGAAGTTGACGAACAACCTGAAGCTAAAACAGAATCCAAAAAAGAGGAATAATAATAATGATTAAACTTGGAGTTATTGGTTATCCGCTGGCGCATTCTTTATCACCGGCAATGCATAATGCTGCTTTAAATTTTAAAAATATTGAAGGAATTTATACAGTTCTAGAAACCCCTGAAGATAAGCTGGCTGATACTATTGAGCACATGAAAATCCAAAATTTTAGAGGATTTAATGTAACTATTCCTTATAAAGTAGATATAATTAAATTTCTTGATGAAATAGATGAACTGGCAAAAATAACCGGCGCAGTAAATGCGGTTGTTATCTCAGCTGATGGCAAGCTAAAAGGTTATAATACAGACATAAGCGGATTTATTAATGCAATACCGCAAGATAAACTCGATAATTTATCAGGTAAAAAAGCAGCAGTACTAGGCACAGGTGGTGCTGCAAGAGCAGTATGTTCTGCATTATTAAATGCAGGTATAAATAATCTTGTTTTATATGCAAGAACGCCAGGTAAGGCTGAAGATTTAAAAGAAATTTTATTTTTTAATTTTGCGGATGCTAGCATATCTATTAGTCAGCTTGAGGAGAATCTGGATTTATCAGATATATCAATTCTTGTTAATACTACGCCTGTTGGCATGTATGGTAAAAGTGAGGGGCAATCGCCGGTATCAGAACAATCTATTGATACTTTGCCGGATAATGCTATAGTTTATGATATTATTTATAGACCTAAAATCACAAAATTACTAGAATATGCTCAAAACAGAAATTTATTTACTATTGACGGTACTGAAATGTTAGTGTTACAAGGAGCAAAAGCCCTTGAGTATTGGATAGGGCAAGAGTCGCCAGTTGACATTATGAGAGAAGCTCTAAACAGTTGTTTTGTTTAGATTAAAATAAAAATCCTGAAGGACCTAAATAATATTGGAAAATAACTTGGAAAATAAAAAAGATGATAAAGCTATAACAGTGCTGGCAGCCGGTCATTTCACCAGTGATTTATATGGCGGATTTATTACACCGATTTTGCCTTTTATTGCACAAAGTTTAGCTATATCACTTGATTTTGTAGGCTTGATATTGTCTATTGCACATATATCAGCTTCTATTTTTCAGCCGATATACGGTTACCTTGCAGACTTTATCTCCAGAAGATTTTTTGTCTTTTGGGGTACTATTATGGCCTCGTTTTTTATAAGTTTAACCGGTATTGTTGATAATGTTTATTTGTTAATAACAGTAATCTTTTTTGGCTGTATGGGTGTAGGCATGTTTCATCCTCAGGCTACAGCATTTGCAGGATACTTTAGCAAAAAAAATATAAACAGACGCATGGGTCTATTTATGGCAAGCGGTACAGTCGGTTTTGCCTCTGGACCTTTTTTATCTTCTATTCTTGTGGAACAATTCGGTTTAAAATCAACTGTTTGGGCTATAATTCCAGGTTTGATAGTAGCTTTATTAATATATAAATATCTACCCAAAGTTAAAATTAAAGCAAAACGCACCAGCGTAAAAGATACATTTAAAATTTTGGCAGGTATAAAGACTAAGCTTTTACCACTAATGATGATCTCTGTCTGTAGAGCATTAATAGTAATGTCCATTGGAAATTACATGCCGTTTTTATGGAAAGAATATGATTATCCTGTAATTATGAATGGCATTTTAATATGTGTTTTTTCATTGTTGGGTGGTATAGCTTCTTATTTAGGCGGGCAATTAGCTGATAAGGTTGATAACAAAAAGATTTTATATTGGTCATTTATCCCTGTTATCCCGTGTTTAATCGGTTCATTATATTTCTTGGATAACATGCCTATATTATCTTTTATTTTTTACTTGCTGGTAGGGTTTATTATAATGCTAGCTTTCCCTTTAAATATAATTATCGCCCAAAAGGCTGCACCGGATAACACTGCAACTGTATCAGGAATTATAGGAGGTTTCAGCTGGGGACTTGCAGGATTAATGTTATATCCTATCGGAGTATTGTCATCGATTTATGGCATTTCAAGCGTATTAATGTATATTGCACTTGTACCGCTAGTTAGTGTGGTTGCCATTAGGTATTTAAATTTAAATAAATAGAAACTTTGATATATTTTCAAAGTCTTAAAATTTAGTATAGAATTTTTAAGAATCTTATATAATTTACTTTTTTCTGTCTATGCTTGTGTTAAGATTATGTTTGTCAAATATATAAGTAAGTACAATATTTCATTAGAATATTAAAAAGAGGTTAAAAATGAAACAAGGAAAACATCCAGACTTTAAAGAAACAACAATTGCTTGTGTTTGCGGAAATGTAATTGAAACAGGTTCCATTGTTGAAGGTGTTAGAGTTGAAATCTGCAGCGCATGCCACCCGTTCTTCACCGGAACTCAGAAAATTATGGATGCTGAAGGTAGGGTTGAAAGATTTAATAAGCGCTACGCGAATATTAAAAAGAACAAGTAACGCTCTAGATTTTTAGATTTATAAAATAAGCCCGTATTCTTGTTCGGGCTTATTGGATTATATAAAAAATTTGGCAATAGCTGGAATAAAAGGTGAAAATATGCAAGTTTTAGAAAGAATTCTAAAATCCCCTTTAGTCAATCTATTAAGTGTGCCTGAAAATGTAAAAAAAATTATATATACGGCATGTCGTACATGTTATTCTGCTGATTATCCAATAAATATTTGGGATAAAGATGTTGATGATGAAAAAATCTTGAAGTTAATAGACAAAGTTCTGTCATCAGGTCATTATAGTACGGTTGAACATTGTCAGTTTGTGTTTTCAATCAGTGGAGTAAGCAGAGCGTGTACTCATCAGATTGTTCGTCACAGGCATATGTCTTTTTCTCAAAAGTCCCAGCGATATGTGACTGAAAAAGGACAGTTTGAATATATAATTCCGCCAACTGTAAAAGGTACAGAGATTGAAGAAGAATTTGTTCAGTTTATGGGGCAAATTTCTGAATTTTATGGCAAAATGATAGAAAAGGGTATTCCTGCAGAGGATGCTCGCTATGTTTTACCAAATGCAGCAACAAGTTCTATGGTAGTAAGCTTGAACTTAAGAGAATTGATTCACCTTGCAAACCTTAGAATATGCACAAAAGCGCAAAAAGAAATTAGGACTGCTGTAAAACAAATGTGTGAGCTGGTTATCGAAAAAGAACCCTGGTTAAGCAATTATTTGGTACCAAAATGTAAAAAACTGGGCTATTGCGATGAATTTTCCAGCTGTGGATACATGCCAACAAAATAACGACTAATTAAACTACTCTTAAGGAGTTTTTACCTATGAAAGATATGCTGGAAAAAATTAAGAATATAGAAAAAAGTTATATAGAACTCGGGGAAAAATTGTCTGACCCTGAGGTTATACAGGATTATAAACTTTTTAGAACTCTTTCTAAAAAGAGAAAATCAATGGAAGAGTCTGTTGAAATTTATCATAAATGGCAAGAAGCTGCCGCGGCTCTGAAAGAAGCTCAAGAACTTATTAAATCTGAGTCTGACGATGAGATGAAGTTATTTTTCCAAAATGAAATTGAAACTTCTCAAGCAACAATGACTGAGCTGGAAGAGAAAATGCACGTTTTATTACTGCCTAGAGACCCTAATGATGATAAAGACATTATGCTAGAAATTAGAGGTAGTGCGGGTGGAGACGAAGCTAACATATTCGCGGCTGATTTAATGAGAATGTATTTAAGATATGCTGATAAAAAATCCTGGAAAACTGAAATATTAAGTGAATCAGAAGGTGAATTAGGCGGCATTAGTGAAGCTGTTATATCCATTCAAGGAGATGCAGTATACAGTAAGCTTAAGTACGAATCAGGTGTTCACAGGGTACAAAGAGTACCATTAACAGAATCTCAGGGGCGTGTGCATACAAGTACTGCAACTGTTGCAGTTATGCCAGAGGTTGATGAAGTTGAAATTAATATAGATCAAAAAGATTTAGATATATCAACAGCCAGAGCAGGTGGTGCTGGTGGTCAAAACGTAAACAAAGTTGAAACGGCCGTTAGAATCGTACATAAGCCGACAGGTTTAATGGTTCATTGTACGGAAGAAAGAAGTCAACTCCAGAACAAAGAAAGAGCTATGCAAATCCTTAAAACAAAGCTCTATGATATGGAACAACAAAAACAAATGCAGGAAATTACTGACTTAAGAAGGTCTCAAGTTGGAACTGGAGATAGAAGTGAACGAATCAGGACTTATAATTTTCCGCAAGGTAGGTTGACAGATCATCGTATAGGGCAAAACTTAAATGTAAAACCCGTAATAGAAGGTGATTTAGATGATCTTATTGAAATGCTTGTAATGGCTGACCAAAAAGCAAAACTCGAAAAATTAGCACAAAGCGATGACTAATAACAAAACAATTAAAGATATAAGAAAAAATGCTGTTTCCAAACTGATTGGGAGCATTATTTTACTAGAAGAGGCACAAAAAGAAGTTGATATATTGCTAGAATTTGTTGCGGGGATAAGCAAAAAAGACTTTATAGTTTCACCTGAGCAAGAATTGAGTGATAATCAAGTTGAAAAATTGGAAAACTTAATAAATAAAAGGATTAAAGATAAAATACCCGTACAATATTTAACTAACCAAGCTTACTTTATGGGCGATGAGTATTTTGTGGATAACAGGGTGCTTATCCCCAGGCCTGAGACAGAACTTCTTGTTTTAGAGGCTATAAATATTTATTCTGATAATTTTTATTCTAAAAAAGTTAATATTATTGATATTGGAACCGGCTCAGGGTGTATAATTTGCGCAATTGCCAAGCATATTAAATCTTCTAATAATATTATTAACTTTTATGCGGCTGATATTTCTGAAGATGCACTGAATGTAGCTAAGCTTAATGCAAAGCTCCTGAGGCTTAGCTACAAGATTGAATTTATTAAATCTGATTTATTTTCTAGTATTGATGAACAATTTAGTATAATTGTTTCAAATCCTCCTTATATACCAATCAGCGAAAAGTCGGATTTGCAGGTTGAAGTTGCAAAGCATGAGCCTGAACAGGCTTTGTTTGCACAGGATGATGAAGGTATTGCTGTTTACGCTGAGTTAATAAAGCAGTCTAAAGCTAAGCTGGAGCCTGGCGGGTATTTGCTTTTAGAAATCGGAATTAATCAATCAAATCTTATTAAAGGCTTAATTAACAAAAACAATTTGAAATTAATAAAAATAGTTAATGATTTAAGCAATATTGGCAGGGTGGTAATCGCTCAAAACTAAAGGTGTAATTGTTAATTCTATTTAACGTAGATTTGGCAAAAATATAGAATAATTTTGCTCTATTCTCTGTCATAAAAGTTTTTTAGGCTTATATCTTATGCAGGTATAAGTCTTCCAATCCTTGAATAGCAGTTATACAGGCTTCACAAATTGTAGCATGCTCATCATTTGCCCCTATAGTCTCGGAAAATTTCCAACAGCGTTCGCACTTGACTCCCTTAGAAGAAACTACATATATTGTATAATATTCTTCTTCGTGTACATTAAGCGCATTATCAACACTTTGACCTTCTTCAAGTATATCAGCCTGAGATGTAATAAATATCGTTGCAAGGTCTTGTTTTGAAGATATTAAATTCTCTTTTAACTGAGTATTACCTTTTACATCTATATAAACGGCTGTTTCTAAAGAGCTACCAATTTTTTTATCAGCCCTAATAGGCTCAATAGCTTTTGTTACGATTTCTCTTAATTTAAGAATCTCGTTCCACTTGGAATTAATAGCCTCATCAATATATTGTTCATTTACTTTTGGCCAGTCAGCAAGCAAGATACTTTCGATGTTAGATTTTTGAGCTTCAGGTATGTACTTCCAAATATCCTCAGCCAAGTGAGGAGTTACAGGCACTAATAATCTGGTTAATACTTGCAATGTCTCATGAAGTACAGTCTGACAAGCCCTTCTGTTCACAGATTTTTTGCCGGCAGTATATAATCTGTCTTTTACAATATCTAAGTAGAAAGAACTTAGGTCAACAGCTGCAAAATTTTGTAATAGCTGATAATACTTATAAAATTCATAATTATTAAATGCTTCTGTCACCTTCTGAACAAGAATCTGTAATTTATGAAGAGCACATCTGTCAATCTCGTATAGATCCGAATATTCAACGCTATCTTGAGCAGGATTAAAATCAAACAGGTTGCCTAATAAGAATCTACTGGTATTTCTAACCTTTTTATAGATTTCTACTAATTGTTGAATAATATTTTCACCAATTTTTACGTCATTAGTGTAGTCAACACTAGCAACCCATAGCCTTAAAACATCGGCACCATATTTGCTTACAATACTTTGAGGATCAACAACATTTCCAACGCTTTTGCTCATTTTTCGACCGCTGCCATCAAGTACAAACCCATGTGTTAATACGGATTTATAGGGAGCTTCTCCCTTTGTAGATATGCTAGTAAGTAATGAAGACTGGAACCAACCTCTATGTTGATCAGAGCCTTCTAAATACATTTCTGCTGGGCTGCCTTTTAGTTCGTCTTTTCTTGCATCTAAAACAGCTGCATGAGTAATACCGCTATCAAACCAAACATCCATTATATCTGTTTCTTTTTTCAGATTTGAACTTGAACATTTAGTACAACTAAATCCTTCTGGTAAGATTTCTGCTGCTGAATATTTTGTCCAAGCATCAGAGGATTCTTTATCAAATAAATCAGCAACTGTTTTTATTGTTTCATCCGTAATAATGCTTTCATTGCAATCACTACAGTAGAATACAGGAATAGGAACACCCCAGGCTCTTTGCCTGCTTATACACCAGTCAGAGCGAGACTCCACCATGTTATAAATTCTTTGATGGTTATTAGACGGTATCCATTGAACAGCATCAATTGCGTTTAATGCTTTTTCTCTAAATGCCTCTACATCAACAAACCATTGCTCAGTTGCTCTATAAATAACAGGATTCTTACATCTCCAGCAATGAGGATAGCTGTGTTGTATCTCATTATGTCCAAGTAAGGCATCAAGTTCTTTCAATTCTTCAACAATAACTTTGTTAGCTTTATTGTATTTTAATCCTTCGAATTTACCGGCTTCTGCCGTAAAGACACCTTTATCAGTAAGTGGGGAAAGAATACCTATTTTATATTTATTTCCAACTTCATAATCTTCAAGCCCATGTCCTGGTGCGGTGTGTACAGCGCCGGTTCCAGCTTCGGTGGTTACGTGTTCACCTAATATTACTAAACTATCTCTATCGAATAATGGGTGTTTTGCTTTTAAATATTCAAGTTTGTCACCGGTTATTGAGCATAGAATGCTAAAAGATTCATCATCCCACTCCATATCTTTTGTAAAGCTTTCTAATAAATCCTTAGCAATTATATAAACTTCTTTTTTATCAGTTTTTTGTATTAAAACATACTCTAAGTTAGGGTGTACTGCAATAGCAAGGTTTGCTGGGAATGTCCATGGCGTTGTTGTCCAGATAACCATGTATAAAGGATTATCCAAATTTAATCCTGCTATTTGATAAGCTTTAAGTGCATTTTTACCTTCTAGTTGAAATTTTACATATATACTATGAGAAGTATGATCCGCGTATTCTACCTCTGCCTCTGCAAGTGCTGTTTCGCAATCTGCACACCAGTATACAGGTTTTAAGCCTTTATAAATATAGCTGTTTTTGTGCATTTGTCCAAAAACTCTAATCTGCGTAGCTTCAAACTCAGGATTAATTGTTACATAAGGATGTTCCCAGTCTCCACAGACACCTAATCTTCTAAAATCTTTCTCTTGACCTTTTAAGTTTTTAAGAGCGAACTCTCTGCATTTTTTTCTTAAAACATGTGGGCTGACTGCTTCTCTACCACCTTTGATGGATTTAACAACTGCATTTTCTATTGGCAGCCCATGCCCGTCATAGCCAGGCACATATGGGCTATAAAATCCTGCTTGTGTTTTATATTTTATAACTATATCTTTTAAAATTTTATTTAAAGCTGTTCCTATATGGATTTTATTTGAACTAAGGTAAGGTGGGCCATCATGTAATAAAAATTTGGGAGAATTTTCTCTTTGCTCCACTCCTTTTTCATAAATTTTATTATCATCCCAGAATTTTTGAATTTCTATTTCTTTAACAGCCGCATTTGCACGCATTTTAAAGCTAGTTTTAGGTAGATTCAGAGTGTTTTTATATTCAAATTTTTGTTCTTCACTCATTTGTTTTTCCTTTTCTCCCATTGTCTGTATAGTGTACAACCCATATAATTTTATCATAATAATAATTTAATTTTAGTTTTCTTTTCTAAAAAAACTAATAATCTAAAAGCTGTATATAATTTTATATTATTTGCGGCTTTCAACTTCCTTTTCATTCTTTTCGGCGGGTTTTATGCATGGTAGTGTTACAAAGAAGGTTGTACCGACATTTTCTTCGGATTCAAAGTTTATATGTCCATCCATTTTCTCTAACATTGCTTTACATAGATTTAAGCCCAACCCTGAACCTTTTTTCTTTCTATTTGATGTTTTTGACTGAGAAAATTTTTGGAAAATTTTAGACTTAAATTCCTCAGGAACACCTGGTCCATGGTCTTTTACAGTAAATGTAACTTTGCCGTCGTCGCGTTGAAATATATTTAGCTCTACATCTGTATTAGGATATGAAAATTTTGCTGCATTGGATAATAAATTAGTAACTATCTGAATTAATCTGTTCTTATCTGCAAAAATAGTAACAGTTGGGGCATTTTTTCGTAATACATATTTTATATTAAATTGTTCAGCGTAGTTTTGGGTAGAAAATATTGTATAATTAATAATCTCATTAAGATTGAGCTCTTGTATATCAAACTCCATTTTACCTGCAGCTATTTTTTCTATATCAAGAATATCACTTGTAAGATCTATGAGTCTTTCACTATTTTCATGAGCTATATTAACCAGATTATGAGCTTGCGAATTAAATGCTTCGCTATATTGGTTTAATAAAAGATGCAAAGCTCCTTTTATTGAAGTTAAAGGCGTTCTTAATTCATGATTAACCATTGAAATAAAATTATTTTTTATTGCATCTTCTTCTTTTCTTTTTGTTATATCAAAGAATGTGATAATATATTTAGTCTTTCCTTCAAATCGTATCTTTTTGATGATTACTTCTGCAGGAAAGCTTGAGCCGTCTTTTTTTACAACATCAAGCTCAGATCTTGTTTCTATACTCCTATGTACTTCACATTTTTCGCTTAAAAAACTACACTGCTCACAGTTTTTACAAATATTACTTAAATCCATTAAAGAATAAACTTTTTTACCTTGAATTTCTTCAAGATCATAGTCAAAGACAGTCCTAAATGTGTTATTTAAATACTCAATTGAAAAATCTTCATCAAATATTAACAAGCAATAACTTAAGCTATTTATAATAGTATTTAATAAATTTTTATTATTTTTTTCCTCTTTAATTAAAAAAAACATTCCAGTGGAAATAATAATAATAAAATAGACACAAAAGCTTGATATCAAAATTAAGTAATTTTTTATTTTATCATTTATTTGTTGAGAGATCTTACCGGTGAGAAAAACAATTTCCTCTGTAATTATGTCTCCCATCACTTGTAGCTCTTTAAAACTATATTGGTAGGCAAGTGTTCCTTTATTTGTATTGTATCCTGTTATTATTTTATTGCTGTTTTCATAAAACTGCATATACATGTCCGACAAGTTATTTGTCAGTTCCGGATTATTCTGAGCCAATTTATCAATTAAAAATCGAGTTCTATTTACTTTTCTCCGAGCTTTAACTAAATAAACTTCATCCCCGGAAATAGTACTCATATCAACATATCTTTTTATTTCAGCTATATTACGATTTACTAAATCCAGACTTCTTGTATAATTATTCTTATCAATTATATCAAAATAATTCTGCAATAATATAAAAAAAGAAGATGCCATTAGAATAAATAATATAATTAACAAGCCTGGAAATATAAATTTCTTTATATTCCCCCTTTGTTTAAAAATATGAGATGATAAATTTTTGTTTAGTGTATTATCTTCCATATTTTATAAAACTCCAATTTAATCAACATTTTGCTTGTCAACCATATTATACTATATTTATTCGATATTGAATATATGTATTTTATATGGCATCTAACTGTTTATATTATCTTTTAATCTTATATTTCAAGGAGATCAATATGAAAAATAAAATTAAAAGATTATTTGAAGCCGCGGGATTTAAAGATATCTTAAACAAAGGTGTAGACAAATTTAAAGGTTTAAGGTCTTACACAGAAGGCTTGGATAAAGCCTTCTGTGGTGCAGAATTAGACCTTGGGTCACAAGACTATGAATTAATTGAAATTTAACTAATTCATAATAACAAGTATTAAAAAAGTATCCGACTTAGTGTTGACCGGATATTTTTTTAATTTTAGGCTTCAAAATTATTAGCCCCGGTTTTATTATTATAAGCTGGTAACTTACAAGAAACTGCGGCTATTAATCTATTTACTTCCGTACTTCCCATAACGATTTCAAGGATCATGTTGGGGTTGATTAATATTGACTTTGAATAATCCAATGACTCTCTATCAATGACATCAAACTCCACATAATCATGTCCGACAAATTTAATTTTTCCGTACTCTGCAGAAGTATCCCATGTCATAAATACAATTTTACTCTCTAAGGACTTAAGTTTTTCTGATAAATACATTATTAATCTTTCACTCTATTTCCACTAGCCAAACCTACTCTTTATAGTATTATACACAATAAACCTGATAATTTTTACTTTAAGCAAAATATTTTAATAATTCTACACGACATTTTCTAGGGTAAAGAAAAAGAATTAGAAAATTGGAGATTGGCTAAATCAATTTTTCCTTTTTAAATACAAAATAAGCTATGAATTTTAAAAAAGGAAAAATTATGTTAAACAAAGATATTGAAAAAAAATTAAATGATCAATTAAATTGTGAATTTTATTCATCATATTTGTACATGTCAATGGCGATTCACTTTGACCATTATAATTTTAAAGGCTTTTCTAATTGGATGAAGCAGCAGGCTCAAGAAGAACTTACCCACGCTGACAAAATTTATAGTTATTTAAATGCGCAAGGGGCTAAAATAGAACTGCTAGAAATAGGAAAGCCTAAAAATCATTGGGAATCGGCATTAGAAGTATTTAAAGATGCCCTTAATCATGAAAAACATGTAACTAAAAATATTCATGAATTAACAAACATGGCTATAGATACAAAAGATCATCCTACAAATATCTTTTTACAAGAATTTGTAACAGAACAGGTTGAAGAAGAAAGCTCTCTTGAAGAAATAATACAAAAATTGAAACTTATTAAAGATAATATTAATGGACTTTACTGTATGGACAGGGCGTTAGGTGCCAGAACCCATTAATTATATTCTTATAAAACATTTAAAAACTTATGAACTTGGGGAATAAGCCTAACATCGGATAAATCTTGTAAAAATTGTGACTGTAAATTAATTAACTCATCTGAACTTAAAACTAAATCTTTATCATTTGTAGAAACAGGTTGCAAAATAAGCGAAACCTGTTTTTCTATTAGCTTTATAAAATTACATGCCTGCTTTATCTCTTTTTCTGAAATGTTTTTTGTAACAACTGTTTTTACAAAGATTTCTTTATTATTATCCAAGCATATATTTATAAAATCACGATGTTTTTCCCATAATACAGGTTGATTTGTAGATGATTCCAATTTTAAATCCATAGAAATAATATTAACGTTTTTTATTACTTGTTGCAATCTATCCGGTAATGTCCCATTTGTTTCTAAATAAAATTTTATTTTATGATTATGACTATTTATTATTTCTATAAAATTATTTATAAAATCTTGCCATAATAAAGGCTCACCGCCTGTAAAGCTTATACTATGATGAAAATCACTAAACAAAACCTTAATTTTATTATATAACTCTATTGGGCTTACAGGATTTTTTATCTTTTCAATATTATTATTAATTATTAAATTTATATAATCAGCTTTTTCAAAATCCGTATCGCAATATGCACAGTTAAGATTGCAATCTGAAAAACGTATAAAAATCTGTTTATAACCTATATAAGGTCCTTCACCTTGAATAGAGCTAAATATCTCTATAATATCGGCGTGATTGTTTTTGTTATTCATCAAATAAACTTTCTCTGGGATTATATTCTCTTGCCTCGGCAAGTTCATGATAAAGTTCTTTTTCTTGTTTAGTCAAGTTTTTAGGTATTTCTATCTTAACAATAACAAATTGATCACCTTTTTTATTTGTTTTAGAGTCTTTTAAACCTTGTGCGATCAATCTAAACTTTTGTCCTGAAACAGTTTCCGGTGGTATTTTAATAACTACGCTTCCATCTGTAGTAGGAACTTTGAATTCTGCACCTAGTGCAGCTTCACTTGGGGTTATGGGGATTTCGCAAGTTACGTCATTTTTATCAAATTTAAATAAAGTACTTTTTTGCACTTTAACTACCAAATATAAATCGCCGTTTTCCCCTCCATTTATTCCTTTATTACCTTCTCCTGATATTTTTATTTTAGAGTTATTTTTAACCCCAGCCGGGATTTTAACATTTAATTTTTTATGAGTAGTTAATTCACCGTTTCCTTCACAGGTCATACAGGGTAAATCATTTATTAAACGCTTACCATCACACTTTTTACATTTTTCAGTGTGGAGAATATTTATTTTTCGAACTGTACCATTATGAGATTCTGCAGCACTTATAGTTACATCTGTATATATATCCTCCCCCTTTATCGGCTTTTGTTTTTTTGATTTTGGAGGGTCTTCTTTTTTCGATTTACTGCTAGCTTTCTTCTTTTCTTCCTCAGCCTCCCCCTTGAACATCCCACCTAAAAGATCAGAAAAGAATCCTTTTTCCTTCTCTGGATCTTTTGTTTTTTGTGTATCTGTAGTTTTTTGATGATTATAAGCCTGCTTTGCCTGTTCTTTTTTTTGCTTAGGGGCTGAATGCTTATTTACATTATATCCGTTTGATAAGTCATATTTTTTTCTTGACTCATGATTACCCAGAATATCGTAAGCTTCACCTATTTCTTTAAATTTTTCTTCGCATATTTTGTTTCCGGGATTAACATCAGGGTGATATTTCTTGGCAAGATTGCGATATGCGGTTTTAATCTCTTGCACAGTGGCTGAAGGGTTGACTCCAAGTGTTTTATAATAATTTTTTGATTTAGGTGAGTGCATTATTTTGTTTACGCCTCTAAAATTTACAAAAATTTTTTTATTTCTTTTTTTATTTTATCAGATGAAATCAAGTTTTGAATATACTATACAGGTTCTCAATTAAATTTGGCTAATACCTAATACAAATAAAGTATTTTTTTATATTTTGGAATATTTTTATTTAATTTGATCTCTTAATAGTTATACAGGTTCTTTATTAAATTTCTGAATACTCTTTTCAGAGATAGTATAGATAAAAATTTTTCGGGGTATTTTTATGCACACCATTAAAAGTAATATAGAGAATAAAGAAAAAGACTTGGTATCTGGGGTAGTAAGTAATATAAAAGATAATGATCTAAGAAAAATTCTTTTTACCAAATTATTAGTAGTGGAAAAGATAAAACAATTTTTTCTGCAAAAAGGTCTTATTATAGACAATGAAAATCCTTTATTTAGCAATTATCAAATTTTAAAGCTGGTAGATATAACAGATATAAGAATAAATCAGGTTTTTATTGATTTAAGAATTATTACAACCCAGGATTACCCCCAATTATGGATCCCTAAAAGTCATAAAGAATTAGAAATATCACCTGATATCTATATTGCGGTCAAATTATCCCCGGATTTAACCGACATAGAATTTTTAGGTTTTGCAAAAAATAACGATATTAATACTTCTTGTAGTAATTCAAAATATGTAATTACTGATATTAATAAACTTAAACCCTTTGAGGAAATTTTTTCCAATATTAATCAAATTATAAAACCCAGAATTGTTTTTATGAATCATGAACATGAAAAGGCTCAAGAACTATTTTTAGACCTAGTTGAAGGAGAATTAAACCAAAATAATTTAGCCTTTCTGCTTAAACACTTGCTAACCTGTGAAGAATGTAGAAAAATATTTAAAAATTTCTGTAATTTTGATGACTTTTTTATGCAAATGGAAATTGATAAAAGAGACATCCGGGATTTAACACTGGAAATTTTTACTGATAATTCTATTCTTCAAGGAGAAGAAGTCCAAATCAATACAAATGAAATAAAAACAAGTAAAAATGAAGTAGAGTTTAAGCCTGTTATTGAGCCTATGGATAACGTTAATATTATTGGAGAAAGAAAAGAAAAAAATACGTTATTATCTAAAATAAAAAAATTATTTATAAAAAAAACTTTAATTACAGAAAATTTACCTGTTGATGATTTACAATACCTACAGCTTAATAATACTGATCAACAAGAGGAAGAAGCTTCTGCAATTAATGATTCTTTTTCTATAGAGGACACTGATGAGAAAGAAAACGAAGCCAAATTTGATTCAGATTTAGAGATAGATGAAAAAAAATCTAAACAAATAGATGACTTAATAGCTCAATATAAATCAATACAAGCCTTAGAATCTTCTGATGCAGAAGAATCGCCTGAAAAAGTTGTTAAATTTAAAGATAGTATAGTAGGCGAAAGTCTTGATTTAGAAAAAGATATTAAAGAAATAAGTGGTTTAGAAGAAATAAATTTAAGCCCGCCTGAAGAAGATAAGACAATCTTAGATAACTTTGAACTCTCTGAAAATACTGAAACAGTTAATGACGAAGATAATCAAGAAGAACAAACAGAGTCTACAGAAGAAGAAATAGTAGTAAATGAAAGCTTTGATTCAGTAGAAGATACTCAAGAATTATTAGGTCTCGAAGAAGTAAGCTTGAGTGAATTAGAAGAAAGCAGTATAGAAGCTGAATTAGATAACTTTGAGTTTATAGAAAATATTGAAACTGTTAATGAAGAAGATGGTCAGGAAGAACAAACAGAGTCTACAGAAGAAGAAGTAGTAATAAATGAAAATTTTGAGTCAGCAGAAGATACTCAAGAATTATTAGGTCTCGAAGAAGTAAGCTTGAGTGAATTAGAAGAAAGCAGTATAGAAGCTGAATCCGATAATTTTGAACTCTCTGAAAATGCTGAAACAGTTAATGAAAAAGATGACCAGGAAGAACAAATAGAGTCTATAGAAGAAATAGTAGTAAATGAAAGCTTTGATTCAGCAGAAGATACTCAAGAGTTATTAGGTCTCGAAGAAGTAAGCTTGAGTGAATTAGAAGAAAGCAGTATAGAAGCTGAATCCGATAATTTTGAACTTTCTGAAAATGCTGAAGTAATTAATGAAAAAGATGGGCAGGACAAACAAATAGAGTCTACAAATGAATCTAATAATAACCTTTTAGGTATAGATGAAGAAAAATCTAAACAAATAAATGACTTGATAGCAGAATTCAAGGCTATAGAAGCATCTCAAGCTCAAGATATACCATCATCAGAAGAAAATATAGAAATCGACAGTTTTGATCCATCAGAAAATATCCAAGGAATTAACTCTTTTGAAGAAGCTAGCTCAGCTGAATTAGAAGAAAAGAATAATGAATCTAATAATAATAATAATCTTTTAGGTGTAGATGAAGAAAAATCTAAACAAATAAATGATTTGATAGCAGAATTTAAAGCTATGGAAGCATCTCAAGCTGAGAATAAAGACAAAACAGAAGAATTCGAGGAGCCAAAAGAAAATAATAGCACTAACTTAACTAATGAAGCAGATAGCGACCATTTTGGATTAAACGGAAAATCTGACCTTTTAAAAGGTGCTATTGCTCAAATGAAGGAAGAAAGTAAAAATGAAGCTCCTGCTAATTACACATTCGCAGACGAAGCTAATTCTGATGGCAATATGGAAGTTAGTAATTTTGACAATAATATTAATGATGGCTCAAATTCCAGTCAACAAGGTTTATTAGACCTTGATGATGACAAAGCTAAAGAATTAGATGACTTAATCGCTCAATTTAAATCTTTAGATAGTGGTGGAGACAATGAGCAGGTAGAAGAAGAAACAGAAGAACCTCAAGACATTAAGCAAAGCGATAATCTTAATTTAGCAGATGAAAATCAAAGTTTAACACCTTTGGAAGAAATTAATTTAAATGAAACTGATGAAGCCGGTAGCGACCTTTTTGGATTAGATGAAAAATCTGATCTTTTAAAAGATGCTATCGCTCAAATGAAAGAAGAACATAAAAATGAAGCTCCTGCTAATTGCATATCACCTGATCAATCTGCAATTGTACAAAATACAGGGCTAAACGAGCTTGAACAGGAGTTTGAAATAGATATTGACAAACCATTTGAAATTTCAGACTCTTTCGATATAAACGACTCTTTTTCTATAGATGACTCAAACGAATCGAAAACTGCAAATGATAAAGATAATAATAAAGGCTTATTAGATATTGATGAAGGTAAATCTAAAGAACTGGATAATTTAATAGCAGAATTTAAATCTTTGGACAATGCTAATCAACTTCAAACAGAAGAAAGCCGGACAGAATCTACAAATAATATTTCATTTGAGAATAATAACTCTACTTCTGAATGGAAAACAGATGACAATTTTTTATCAAAAGAATTAAAAACTAAAAAAAGATATAAGTTTATAAAGATTTATCTAAAACCTAAAAGAACATTCAAAAAGCTTCTTACTCTTATGCTCAAAGATTCTAAAGCCGAATCATTATCTACAGCACAAGAATATACTGTACAACCTGAAACACTAGGCGGTTCAATTATAGAAGAAAAAGTTGAATTACATGAGCGTCAACCAGTAAAGCTAAAAAAGAAATCCAACGGACCTAGCATAACTAAGATTGCTATATTTTTAGCAGCTGCTGGTGCAATATCTTATGTTGCAGTCGATAATTATCCAAGTTTTATTAATCAGTTTAAAAAAGACAAAAATTTAAAGCTTAAAGGCAATAATAAAAATGAAACTTTAGTTAAAAAAACGCCAAAGCCTCTTAAAATTAATGCTGACACTAAAGAACCACTAAACAAAAAGCAGGCTCCTGTTAAATTAACAAAAAAAGAAAATATAGAAAATAAAAAGCAAACACCTGCTAAACTCGAGAAAAAAGTAAAAATAAAAAACAAGTCTGTTAATAATAAGTCTGTTAATTTGGTAAATAAACAAAAATCTGCAAATCCCAAGAAAGAAGTACCTGTTAACTTGGTTAAAAAACAAGCTAAAGCGCCAAAAGCTGCTGTCTCTCAAAAAAAGCAGACAAAGCTAGCTAAAACCAAAAATAACAGTACAACTATTAAAAAACGAAAAAGTATTGATAATGTGTTATCTAGTGCTTTTAGCGGTAAATCTGGTAAAGCCGGTAACAGTAAAATTAAAATATCAAAAGTATCTTGGGAAATTGGTGCAAGCTTGGCAAAAGACAGATCATTTAAGAACTACTTAGTACTGACCGGTAATGCATTTAAAACTTATCTTTCAGATGATTTATTGTGGGCTAACGACAAAGCAACAAGTGATAAAGTTAAACTTAAAATTAAATTAGATCTTGACGGTAATTTAATAAAAAGCAAAGTTCTGAAAAGTAGCGGATCAAAACAAATAGATCAAATTATATTAAAATCTCTTAATAAAACATTCAATTATACTAAATTACCTAAAGTTAATACAAATAAAGAATATATTAATGCAAATATAGTAATTAACTTGTAATTTTATAACAAAATGTTAATATATTATAAGGTACACTATTATGAGTTGCCCGGTTGCTTATGAATTAAGTAGAAAAATAGTTAAAACTTATTTTATAATGAATAAGACAAAAACACGAGGCTATGAGGAAAACACGAAGATTTTAACGGAACTAATTCTTAGGGTGAGATAAAGTTGGAGATATCATTAGAACACAGACAGAGAATAGAAGAAATAATTAAAAAAAATCCCAGATTAGCGGGAAATGAAGATTTATTTGAGGATTTTTGCAGTGAAACAATTAAGCGTTCTTTAAGTGTTTTTTCTTCTATTAATGAGATAAATAACCTGGAAGTTTATCTTAATAAAATTTCCAGCAGTGCGATATTGGAAGTTTTACGCTCATCTGGACGCTTGAAACGAATTAATAAGAAATATCAAAAAATTAATGAAACGCCTATTTCTCCAACAGGCTCTTATAAAATTGATGAGCAAGGCGAATTAATTTATGATATCCCTGATCATTCTGCTAATTTTGAAGAAAAAATTATTTTACAAGAAGATATACAAAGAATCAGAGATATTATTGTTCAAATAGATATGTGCGAAAAATCAAAAAAATATAGAGATATCTATTTTTTACGATACATAAAAGGTTTAAAACAAGCTGAAATATCAAAAGAGCTTGCTATTAGCCAGGGTGAAATCAGCAAAAGGCTTATAGAGCTTATAACTAAAATTAAAGAGCAATATAATAAGAATTGAATGATATTTATGACGTTTTATTTTTCACTTTGTTTCAGACCACTACCAAATTTTCATTAAGTAATGTTACAAAAATAGTATTTCTTCTTTTCAAGAGCCTGCGGAATTTTTAAAAAAATGTTAAAATATATATAAAGTAAATAAAAAATAAATATTTTAACAGGTGTATGGATCATGAAATTATCGCAATACGTTACAACTTTATTTTGTATTTTGTGCAATATCATAGTATTCCTATGCCCAATTTCTGCTCAAAAAAATACAACTAACTGGAAAAAGCTTTCTTTTTTCGCTTTTGCGCATATTGATATTTATTTTTATAATATATTTTTATTTTTAAAAGAATTAAAAAAGAAAATAATAATAAATAAAAACAATCAAGCTGATACCACATCAGTACAAACAGTTAATAAAAACAAAAAACAATCATCAAACATGCTTGATGCCAACAATCAAGTATTAAATCAATCATTAAAACTTTCAAAACTATTATCTTACTTGAGATTAAAGGATGCGCAAGCCACGCAAAATTTAATTTCACATTTAAAGCAACACTTTATCCCCCTGGAGGCGATGGTTGTTGTCTATCAAGCTCTGTTGACTCAGTCAAATTTAAGCTGTATCAAAGCTTGTAGCGATGACCTAAGAAGGGTGATGACTATCACCGAGGATAAGTGTGCCTTTTTGTACCCCTTTGTAAGCAAAAACCATTGCAGTCTATATATTTTTTAATTTTTACATCACATACAGTTGAATAAAAAATTTTTGGTTCCTTTAAGGCTAAAAGGGCGGGACTTGTAATGCTCCGCTCTTTTTTAAGTTTTTTATCTACCCCCAACCACCTAGCAAGGGGGCTATTTTTTTGTTTTGGGCTCGCTTTCCGTCGATTTCGCCGACTGGCTCGCCCAGTAAGATTTTTATAAGTTACTAATAAGCTTAATAATCAAAGTATTTATCAAAGTCCACATCATCAAAGCAGCATAACAGCAAATAAACAGGGTCATCTTCGTCCATTCGCTGAAACTGATAGTCATCAAACTTCCAAAATTTAGGACTAGCCCCCTTAGATCTTATAATACCCTTTTCATGGAGAATCCGCAGCTTTTTTTTGACCACACCAAGATTAAACTTGCACCTGCGAGCAATCTCAACCGCAGTTATCCCATGCTCGTTCTCCTGCCGTTCAGGAGTGGCAAACATAAGCTCTAAACCTACGGTTTTTAATATTTTATCTTCTTCACTATTAGTAGTAGTCATCATATTTTGCAATTTTTTCTATAGAATAATAAAAGCCCTAACAAGAGAATAATCATATTAGGCATCCATGCCGCAACTATCGGAGATAACATCTGAGTCTCACCTAACGAAATAGAGAATGCTCTAATTAAATAATAACAGAAAATCAATAAAATACTAAATAGCATCCCTCTGTTAAATCTTGCACGAGGAGGAGTAATAGCCAAAGGTACACCAATAAGAGCTATTAAAATTGCCGTAAAAGGCAGCGCTATCTTCTCATGCAGCAATACATCAAGCTTCTTCCTGTATTTTTTACCTTTTTGCTTGTGTTTATTTATAAAATTGGTCAGCTCGAAAAAGTTAAAATCTTGCGCTCCAACCTTCTTAACCCTTGATAAATCTATATTACTAAATAATTCAAGGTTATCAAATACAGTAGTATTTAATAAATTCTTCTTATCAGAAATCGTATAAATCGCACCGTTTTGAAAAGACCAGCTCTCCGGCGATGTATTACCGTATTTTGACTGTATTATTTGGATAGTATCCGGCTTGGATAAGTCTAACACTGTTATACCTTCTAATTTCTTCTTTTTACACTGATCAATATAAAATAATCTTTTTAAATTATTATTTTTATTAAGCTCCTTGATAGAAAAATTATGCTTGCCTTCCGGTATATTCTTTTGTCCCAAAGCCCAAACCGTTAAGAGTTTAGCTTGTCTATTGGCCTCAGGCACAACGAATTCATTAATAAAAAAGCTTGAGCACCCTGCAATTATCCCAAATATCAAAACCGGCAATGATGCCCTAGCCAGACTTATACCGCAAGCCCTAATACACGTTAATTCCGAATTTAATGACAGCCTGTTAAAAGTAACTATCGTAGCAAGCAATACCCCCATAGGTATAGTTACAACTATAAGCGAAGGTATTTTTAAAATAATTGCCAGCATGACCACTTTAAAAGGTATACCATGCGCGGTAACCTGTTTTACAAGATATAAAAAACTGTCAGAAGCAAACATAATTGTAGTAAACATAACTATCCCTACAATAAACACCTCAAAAAGTTGCTTAAATATATATGTATCAAGAATCTTAAGTTTTTTCATATTTATTAGTTATCCTATAAATTTTATGATAAAATCGTCTATATTAATTTTAGTATAAAAAATAATGTTTTTATAAGGAGATATTCTCAATGTCAAATGCAATAGAAGTTACAGATACTACATTTGAACAAGAAGTAAAAAAATCCGAAGTACCTGTACTTGTGGATTTTTGGGCTCCATGGTGCGGACCTTGCAGAAAATTGTCCCCTGTAATTGATGAGATTGCACAAGAGTATGGTGAAAAAGTAAAAGTTGTAAAAGTTAACACTGATGAAAATATCCGCATAGCTCAAGAGTATAGCATAAGTGGTATCCCAAGTTTGTTAATTTTTAAAAACGGCGAAGCATCTGAAAGGTTAGTAGGATTAGTTCAAAAAAATACTTTAAAAACTACAATAGAAAAATATTTATAATTTTTAATATTTTTTAATAAAAAAACTTAAAAAAGCAGAGCAAAAATCATTTCGACTTAGGATCTGCTTTTTAAGCTATAAAACTATATATTTAAAATACTAATGGTCGATAGTATCTATAATAAGCTCGGGCGCTGTTATTTTAAATTCTGAGTATATAACAGATTGACTAAATAACTCTAAAGTGGCCTCACCTTCTTCTTTAGCATTGGCATGTATGGTTGCTATTAAATCATTGACCTCTACCTCATCACCAATCTTTTTATTTAAAACAATGCCAACCGCATGATCTATAGGATCTTCCTTGGTCTCTCTGCCAGCTCCCAGTATTTTACAAAGCTTACCAACTTCCATAGCATTTATTTCTTGTATAAAGCCATTTTTTGAAGCGTTTAATTTTAGTTTATATTTTGATGCAGGGAATTTATCAGGATTGTCAATATAGCTTACATCACCGCCTTGATTTTTTACCATTACCTTAAACTGCTCAAAAGCTTTACCGTTATTTAAAAGCTCAGCTAAAACGTCTTTGCCTTCTCTGATTGTAGTGACTTTATTTGCCTTAACTAAAGATATAGCCCCAAGGTATAGACATAGTTCTGTTAAATCTTTTGGCCCTTTGTTTTTTAAAGTTTCAATAGATTCGATAACTTCTAAATTATTACCAACAGCGTTGCCTAAAGGCTGCTCCATACCTGTTATAACAGAAACAATAGACCTGTTTAAATATTGGCCTATATCAACCATTGTCTGAGATAAAACTCTAGCATCATCCACAGACTTCATAAATGCGCCGTTTCCACATTTTACATCCAGTACTATAACATTAGCCCCTGATGCTATTTTTTTTGAAATAACCGACGAGGCAATCAATGGTATGCTGGCCACTGTAGCGGTTACATCTCTTAATGCGTAAAGAATGCCGTCCACCGGCGCAAGATTGCTTGTTTGGCTAGCTATTGCACATTTATGAGTTTTTACTGTAGTTATAAAATCATCTATATTAAGAGCAGTATTAAATCCTGGAATAGATTCTAGCTTATCTATGGTGCCACCAGTATGTCCAAGGCCTCGACCTGAAAGTTTAGCAACTGGTACACCTGCAGCAGCCAATAATGGTATTAGAATAATTGTTGTTTTATCACCAACGCCACCAGTGCTATGTTTATCTATTATATAATCACCTATAGCCGATAAATCAAGTATTTCACCTGATTTTGCAATTTCGTGGGTTAATATAGCGGATTCTTTTTTTGACATGCCTTGAATATTTACAGCCATAAGCCATGCAGACAGCTGATAGTCAGGTATTGTTTTATTCTTTACTCCATCAACCAAAAATTTTATTTCTTCTTCCAAGTGCTCTTTTCCATCTTTTTTGTGGGCAATTATATCAACCATTCTTAATCTTTTGCTCATATATCAGCCTTTCAAACTACACTAAATCTTAATAATAAAGTCATCAAGTATTCCATTTTAAAGGTTTAATTATGTTTATTACTAAAACATTTAAATTTTTTTTAAAATTCTTTTACAAAGAAGAGAATATTAAATTTATTTGATATAAAATTAAATTATAATACCATTTTAATTATTTTGCACGACTTATGTGCCGTTTAAAATTATTTTTTTATTTGGGGGTAAAAATGTTGGTAAAAACGACTTTATTTGAAACAAAACCACAATCATTAACAAAAATTTTTAATGAACTTAAAGAAATTTATAATATATCTCAAGTGAGCGATGAGCGTAAGGATTTAATTGTTAAACAAGTCCAAAAATATGGATATCTGCCATACTCACATAGCAGAGCACTGAATGAGCTAAGTGATGCTGAGACTATAATAGGGATAGAAGAAAAATTAAAGTTTAATAATATATATAATAATAACGAAATAAATTTTAATGAATTAAGCCCAGTAGTGCGAGCAGGATATAAAGACTCCAGCTGGGTAAAAAAAGAACAGCATAATATCAAATTGTTAAACCTTGCGGGCTTGGGCAATGGCAATAAGACGGATGAACCAGGAAAATTAATTGACTGGCTAAAACAACTATTAATTTTACCGGCTGGAAATTTAGACAAAGGCATTTTGGGTACTACAATGTATCTTATTCCTTTTCATCCGAGAGATTTTGGCTGTGCATATTTGCCAACAAGCAGCGGTGTTAGCCCAAATTTAGCTGATAAAACTTTAGAAGATAAACTGGAGCTTGATGCTAAAGCTCAGGTGCAATTATTTATTGCATTAACACAACTTGCGGGCCATCCGGTGATGTTTGATGTATTGCCTCAAACCGGCAGGTTCTCAAAAACAATACTTACAAGCCCTCATGCTGCAAGATGGTTTAATGTAAAGGATCTTATTCAAAAATTAAGCCACGATATTGACGCAATAGCTGATTATTTAAAGAATGACCACCATCACGGTGATGTTGATTATATTAAAGGGCTTATTAGGGAGCGCTTAACAGGTACTAGCCCAGATATTCCTGACCATTTGCAGTACCTTGTTGATAGATTTGAGAATGATTTAAACTCAAAGCGCAAGTATTGGTCAGAAGAAATGACCAAAATACATAATCAAAAAGCTATTCATAAAAAAGTGAACAGCATAATAAAAGAAGCTGTTGGGATCAATAAAAAATTAGACGAAGAAGATATACATAATCAGGGTGAAGTTATCGGAACTTTAATTAAACAGGGATTCTGGCCAGCACCGGGTGGAGCTTGGTGTTCTTGTGGAGTGCCTGTGTTTAATAAAATGAGTAATAATGGTAATTTTCCTTTGTTTAATCATTATGATAATGAATGTAATGATGTTACTCATTGCGCTAATCTTGATTGTCAAACGCCTTACTACTTTGTATCATTTGATGACGGTAATTTTAACCTTGACGTTATTGATTTTTACGTTAATTTTATGAAAAATCTTCAGAAGGATTATAACTTTGATGGTTTTAGGGTGGATCATATCGATCATATTGTCGATAAATACTCGCAAAATGATGATGGCGATCCTATAAGCTACAGAGCTCCTAAGCATGTTCTTAAAAAGACAAATGACGCATTAAAAGAAGTTACTCCTCATTTTGCAACTCTTGCTGAATATATGCTTTGGGATAATTATTACCATGAATACCACGTTGAAATGAATTTTGATCTATTCTGGGGTAATGATATTGTTTCGCAATTCGCTAAAAAAGTAGAGGAAATTATAAATAACAATAACTATTTGGCTGGGCATAATAATATTGTCAATAATCCTTCTGCTTTAGGGATATTAAAGACTTATAACAATCAGGATGGTGAATTTAGAGAAATTAATCAGTATCCGGGACAGCTTGGCGAAAGAGGTGCATTGTTTAAGTGGTTTAAGTATAAGTTTTTACCGGGAGGAAGTAAAGCACAGCGTCCTGTTATGTATATAGATGGTGATGAATCCTATACTGAAAAGGGTATAGAAGATGCCATCGGAGCGGAAAAGTCAATGCCAAGAAATCAAAATGAAGAATTCTACAGAGAATTTGATGCTATAGATAGGCTAGCCAAGCAATTAGATTTAACTTGTTTTGGAACCGCTGAACAATATCATACTAATTTTGATGAAAGTGGATTTATAACCTGGTTTATTAAACATGAAAATCAACAAGATAACGAGAGACTATTTATTGTGGCAAATGAAAATGCGCCAAAAGAAATAGTAAAGGACTACAAGCATGATGGCAATGTGGATATTTATGAAAAAATTTCGCAGCCTGTGTTTGATAAAGATGCTTTTATCCCTGAAGGATTCCAGCCTGTATGTGAGTATGTGCTTGAGCAAGGCTCGTATGATTTTAAAGAAATCAGTGATATTCATAATCACTATGAAAATAAGTTTTATTTTGAAAAATTAGAGCCTGGTGAGTACCATATATATAAAATTAAAAGGATTTAAGGGAAAAGTGCAAATACAAAAATGTAAAAAAGAGTAGGTTTAGTTAGGTCTACTCTTTTTTGCTTATGCTTCTCATCAAATTTTTTCAGTTCTTTATTATCAAACCAGATGCCAGCGCAACCATTTTGGCAAACGTCCAACTGCACACCGTCAACAGATCTTTTTACAAGCGTATTATTTGCAAGCAGGGCATATTAATATGATATTATCATTAAGCTCCCATGTTTATACTCCTTCAACTAAATTCAGCCGGATATTTATATGATTTATAATAATTGCGCTATTTAGTTAATTAACTTTGATTGCGCTTTAATTTTACAGCTCGCTGATTAGCTTTTGCTTGCTGTATTGCGATTATATCACCCTGTATAGTACCAGTTGGCTCCAGTCCTAAAGAATCAAGAAGCATATTTATATGCAATGGTGCAGAGGGTTTGTTAAAATTAATGTTAGTTATTTTAAAATCCATAAACTTTCCCTATTAATATTAAAATATCTAATACTTTTATTCCACAAAACCAGATTTTTATAACACTTTTAAAAAAAAAATCGCATTATCGTTACATTTATTATTCTAACTTTTGATTTTAAAATTTTTGGCAATATTTATACTGCTCATCAATTAAATTTGAAATTACTCTTTTCAGAAACTAGTTTATTTTATCAGATTTAGCTCGATTGAATAATCTGAAAAGTATTTTTGAGTTAGTATAACTGCAGAAAATTTAAACTAAACCTTATTACAAATGCAAAAGAAATACTTTATACCTAAAAAATATTTTAATAATAATAAAAAATTAGGCAATTTTTTTGCATTGCTTGTTTTTATAATATTGGGTAAAAAAACAAACCAGCTAAAATTAGAGAAACATAAAAATAAAGAGAGAGAAGGAAGAGTAATGATTAACGATATTAAAGCCCTACAGTGCGCTGTGAGCAAAAGCTATGCGTTTGCGCCATTGCAAAAGAAGGAAAAAGGTTACGACAATAATATTTTTACAAGTTATCATTCCAAAAGACCTAGCTTGAAGCCTCAATTAAGCTATCAAGCTAATTCTGTACTAAACCCCTTAGAAAATTATTTAGAAAAACAACTAAGAGATAAATTTATTGAAGATGGGGCTTTAGATACGATTATGGATGAAACTCTTTTAAGAAGTTTGGAAGAAGGATATTCTTTTAAAGAAACAAATCCTAAAACCGGTGAAACTAATGAATGGTCATTTGACAAAATAAATAATTGCTATATAAAAACAGTGATTGATATATATGGCTCTAGAGAAAAAATATCTATACCTAAAAAGCAAAGCTCAAGCAACTTCCTAGATTTAAGTCCAGTCATCAATAAACTGAGAAGCCAATGGGGCAACTAAGGCTTCTTTGTGTGTAATTGCAAACTCTTGTTAAATACCGGTGCAAACCGGTATTTTTTTATTCATCTATCATATTTATAATTTCATCCAGCATTTCTTTTTTTGCATTGACAACATTAACATTTGCTGCAATCTGATGTTTGCTTACAACTCCGGTAAGAGCCATATCAACTGCATTACCTTCGTCAGAGTTAAATTTTTCTATTTCGCTAAGCAGCTTTGCTTGTGCACTTATTATGGCAGTATCTTCTCTGCTAAAATTTAACAGACTGTCGCCTGCTGATTGGATAGATTCTCCAAATGTATATTTATTCAATGGTATTGGTAAATTCGAATTTATACCAATTTCCATTCAACAAAGTATTAATAACAAAAATTACTTAAGTAAATTAAATTGATTCATCAATACTTTGTTGATGACAGAAAGCTTTT
>JANQLL010000026.1 GCA_028280605.1 Candidatus Gastranaerophilales bacterium
TTCATTTTTAACGCTCCCGCTTCGCAATTCAGAGAATAGTTTATTTTATTAACTTTAACTCGATTTAATAATCTGAAAAGTATTTTAGTGGGAGTATAGATATTCAGCAACAGCTTGAAGACTATTTTGGGGCTATAAGGATATATTTTTTTTGATAATTAACTTCATTTCAAATTATAATTGTAATAGTTTTAATATTTATTAAAAGAGAGATAATATTGAAATGGTGAATTTTATTTTAGTAATGATAATTTATACAAGTATAAAAATAAGATATGTCAGAAGGGAGAAATTTTATAAAAATGATTACTACTAGAAATTTTACAGTTGCTCCGATGATTCGAAGCTCTAATAAATCAAAAAAAGGAATATCGTGTATTCCTTCTTTTGAATATTGAATTTATTTTTATATCATACTCTACTTTATGTTGGAATATGTCCAAGCATTAAGATTTGGTCTTTCTTTTACAATAATGTCTTTTGGTTTTTCTTTGTTGGTACTATGAGCGATTGGCTTATACAATCTGTTATAGTACTCAATAACCATTCTATCAGAATGAAAATACGCTTGCGCTGTTCTGATAGCTTGACACATTAATTTGGACCATCTGTCTTTATCAGTATAGTATGTAGGAAGAATATCATTCTCAAGAAGATCCATCATTGTCTCATAATCTTTCCAATGCCTTTCTTCCCAAGGAATATCATCATCAAGGCCAGGATAGGTTACACAGTATCCATTAATATCATGGAATGTACCTTCTACAGTCCATCCATCATGAATTGATAAGTGTAGCGCACCATTCATATTAGCTGACATTCCAGAAGTGCCAGATGCTTCAAAAGGTCTAAGCGGTGTATTTAACCAGACATCAGTACCTTTTTTAAGCAAGCTGCTTAATTCCAGCTCATAATTAGGCAGAACAACTACATTTGGAAGTTCATAAGACTGTTTAAGAATATTATTAAACATATCTCTACCTAATGTATCAGCAGGGTGAAACTTTCCAGAGAAAATAAGTTGAACCTTATTTTCTTTTAATAGCTTGCCAATACGATCCCTGTTCATTAAGATAAGCCAAGCACGTTTGTAGTCAGCAAATCTTCTCGCCCAGGTTATGGTCAAGACATTAGGATCAAATCTTTTACCGGTTTTTCCCGCAACATATTTAAATAATTCTTTTTTCATTTCAACTTTAGCATCTAAGAGTTCAGTGCCGGTTTTGGCATTGTTTATTCTTTCATCTTGCCAATAATTGAGGTTAACAGCATTTGTAATTGCGATAATAGGACATCTATCTTCTACAGACTCCCACATCTTATTAGAAACCAAACCATGTAGCTGAGAAACCGCATTTGCTACTCTACTCATTTTAAGAGCTGCCACGGTTAAAGAGAAATTTTCTCCCCCTAGTTCAATAGCCTTTTCTCTGGATACTCCTGAAAAGAAGCCTGCATCATTCAATAAGTCAATCCAGTGAACTTCGTTACCTGCGGATACAGGTGTATGTGTTGTAAATACTGTTTTTTCTCTTACTTTATCTAAATCGCCATTGTATTTGTGTAACAGTTCAAACGCAGCAGGTAAAGCATGACCTTCATTCATATGAATAAGATCAAAATCATATTTAGCAGCCTCAAGAACTCTTACTCCTCCAATACCTAAAACGATTTCCTGGCTTATACGTGTTCTTTCGTTAGCATCGTATAACCTATGTGTAATTTGACGATTTTCAGGGGTATTTTCAGGAATATCTGTTGTTAAAAGGTAAATTGGAACTGTGCCAAAAATTTCAGGTTCTAACCTAAAAGCTTTTACTTTTACGTTTTGACCATAAATTTGAACATCTACTGTTATTCCTGTATCAGTTAGAAAGTCATAGTGCTTTCTAAAATATGCAATCTCTACATTACCTTCTGCATCGATTCTTTGATCATAATAACCATAAGACCAGAGAATACAAACCCCCGCCATTGGCATATCAAGATATCCGGCAGACTGCATATGACTGCCAGCTAAGAAGCCTAAGCCACCGGCATAGGTACTTAATGCTTGATCAATTGCCATTTCCATTGAAAAATATGCAACTTTTGGTAGTGACATAATATCTTTTAACCTTTTTCTTAAATATTACTCTACTTATAACATTACTCAAGTAATATAATATTACACGTTTGAATGTCTTGTTAATCCTCTATAAAGAGGATATATCAGTTTTTTGTTTCCTTCGATCGTACAAAGACAATACATAGCAAGTAAACCACATAAACTTATATTAAAAAACATTATTTATTCTAGTTCAAGATTAAATTAAAAACTACTCTTTTCAGAGTATAGCCTATTTTATTAGACTTAACACGCTTAAATACTCTGAAAAGTATTTTTGACTTAGTGTAATATAAATTATAACAGATTCTTTTTTTTGTTTCTAATAATTTAGAAGTTAAAAAAAAATAATTTGTTCCTTAGTAATATTTTCCTCGATTTTATTAATTTTATTAATAATCATCGAATATAGTGAATAAATCAATTGTCCAAAATAGTACAGAAGGTATTAAAACAAAAATTTATTTTTTTTAATTTTTACAAATAGCAGCGGTGATAAGGCCTTTTAGAGGAACTGCAAATAAACCCCAAATTAGCCAATAAACAATAACAACGTCTGATACATTCATAAATGAATATGTTGAAAGCATACCGGGCAACGTGCCTACAGCCCAGACCCCTAATCCATACGCGAGACCTTTAATTAATTTATTTTGACCGGGTAAGGCTTTATTAATCAACGCATAAATCATTACAAAAATAGCATTAACTATAAATAAGCCTGTGAAATAAAGAGCTGATGGTGCTGAATCCATTGGTTTCCATATATTTGCAGGCTCAATCGAATAAACCCAGTTAAACACTCCACCGCAAGTAATCATTCCTATTATTGTACTAAATACTGAGATAGCTACAGTTGCTAAAATTAATCTGCTTAAGTTCATTTCAAAATCTCCTCATACCTGAACGTTTATATTATATTTCAAATATTCAGCTAGAGGTTAATAATTTTATATTTAGAAAAATGCTTTTTTATTTTTATTTTAGCTTGTCTTCTTCAGGTTTTTTCTGATATTTACTCGTAACAATTTCACCAAATGTATAGTAATCTTTAACTCGAGTTTTAGCAAAAACTATTACAGAAACAATACCTAACCCTACAAGAGCCGCGATACTTCCGTAAGCTTTAAGTAACTCTTTATCAACTTTCTTTCCGGTAAAAGCAGGGGATTGAGTCCTTTTATTATCTTTATTTTGACTTGAATAACTATTTTTAGAATTTTCAGAGACTTGCATGTTTATATTATTTTGTCTTTTTACGCAGCTATTACTGACTAACATCAAACTATCCCCTATTTATTTCTCATTTATTATAAAACTTCTCAAGGAAAAAATTGCTATCAAAAAATATTTCCTTGAGAAGTATCAATAAAATTTATTATTATTTTAGCTAAATTTTACATTACAGATGCCATTATTGCCTTTTGAGCGTGCAGCCTGTTTTCAGCTTCCTCAAACACGATATCAGCATACTTTTCTAAAACTTGATGAGTTATTTCTTCGCCTCTGTGCGCTGGTAAGCAGTGAAGAACAATAACATCATCGCCGGCATGTTTTAACAACTCATCATTAACCTGATAAGGCTTAAATATTCCTTTTCTTTCTTCTGTTTCGGACTCTTGTCCCATACTTGCCCAAACATCTGTATAAACTATATTTGCTCTTTTAGCTGCTTTTTGCGGATCGTTTTCTACTTCTGCTATAGAACCAGTTTTTTGCGCAAAATTTTGTGCCATTTTCAAAAACACAGGATCCGGCTCATAATCACTAGGGCAACCTATAGTTACATCCATACCTAATTTAGCGCAACCAATCATCAAGCTGTTTGCCATGTTATTTCCATCGCCTATATAAGTAAGCTTTAGGTTTTCAACCTCGCCAAAATGCTCTTTTATTGTTAATAAGTCAGCTAAAACCTGGCAGGGATGCGTGCTGTCTGTTAAACCGTTAATTACAGGAATATCTGCCCATTGTGCAAATTCTTCCACATCACTTTGTGCGAATGTTCTTATCATTACACCATCTGCATATCTGGAAATAACTCTTGCTGTATCTGCGATTGTTTCTCTTACTCCTAAATTTATTTCATCCTGCTTTAATGTTAAAGCATTTCCACCGAGCTGCTGTATGCCAATTTCAAAACTGGCACGGGTTCTTAAGCTTGGCTTGGCAAAAATTAGTATTAATGTTTTATTTTTCAATATATAATGGGTTTGACCTATTTTATTATCTTGCTTGAGCCTGCTTGCTAAATCTAATAAATATAATAATTCCTGCTTGCTAAAATCTGCTAATGTTAAGAAATTTTTTCCTTTTAAGTTCATGATACTATCCTCTAATTGCCAAAGTATATTGAATTATAATATGCTAAATACAGAAAATATAATTTTTAGGGAAGAAATTTATGGAAATAACTAAAGAAACAACAATTGAAAGCAAGCTAGAGTTCAATGGGACCTTTATTAACTTAAAAAAAGATCAAGTACAATTAAATAACGGCGAAAAACATTATAGAGAAGTAGTTGTTCATCCGGGCGGTGTGGCTGTAGTTGCAATTACAGATAAAGATAAAATTATTTTAGTAAAACAGTGGCGCTATGCAGTAAATGATGAACTTATAGAATTACCGGCAGGTAAGCTGGAAGAAAACGAAGACCCTTTTTTTGCAATTAAACGAGAATTGCAGGAGGAAACAGGTTTTATTGCAAATAATTGGGAATCATTAGGATTTATTTACACTGCACCTGGTTTTTGCAATGAAAAATTATATTTGTATAAAGCTACTAACTTAACTTTTGTCGGAACTAACTTTGATGAAGGCGAAGTAATACAAACCTTCAAATTTTCCTTTAAAGAAGTTGAAGAACTAATAAAAGAAGGAAAAATTCTTGATGCTAAAACACTTGTTGGCTTAAATAAGGTTATGAGCCAATCTTCTATTTATTCCGGTGCTACTATACTCCCACTAAAATACTTTTCAGATTATTAAATCGAGTTAAAGTTAATAAAATAAACTATTCTCTGAATTGCGAAGCGGGAGCGTTAAAAATGAA
>JANQLL010000046.1 GCA_028280605.1 Candidatus Gastranaerophilales bacterium
ATTCAATCAGATTATTTATTACGGCACACCCCAAAATTTGCTTGATTCAATTTAATCTTAACATATGACCTACATAGGAAATAGTTACTGGTTTCTTAATATAAGACTTACTTTTCCTTAATTATACTAACTTCTTTATCTTCAGTAACTGAAAAAACTAACTTGCACTTTTCCTTTTTCTTTTTTAGCCTTTGATAATACAATAGCATGTCATAGTCAAATGTCTGAACTTCTGATACTTTACTATTTTTGCTTAATGAAATCTTCATTATTTCTTTTTCAAACCTATATAAATCTGCGATAAAATCATTTTTCATATTGTTTTTAATGAAAAGTTCTAAACTTCTAGACATCTCTTCTCGTACATCACTTAATTTATCTCCATAATAAACAGTTCTATTTAATAAAGTAGTTATTCTTTTCATTTCGGTTTTGTATGCAAGATAAAAATCTAATAAGCTATTGTCATAGAATGTTATTATTTCATTCATAGTTTTCGGTGTTCTGAAAGCAAAATAATTATATATATAATTGATGAATATATCTAAGTAAAAATACTTGTCTACAAGTCTACTATTGAAGATAAATAAACCTGAAAATAAATTTGGATATCTTTTAATAAAATCCCCATGATTTTTGGCAGGATACCTAAATAGATAAAAATTATCTTCATTAAAAACTAAATTATTCTTTTGAGTAAAATAGATATGTGTTCCTGGAAGATATGCACATTTGTATATCGTCGCCTCTTGGATTAATAATTCTTCTACACAAAACCTAATTAAATTCAGACTTTTCAGTAAATCCTCTTCTTCTTCTGTAGGAAATCCATAAATAAAGTTTACCTGTATCTCAATACCATGTCTATCTAATAACTTGATTGTATCTTTAACCTCTGACATATTTAAGTTTTTATTAATTTCTTTTTGCATCCTCTGTGAACCCGTCTCAATGCCTAAAAGCACCTTATTACAGCCTGCTTGAGCCATTAAGCTAATGATCTCTTTATCCAAGGTATCTGCCCTTGCACTACATGACCATTCTATATCGATCCTTTGGTCCACTATTTTCCTACAAAACTCTAAAGTCTTTTCTTTATAAGCTGTAAATTGATCATGAATAAAATCAAATTCTCTAATATTATATTTATTCATATAATATTTAACTTCATTAATTATTCTATCCGTACTCTTCATTCTTGCTTTTCGTTTCCAGAAGGTTTTGGTACAGCAAAATGTACAATTAAAGGGACATCCTCTTCCGGTCTCGATACGAATTATAAAAGGAAGAGAATCCTCATTCAGTTCAAGCATCGGTAGTTCATCTAAATTCTCAAGTAATGGAGTAGGTTCGTTATAAACTATCTGATCTTCTTTTCTATAACAAATGCCTTTGATATTCTCTATTTTTTCTCTATTATTGAAGTAATCTATAATACTTATTACATTTTGTTCACCTTCACCTATGGCTACCATATCTATAAAGTCAAAGGCCTTTAGAGTGTCTAAACTACACAAACTGACGTGGGGTCCTGCAAAAACTATATTAATGTCTTTGTCTATTTTCTTTATATTTTTAGCTACAATTAAGGATATAAAATACGATCTTTCTATGGTATAAAATGATACTATTTTGGGACTCTTATTTAATATATATCTAACAATGGTTTCATAATCCTTTTCTAACAGTATATTATCAGGTACTTTTTTTTCTGCAATTAAATCAGCAAAGCTAATCACTTCTGAAGTATAATTTGAATTTTTACTAATTATAGTTGATAACAAATTAATGCCTATTGGAAAAGTTATAATGCTTGATTGTTGAAATCCATCAACAAATAGGATATCCATTTCCTCACCCTTTCTCTATTTAAGATATATTAATACAAAATCTTTTATTTAAAATCCTATACTCGATATACGACGTAAGAATTCCTATCATTCCATTTTGTCCATTGCCCATAATTAATATATGCATATGAAAAAACAACGTACCAAAAATAAAAACTGCTGATAGAACATCTTATCAGCAGTAGTTTAAGTTTACATTAAATATATTTTTCAAGAAATTTTGTGGTGTCTAACCCACGATTGTCTTAGTAACCAAACCGCTAATATTAACGTCAATTGTAATTTTTGGTTTTACTACAATACAATTTACACTTTCATTAACATCAACGTTTTCTTCTGATTCTTTCTTTTTACTTTCAGGATCACATTTCAAGTTTTTGTCTTCCATTTTTTCACTCCTTTCTATAATCTTTTAAGTTAGAT
>JANQLL010000069.1 GCA_028280605.1 Candidatus Gastranaerophilales bacterium
ATTGCGAAGCGGGAGCGTTAAAAAGTTAAATGGTCAATTTTACTTTTTATAAGCTCATTCAAAAGAGTAATCTGAAATTTAATTGATGAGCAGTATAATTAATGAATAATATTATATTTTTATAATTTTGTTTTTATTATATTTAAGTTTTATTATTTTAAAAAAGAAAGAGGGAAAAAAATTATGATGATTAGATCAATGGGTAATTTAAATCCATACAAAAAAGTAAACCAAAATAATATGCAGCAGCAAAAAGGCGTGTCTTTTGCAAGAAAGGGAGAAAAAAGGAAAGCAGCTGAACCGCCCCCGCAGCCTCAGCCTAAACAACAAAAGCTTGATACTATAATAATTGCTGCTGATGTGGCTAAGAAACCTGAGAGGTCACTTGACTCAGATGAGGCTGAAAGGCTTTATGGGCATGTACATTTACCACGTTATCTGGAAAGGCTTGCTCAAGAAGTTGAGATAGGAGCAAATAAGGAAAATGATACTGGGGCAGTGAATCATCAAAAGTAGAATCAGATAAAATATATTTATAAATAAAGGGATGATTTTTTCATTCATCCCTTTATTTATTGCTTATTTGATTTACATAGAAATATATTGACAATTATTTTTTTTAGGTGTTTTTAATTTTTTGGTTATTAAGTTTTAGTAAAAATGTAATTACTTATGAGGACAAAGAGAGGTAATGTATGAATATCAGGTTAATGGGTAACTTAGGCTTATATAAAAAAGAAAAACAAAATAATTTATTAAAACAGCAGAATGCTATGACTTTCAAAGGTGAACATTCTTTTAAAATGCAGAGTATAAACCAAGATACTGTAAGCCTGAAAAATAAAAAAAGTACTTCTAAAGGAAAATTTTTGCGTGGATCTGACCATATGGAAGAAATTAAGGGTGAAAGGAATGTTGATCTCTTTGATAGCGCAAGTGCTGATAGAGCATCAGCACGTTATATTAATATGTCTGAGAATACCAGAGTAGAGAAAATAGAAAAATGTCATAATGCAGTATTATCCGGATCTGCGCAGACCATTGAAATTAATGCTAAACATGCTAATTTGTACGGAAAGTCCGGTGCAGGAACTATCAAAGCTGAAAAGACTGCATCATTAAGAGATAACGCTAAAGTTGCAGATATAATAATGACCGGTAAGGGCAATCCGGTAGTAAGGATACATGGTAATTGTACAGAAATTAAAGGAAAGATTAAATTTAAAAATGCTCAAGGTGAAGTTATTCTTTTACCTGACGAAAATGCAGAAATTGCTAATATTTCAAAAATTAAAAGTAAAATAGAAAATGGCTCTATAAAGCTGCAAGGTGATTTGATAAATTTAAGAGACGACATGCCTGAAGAAGAGATATATGGTGAAAATACAAATTTTGTTCTAACTGGTAACGCAAAAGTTAAAGCAGTATCAGGAAAAAAAGTTGCTCTTGTTCACCAAGCTAGCGCTGAAATAGTCAAAGCTAAAAAATCTATAGATTTAAGGGATAGCGCTAAAGTTAAGGATATAATAATAACCGGTAAGGATAATCCGCAGGTCCGGATATATGGTAGAAAAGTACAGATTAAAGGAAAGATTAAATTCCCTAAAGGTGTTAATGGCAAAGTTGTTCTTTATGCTGATCCTAGTGGCTATCCTTCAATAAACGATAAGCAAATAGAAAATGGAAAATGGAAATATATGCTATATGTATAGCTTAATAATTTAATAAAAATAATTAAGCGCCAGGAAATATGAGGCAAAACATGAGTATATACTTAATGAAGAATTTAAATCTGTATAGAAAAACCAATGCAACGAAAAAAGAAAATCTGCAAAAGCAGCAAAGGGTTTTAGAGCTTAAAGGCACTGATTTTACTTCAATGCAATATATTAACAGAAATTTGGCAAGTAGGCATTTTGCATTTAGAGGTATCAGCTCTAATAATCAGCAGCATATAAAGTTGAGCAAAGACATAGAACAGGAAGATGAGGTAAATCTGAGGGGGAGCATAGAAACTACATCTGACGATATAAATATAATATGTAAAAAATCTGTTATATTAACCAATAAAGAAACTGCTATACTCCCAAAATTAAACAATATTACAGCTGAGGAAAATGTAATTTTAAAAAATGTTGATGTGCAAACTGTTAATGCCCAACAAATAAAGTTATCCGGTCAGACACGTGTTGGAATTATAATAATAAAAGAAGGCAGTAAACCTAGAGTTATGCTAAAAGACAATCCAAAGGTCACCGAACAAATTAAATTTCCTGAAGGTACAGCTGGTGAAGTTATTCTGCTCAGAAATGAAAATGGAGATTATCCACAAGAATCAATTAACGCAGATCAGATCATAAATGGGACGATTTATGTTGATACCAACGTAAGAGGAGATGAAATAAACCTGAGTGGAGATAAAAAAGTAAATAAAATAACTGGCAATAATGTAAATATGACTGGCAGTACTAGCGCAGAAGAAATAGTTGCAAGAAGTCAAGTTAAATTAAGCGGTGAAGCGGTAGCTGATAGGATAACCGCAAGCAGCGTGGAGTTGGATAATAAAGCAATGGTTAAAGACACAATACGTATAACAACTCTTGATAATCCAAAGCTTATTATAAAAGACAGTGCAAAGGTGACAGGACAAGTTAAATTTCCTGAAGGTACCACCGGTGAGGTGCTAATTAAGCCTTTTAGTATCGCGGCTTGTACGCCTCTATCTGAAGAGCAGGTTGAAAATGGTGTGGTAAATGTTAATGGTGATGGAGCTCAAAATATAAACTTGTGGGGCAAAAGTCGGGTAACAGAAATTAAAACTAAGGGCAATGTTAGTATCAATGGTGAAATAAAAGCGAAAAAGATTGAAGGGAAGGATGTTAGCATTACTAAATCCGCTAATGCAGAAGAAATAAAAGCAGCTGATACTGTACTAATGCAGAAAGAGTCTAAAGCAGTGCAGATTGAAGCTATACGTGTTAATTTATATGAAAAAGCCGAAGCTGGTACTATCAAGGCAAAAAAATCCATGTCTTTGCACGATAATACAAAAGTTAAAAGTATCATAATGACTGGTTCTGAAAAACCTGTGGCCAGAATATTTGGTAAGGATGTAAAGGTTAATAATATTGAATTTCAACAAGGTTCTGATGGACAGGTTATACTTCTTCCTGATGATAAAGGTAATAAATTATCCGAAGAAGACATTAACGATAAAGTTAAAAATGGAGTTATTCTTACTGAAGAACCTGTTGGCAATTATTTTTTTTAAGTGTTTTGTTAAATTGGAAGCAAAATAAAATAATTGCATAAATTTTGTTTATTATTTTATTTGAATTTAAAGAAAGATAATGAGGCTAAAGATGAATATTAGATTAATGGGTAATTTAAACCCCTACAAAAAAATGAATGCTCAAAAGCAAAATAATGTGGCTTTCAATGGTTTATGTTGCTCTAAACCGAGTGTTGAAGGTAGCGACGCTAGTAGGGGTAGTAGAGATGAGTTCTGGTATGGAAATGGAGAAAATAATTCACAATATACGCCAGAAGATATACCTGACTTAAATACAGGAAGGCGATTTCAAGCCGGAGCAGGCTCGAGTGCTGGTCCTTCAAGTCCTAACAGACCTGATGACGATGACGCAGAAAATATATAAATAAATATTTTTCTGAGGTAGATACAAATAATATAGAGGCTGTAAAACAGGCCTATAAAAAGCAAGCTTTAATATATCATCCAGATAAGCCGGGTGGCAATGAAGAAGAGTTTAAAGAATTAAACAGTGCCAATGACTATTTAATGAGTCTTTTAAGCTCCCGTTATAGAAATTTTTAGCTCGGATTTATAATAAAAACCTCCATAACTACTCACAGTAGATGATGGAGGTTTTTTTGTTGCTATAATCTGGTATTAACCCTGAACTTGCCTATTTAACAATTCGAGTTATCTCTAAAGTTTAATTAATTCAGCCGGGTTATTACTGAAAAAATTCTGATCAAAAGTATCAAAGCCAGGATCTTTTGTCGCATCGATAACCCTTACATTATTAGCTTCTTTATTTAAATTATTTATCTCGTAACCCTCTATTACCAAAGGCTTTGTTATATCAATATTGCCATACCGGTCAATTAATTCAGGCTTTAACCGACAATGATCTACTGTTAAAGTGGAGTCAGGATGAGCTGATGTAAATTCAAAGTCAACATTCCCTTTTGTTGATAATATTAAGTGTTTTGGTTTTGCTTGCCCGTCTTTAATTCTTCCTAAAAAATGATCTTTTGCATTAATATTTATTGGATTGTCAAAAAGGTGAGCTACTGCAACTTTAGGAACTTCTGATTTTGATTTAAGCGCATTATAAACATCGCTAAATATAAAGCTGGTGCCCTCTACGGCGGTTGCTGCATTAGTTCCGATCAGCTCTACATTTTCATTATACCTTGGTCCTAGTATTAAAGTGCCGCGAGATAACTCTATATTCGACATAACTCCCGGACGCAATGCAGTTCCATCTTTTTCCATAAACATTTCATCGGCATTTATTAATATGTTTGAATAATAACCTGTTGTTTTTATAAAATTATCCGGTGAATTTGTATTTAATGATTTTGCCTCTATTAAAATATCATCTCCGGCTTTTATATTTTGTATATTAGCAATATCAACTGCAGAAACATATACTTTTTCTTTTGCAGTTAAATCACCTAGAGAAACAATGTTTACAGGATCAAACATTGTACTATTCCTTACAGTTATATTTTTATCGGAATATAAGTTTCCTGTTGTAATATCTCTCCAATGGCTTCCAATGTATAGATTACCTTTAGCTTTTATATTTCCTACATTTACGTGCGAAAAACCACCAGTTAATGCTACATTGGCATTGCCTACAACATCTTTTGTTATTACTCCGCTCTCTCCACCAATGCTTATATCCTTATTTGCAAAAATATTGCCTGTTGTTATAGCACCAAATGCAGTTGTTGCATCAATTTTACCTCCTGTATGCAAATTTTTGGTATGAATCCTACCAAAGGAAAAAATATCTAAATATCCTGAAGCTTTTACATTGCCTATTCTTGTCTCATTTTCTCCGGTGAAAATTTTTATATTTCCTTTTGTATTAATATCATGAGAGAGAAGACCTCCGGACTCAACGTCAATATTTCCTCCTGAGTTTAGTTGCTTACAATGAATAAAACTCTTTGAAGCCAGTATTATTTCATTTAGGGCAGTGATATTGCCAGTACTCATAGTACCGTACAAGTTAACATTATTTCCAGATGTAATATCTGTGGTGTTAAGCTCTCCACTCATTTTTATATTTCCATCTGCAGTAATACTATTCGTATTAACATTATTCCCATATATATCTATAGTTCCGCCTGATACGATATTATCTGTATTAATATTTTTTGCCTCTAACTTTATATTACCATCAGCTTTAATATCGGTATTAATATTGGATATGCCATTTGAATAAACGATTATATTTCCGCTTTCGCATTTTGTTCCTTGTTTAGCCTCTATTATCCCATCCAAATTTATAATAGCTTTTATCGGATCATTCAAACTAACTTTAGACACAAAATTTAAATTTTCACCTAAAATTTTAGATCCATCTGTATATATTGAAGATTCCTTATTAGAAACATACCCCCCATAACGGTAGTAAGGGTATTCTACGTCATTAGGGTTTACTGTTGACGCTTTAACGTTTTCTTGGGATATAATATTAGGCTTAAATACTTCATTACAGGTAAAGTTAACACCATCTCCCGTTATTAACTGAATATTACCACTTTGGGCAAAAATATCACCACCTTCATTATAAATTCCGTTTGAAGCAAATACTGCTCCTTTGTCTGTGATTATTTTACTTCCCCATTTCATATAAATGCCTGTAGGGTTTAATTCGCCTCTTTCTAATGTTATTGATTTATTATTTAAGTCAGAAGATTTATAGTTTAGTGTTGATGCGGTAAAGGAATTTAAATTTACTGTGGAGGCAGGACCAAATAAAATTCCGTTAGGGTTTATTAAAAGAACGGCTCCGCCTTGTCCTGTTTGGGAAATATTGCCTAAAACCTTTGAAGCGTAAGCCTCGCCAACGCTTGTTATTCTGTTTAGGGCAACTTGATTTTTGTTACTAAAATTAAACTTAACTTTACTGTTAGTGCCTACATTAAAAGTATTATACTTTAAATCTGCTGCCGCTGCTTGAACATTAATATCCAAGCAGCGAGAACTATCTGCTGCTTTTGCAGCTTGTTCCCGTGCTGCTACACTCATTGGGGTTACGCTGCTATTAACATTTAAGCCTGAGTTATATTTTAAGCTTGCACCTTTTACATAGTTCGGGACAGGTAAATTATCTGATGTTGGGACTGCCTGAGCATAAGCCTGGCCTGCTAATGTTAATGTCAGCCCAACAACCAAGCTGGATTTAATTATAGAGTTTAAACTCTTACGTTTCTTTTCTTGCTTTCTTCTCAGTTTTCTCATTTTTTCTCCTTAAATTTACGTCATAGTCTTAACCTGCTTACTCAATAAGTAGCAAATCTTTTACTTATTTAAAATTTTTAATATAGATTTTTATAATTTTTTAAATATTAAAAAACTATCCCTAAAGCTTAATTAATTCAACAAGGTTATTACTGAAAAAGTTCTGATCAAAAGTATTAAAATCAGGATCTTTTGTTGCATCGATAACTTTTACGATATTAGCTTCATTATTAATGTCATTTGTGCCGTAGCCTTGAATAGTTAATGGCTTTCTTATATCAATACGACCATAAACATCAATTAACTCAGGCTTTAACCAACAATGATCTACTGTTAAAGTGGAGTCAGGATGAGCTGATGTAAATTCAAAATCAATTTTATCTTTTGTTGATAATATTAAATGTATAGGCTTTGCTTGCCCATTTTCAATTCGACCAAGAAACTGGTCTTTTTTAGTAATATATATTGATTTATCATATAAGTTGGCTATTGCAATTTTAGGAATTTCTGATTCTGTCTTAAGAGAATTATAAACATCGCTAGTATAGGACCCTGGTTCGAATATTAAAGTACCATGAGATAATTCTATAGAAGGTATAAATCCCGGACGACAGGTGGAATTTATTAATATATTTGAATAATAACCTGTTGTTTTTATAAAATTATCCGGTGAATCTGTATACAATGATCTTGCATCTATTAAAATATCTCCACCTGCTTCTATATTTTGGAGATTAGCAACACCTGTAAAAACATATATTTTTTCTTTTGCTTTTAAATTGCCTAGAACCTTCAGGTTAGCTCCTCTTACTAAAATATTTTCACCTGCATTTATATCACCTATAGTAAGCTCTCTCCTGTAACTTCCAATGCTAATACTACCTTGAGCCTTTACATTACCTGTATGTACATAGCCTACAGCACCTATGCTAACATCGTCATTACATATAATGTTTTTTGTGGTTGTTATTCCTTCTGAAGTACCTAAACTTATTTTTTTATTTGCATAAATATTACCTAATAATATAGAGCCAAATGTACTTAACGCATCAAGTGTACCCCCGGCATGCAAATCTTTTGCATAAACGCTATAAAAAGAATAAATATCAATATCGCCTGAAGCTTTTAATTTTCCTATTCGCGAATATTTTCTTTCTCCGTAGAATTTTATATTTCCTTTTGCCTCACCTTCTAAAACCTCAATACTAGAAGTTGTCCAAAAATCAACATTTCCTCCTGCTTTTAGCTGTTTACAAAGTACATACCCCCCCTTAAAAGTTATGTCATTTTGGGCACTGATATTATCTACATCTAAAACTCCGCCTGATATTTCTATATTTCCTCCTGAATTAATTTCTTTTGCAGTAATACCACCAATTATTTTTATATTATTACCTGATGTAATCTTATTTGTAGTAAATTTTTTTGTATCTATTTTTATATTTTTATCGGCTTTAATGTTTGTATTGATATTAGATGCATGACTTGAGTAAACTGTTACATTTCCGCTTTCATTCGGTTTTCCTTTTTTAGCTTCTATTATTCCATCCAAATTTATAATAGCTTTTAACGAGGCATTGGATGATAAACTGAGTTTGGATACAAAATTTAAATTTTCCCCTGAAATTTTAGCTTTTTCTGTATATATTGATGACTCACTGCCAGTAAAACCTGTATGGCCATAAGGCTGATATTTCTGATATTTTACGTCTTCAGGCTTTACTGTTGAGGCTTGAACATCCTCCTGCGATACAATATTAGGCTTTAAAGCTTCATTATAAGTGAAAGTAACCCCATCTCCCGTTATTAATTGAACATTTCCGCTTTGCGCAAAAATGTCGGTTCCGTCATTATAAATTCCGTTTGAAGCAAATACTGCCCCTTTATCTGTCTTTATTATGCTGCCCCAATGCATCTGGATACCTCTGGGCTCTTGTTCGCTTTTTGCTAATGTTATTGTTTTTTTATTTAAGTCACTTGACTTATATTTAAGCGTTGATCCCATAAAAGAGTTTAAATTTACTGAAGAATCCCGACTAAATAAAATCCCGTTAGGGTTTATTAAAAGAACTGCTCCGCCTTGTCCTGTTTGTGAGATATTGCCTGCAATTCTTGAAGCGTAAGCCTCGCCAACGCTTGTTATTCTATTTAATGCAACCTGATTTTTGTTACTAAAATTAAATTGAACTTTACTGTTTTGACCTACATTAAAAGAATTGTATTTTAAATCTGCTGCCGCTGCTTGAACATTAATATTTAAATTGTTTGAGCTATCTGCTGCTTTTGCAGCTTGTTCCTGTGCTGCTATGCTCATCGAGGCTACGCTGCTACTAACGTTTAAGCCTGAGTTATATTTTAAGCTTGCACCGTTTACATAATTTGGAACCGGTAAATTATTTGACATTGGCACTGCCTGAGCATAAGTTTGACTTGCTAAAGTTAATGTTAGCCCAACAACCAAGCTGGATTTAATTATAGAATTTAAGCCCTTCAGTCTCTTTTCTTGCTTTCTTCTTAGTCTTCTCATGTTTTTCTCCCTAAAATTACGTTATAACTAAAACTTGCTTACTCCAAAAAAGTAGCAAAAAATTTTCATATTTAAATTTTAGGACTACTATGATGGCATGAGCCACCTCTATCAAAGCCCGTACTTTAAATAACCTTCTATTTCATTCCTGATATATAACTAATAAATCTAAAACACTTTTGTATTCTAAATCTAACCTTTTGATTTTCAAGTTTAAAATAATTTATAGTTTTGATTTTTTAAATGCCTTATTGATGAATTTTTAAGCACAATAAAGATTATATCAATTTGTATACTTAAAAAATTTAATCAAATACACTAATATCAAAATTCTGTAAAAAGCTACATCGAATTTTAGTATCTGTTACTAAAAATAATATTTCTTTTAATTTATACTGCAAAAATAGTTTAAAACGCTTAAAAATAAAGTCATCTATGTTAAGGGGTACATAATTACAATTTTTTTCTGAATTTAAATATAAGTCCAAAAAGTTGCTCATAAATCTTGTTGTAGTACAGTCTTCCATATTATGCTTTTGAAAATAATCCTGCATTGTAGTAATTAAAGTAGAATACAAATTTGTGTGTATTAATATATCATTGACTTTTAATTTGGCTAACTTTTTTAACAGCATATTAGTGGCTTCTATTACCTCTTCTGAATATAAATCATTATAAATATTAAATGTTTCAGACATTTTAATATACAGCTTGTTACTGATTATCTTTGAAGTTTTGTTATTTGTTTCCAAAAATTGATCTAATACAGCTTTTTCTGATAATTTATAATGCATTTCATTAGAATTTAGCTCATTTATCGTTATTAACTTTTTGTATTTTAATTCAAGCAAAGCATTCTCTTGATCAATTGTGCTTAAAAAAGTTGCTTTTTCTATTATTTTAGGCGACGGTACAGGTATAAAATCATTATTATAATTAGATGAACTGCTATTGCTGTTAAAACTATTTTTTAATAAATAAGAATACAATATGGCACTATTTAACCCTAATTTTGAAGCAATTTTTTTATTAATAACTATATTGTCTTCTTCAGTCAAAAAATTTTCCAGATCAATATGAGATTTTAACCTTGAAACAAGTCTGTTATTTTCTATCAACGAAGCCACATGTTCGACTATAGTCATAATTGTTTCTACATCATGCGTTAAAAGTATCTGCTTGCCTTGATCATAATCGATTTGTATGATGCCCGTTAATTTTTCATTATACACCATAGGAAATATATAAGTAGACTTTGAGTAAGAATTATTAAAAAGGCTGGCCAAATCAGGATCATACAATGTATTAGTTAATTTTTCCACATTTGGCACGCAAATAGGCAGTCCTTTTTTAAGATGTGAAAAATATTTTTTAGTAAAGTCCATAGAAAAAACTGGTGATATAGAAGCAATATCACCAGTTTCTAAATATATTACATCTTTATCAAAATCAAAAGCAATTGAGTCTGATTTTATAAATCTTATCAAACATTTATCGGACTTTACCAATTTCGAAATATCTTTCACAACAATTTCTTTTAACTCATCAATATGGTGTATGCCTCTAAACTTTCTTAGAAAATTTTTAACAGTTTTTTTTCTTTCTTCTTTTTTCTTTAGTTCATTACTAAGTTCTTTATTGTTTATAACATAATAAGCATTTTCTATAATTGCCTTAATATGTTTAATTTCAATTAAATCCCACTCTCTTATTTCTTTTTTTACAATAAATAATATACTTCCACAGATTTTATTTTCTATTCTTATTGGAATGAGAATAGCTGTTTTTATTTTTAATTCTTTAATCAAATTAACTAACTCGGGATGAGTTAGCTTACAATCTTTATTAGTAATTATCAAATGAGACTCTTCATTGAAATACTTAGTAATATATGTTTCAAAAAATTTAATAATTAGCTCTTCTTTTTTTAAAGAGTCTTGACCGTATGTAGATTTTATTTCATATAAACCTGTCGACTTATTTTTATCCACATTAAATATGCAAACGCCATCGCAATTAAAATATTCATTTAATTCATCTGTTATTTCGCTTAGTGCCTCTTCTGTTACTAAACGATTGCGTATTTTATCAACTATTTTGAAGTATAAATTACTATAATTTTTCATAACATTATTAATTTTTTATTCAACTAATTAAATTGCTAGAGCTTAATTAACATTGTATATGAAAAAAATTATATATCAACACTATTTATTATTTTACAGTGCATTTCTTTTTTAAAATTTATTTAAAAATCTATTTATCAGTTTTATTTTTTTTCCATATCATTTGATGATACTTGGAAAAATCCGGATTAAAAAAGTTGTTTAACTGGAATCGACTTGCCTGCTCCTGTTTCATTTCGTTATAGCCAAAATAATCTTTTATTTCCGCTGTTAAGTCATCTAACTCTTCGACTTTATTTAATTTACCTTTTTGCGCATAAGAAACTTCGCCTGTTTCTTCTGATACAACAACACACAAACAATCAGCTGTTTCACTCATTCCAATAGCAGCCCTATGTCTTGTACCATACTTCCAACTAAGATTAGGATCTTCTGTTAAAGGTAGTAAAACGCCTGCTGCTATGATTCTATCTTCATTTATTACTATTGCACCATCGTGCAAGGGGGTATTAGGATGAAAAATAGTTAATATCAATTCTGTGCTAATAAGCGAATCCAAGTTAATTCCTACATCCAGAAAACTTTCTGAGACCTGGTTTTTTTGTAATACTATCAGCGCACCTGTGTGTGATTTGCTTAAGTATTTAATAGCTTCGGAAAAATCCTTGATTATAAGATTAATATCTAATTTTTTATCATTAAAGATTGGTTTTCTTAAAAAACCTTGCTGTCCTAAATAGCCAAATAATCTTCTTAGTTCCGGCTGAAAAATTACAACAATCGAAAATATTACAATATTAACAACACTCTCAAGTATTTTTCCCAAAATTTGAAGTTTAAACAGCTTGCTTAAAAGTAATGCTAAAAATAATATTAATATGCCTTTAACAAGCTGTTCTGCCTGAGTACCTGTGATTAGCTTATAAAATTGATAAAGGATTGCTACAATTACTAATATCTCTAAAACATTAATGTAATTTAGAGATACCATTGTCTCTAAAAAAGATTCAGTCAGAAATTTAGAAATTGTATCAATCACTACATTGAACCTTCAAGAGTTTTTGATGTTAACCTTTTGGGGATTCTATCAAGCGAGATTATATTTTCGTATGTCTCTCTTTCTATTATAACATCAGATTGCCCTTTATGTACTAATACACATGCAGGTCTGGGAACTCTATTATAATTACTGGCCATAGAGTAGTTATATGCCCCTGTGCTTAAAAGACACACTATATCACCGGGATCAACAGTCGGAAGCTTTACGTCTTTTATTAAGATATCACCGGACTCGCAAAATCTGCCGGCAATTGTGACAACTTCTTCAGGGTCGTTTCCTGCTTTATTAGCAACCATTGCTTTATAGTCAGCTTGATACATTGAAGGTCGCGGATTATCAGCCATGCCACCATCTACTGCAACATATTTTCTGCCTTCGGGTACTTGCTTATAACTGCCTGATGTATATAATGTAACACCGGATGCAGATACAAGACTTCTGCCGGGTTCTACTATTAGAATTGGCTCATTTATTGAGTATTTCTTAATATTTTCTTTTAAAGAGTTAACTATAACTTCAGAAATTTGATATATAGAAGGAGGATCATCGCCTTCTGTGTATCTGATGCCTAAACCGCCGCCGATATTCATTTCCTCTAATTCAATATCAAATTTATCTTTAATATAAGCGAATTGCTCTGCCATGATACCTACTAAGTCATGATAAACTTGTGTTTCGAATATTTGAGAGCCTATATGCGCGTGTAAGCCTACTAATTCTAAATTTGTGTACTCATCTTTAATTAACTCAATAGCTTCGTCCAGCTGAGTTAAGTCAAAGCCAAACTTACTGTCCAGATGCCCTGTTTGAATATATTCATGAGTATGGCATTCTATGCCCGGGGTTATTCTTAACAAGATTTTTACGGTCTTACCATGGTACTTGGCTATATTATCAAGGATTGCCAATTCCATAAAATTATCAACCGTTATTCTGCCTATGCCAGAGTCTAAAGCCAGTTCCAGTTCATCCAATGTTTTGTTATTGCCGTTAAAATACAGGTTTTCCATTTTAAAACTTGATTTTAGTGCAGTGTATATTTCGCCACCAGAAACCACATCTATACCTAGTCCTTCTTCTTGAACAATATGACATATTGTTTTTGTCATAAAGGCTTTGCCTGCAAATAATACTTTTGTCTTGTCATAAGAAGAAAAAGCATTTTTATATTGGCTACAACACTTTCTTATTGAGTCTTCATCATAAACTATTAGTGGTGTACCATATCTTTCTACCAGTTCCACAGTATCACATCCGCCAATTTCCAAGTGATTATCTTCATTTATCTTTGCAGTGTAAGGTAGTATAGACTGATTAACGGTTTCTGACATTTTTTTCTCCTTAAAGTATTATCAAAAATAAATTTATTTTAATATTTTTCTATCCTTATATATTATATAAAAAATAAATTTTTTGTTAAACATATAAAGAATTTAAATACATTATAAAAAAAGACAATGATAACTACCCCTTTGCCAAGCAAAAGCCTATCATTGCAGTCTATAAATTTTAATTTTTACGTCAAGCCTCACTAATAATGGGGCTTTTTCTTGTTTAATTCTTCTTTTTTACTGTTATTTATCTGATTATTTTCATCGTTACAAGTATCTTCTATTTTATTTTCTTTTTTATCATCTTTTAAAATATCAATATCGCCTGCTGAAGCCGCATCGGTCACCTTCGCAACTGCGGATATTTCTATGTAAACCTTTAAACCCGACAGATTTAAACTACTGGATACTTTGACTAGCTTATACTTCCCCTGTTTAACTTTTTTTAGCTTCTTTTTTGCATTTTCTTCGAGTTTGCGCTGACGCATTTCTACTCTTGCTTCTTTGCAGCATTGCGCAACAAATTTATTGCGCTCTACGGCATGTAGCTTGGCGGATTTGCGGCGTTGAGCATTGATAACCCTTTGCTCATAGTCGCGATTTTTGTAATCCCTGTAATACTCAAAGTGTTCATTATACCTTTGCTCTTCCTGTTTCGGGGTTACAGGCTCATCTTCCCAGGTTTCACAGCTAAAGTATTTAATTTCGTCTTCTTGATAGGGATCATAATACTTGTCTCTTGCTAAAGCAAGATAGTCATCTTTATAGCAGATGTTATGCTTGACTTTGTCGAGTCTAAACTGAGACTGGCGCACACAGCGGATTTTATAGAGCAGTTCTTTGTGTGCATCTATTATTCTAATCAGAGGGTGGTCAGAAAAACCCTCCTGATAACGTGGATACGCCACATCATTAGATTCTGAACCTGAGCAATCTTTTGGGATTGGCAGGTGCAGAATTTCTTTAACATTGCTGTAGCTCACTTGATCAGGAACATTATCCATTGAAAAGAGTAATCTGAAATTTAATTGAGAACCTGTATATTATATATTGCATGTATTATTTTTATTTTATATATTTATTTTAAAATTTAAAAAAAAAGAGAAACGTACAGTATAATAACTCAAAGCAAAAATCCCACCTTTATAATAAGTGGGATTTTCGCTTTAAAATTTAATTTTTTCTAAAGGTATGCCTCTTTCTCTCTATTTTGTTTAACTTATCCTAAGAAATTTCTCTGAGTAACATCGGAGCCGCCTATGTTAATATTAAGTTGCTCTCCAGGACCTGGGGTAGGACACGCTATAATGGGTTGTTGCCCAAAGATTGGAGCTGTTGCCATATTCTGTTGAGTTATTCCTTGACCTCCAAAATTAAGGTTAGCCTGGTTTAATCCTCCGGTAAATAAACTGTTATTTGCTTGATTAACACCAACACCGCCAATGTTACCATTAAGTTGATTTAATAAATTTCCTCCTATACTATTATTTACTTGACCTACGGCGCTACCGCCAATGTTTCCGTTCATTTGACTTAAAAAGTTTGAGCCTATAGCATTATTGCCTTGACTAATGGCATTGCCACCCCAGTTGTTATTAAACTGATTTAAAACATTTGAGCCAATATTGTTGTTTGCTTGAGCTACATCACTGCCGCCAATATTGTTATTCATTTGATTAAATAAGCCTGCTCCCATAGCATTATTGCCCTGAGTCACTCCACTGCCAAGCATATTAAAATTACCTTGAGCAGCCCCGCCCATTGGAATCAGTACAGGCATTACAGCTACAGGCATTTTTTGCGGCATCGCTTGTTGCATCGTCATTGGTTTTTGTACTAGTGCCATAGGCATTGTCATCGGTCTCGGCATTGCTTGTGGATACATTTTTACTCTCCTCTATTATATATTTTCTCTCTCTTATCTGGAATTATTAATTAACAGCATTATAAATATGACTAGTAAAAGCTAGGTAGGGACACTGCTTGTTCACTATGTGTTAGTTTACATACAAATATCACAATGATATCTTGTATTAATTCAATTAATTTTCTGCACATCAAAAATTTTAAATTAAATAAATATTATGTATTTTAACTCTTCGGTTTAATGACTCTAATCTCTAGTATTTATCTCTCGTATATATATAAAGTAAAATACTCAACAAAAATTGCCTTATTTGTTTTTTGTCATTAAAGCATCTGCTATTGCTTTTAATGAAGATTGCTTATAGGAATATCCTGCAAGTATTGCATTAGCATCACTGAATAAAGTACTATCATGCTCTGTAGCTAACAAGATAGATATTGATAAATTTAAATTTTTAATTAAATCTTGTTGAGACTTATTTATATGAGAGTTATAACTTAAAAAGATAAGCTGCTCGTAATTTTGGGATAAGTTAACAATATTATCTATTTGCTTTTGAGTAGGCTCTATAGAATATTGTATTTCTTTAATATTAGAAAGCGGTAAAAAATGCGATAACAAGGACTTATCTGTCTCCAGATTTGTTATTGTTTTTTTATCCGGTGATATTATTAATGTTTTTAAATTTTTATTGATGGGCAGATGATTATTATTTTTTATTATTTTTATTGACTTTTGTGCTATTTGATCAATTATTTTTTGATTTTGTTCAATATTTAGTATCTTTTTAGGTTTTGATTTATCAAAAAGCTTGTACTTTTGTTTGATTTTTAATATTTTTTCTACGGATTCATTGATTCTATTGATAGATATCTCATTATCTTGTATGGCATGTTCTAATTTATCTATCATTTTTAAAATATTTTCGTTGCAATATCTAAAAATAATAAGATCTACGCCCGCATTTATTGCCTGAATCGTGGCATTTAAAAAACTATAATTGTTTTTAATACTGCCCATTTCCATATCATCTGATATAACCAGGCCTTTGTAGTTAAGCTTTTTGACTAGATATTCTTTTATTATAGCCTTAGAAAGAGAAGCCGGTACAACATTAATACCTGTAAAAGCAGGATAATAAACATGAGAAATCATAAGTGCATCTATTTGATTAGCTATTGCTTGCTTAAACGGATCCAGGTGCAAAGCTTCAAAGTCTTTTAGCGATAATTTTACTTTTGGCATTTCAATATGAGAATCAATACAAGTATCGCCATGACCGGGAAAATGCTTGCCAACTGCTAATATATTATTTTCTTTTAAAACTTGCATAACAGGTATGGAGTACTTTATAACATCTTCTGAGTTATTGGCGTAAGCTCTTATACCTATAATCGGATTGATTGGATTTGTATTTGTGTCCAGCACAGGTGCAAAGTTTACATTAAACCCAAGGGCGTTTAATTCACTACACATTAAATTAGTATGAGCAATAACATCATCAACATCCGTCTTGCCTAGCGCCATTGCACTAAGGTAGTGAAATTTTTCATTGTTATTTATATATTTCGTTCTTTCTACCTGTCCGCCTTCTTGGTCAATACTATGAAACAAAGGAACCGGTGCATTTTTGTCAAAAGAAGCTATTAAATTTTTTATTTGAGCCAGTGATTTTATGTTTTCTGAAAAATAAATAATACCGCCCAAACCTGAGTTTACGGCATTAATTATATTTTTATCCAATAAACTATAGTTTTCACCTTCAAACCCAAGTATAAACATCTGGAAGATCTTTTCCCTCAGGCTCAAATCTTCTAACTTCTTCACTTATAAACCCCTATCAAATTTTTGGTGATAGTTATCACCTTTCTTAAGTCATTGCTGTAAGCTTTTGATATAACTTAAGTAAACTTGTAAGCATCAATATTAGATTGCCCACTAACCAATTTTTTATAGCAGCATTATATAATATTATGTTTTAACTCGGCAATAAAAACTTTTTGGCGATTACATTTGTTTGATTTTTAATTTTCAATTCTGCCAATTTAAACGAAACATAATTTAAAGTCCAATTTTTTATTTTTTATACAAATCTAAAGTAAATATTTTTTAACTTTTATTGTTGCAATATTTTTTTTGTGAAAATATAAAAAAAAGACAAGTGACTATAATCTAAACATAAGGAATTATTAATGTTAAATAGAATAACCAAAAGCAAAATAAATGCATTTCCCACAAAATATCAAAAGCAGAATAAAAAACAACAAAATAACAACCTATCTTTTAGAGGATACGCGGCTGCACCTCTAAAAGCTCTTTACATGCAAGCGGATGAGAGTAAAGCAAAAGAGAATGAGTCCGACTCTACCAAGAATGCTATAAGTGTATTTTCTGAACTTAAGAACATTCTGCGTAGTGCAAATATCGATGTAAAAATGCAAATTGGCAAAAAAGGTGTTTATGAGAAACCAGAAGATATAAGGCAAAATGAGTTTCCATATAAAGATCTGAAAGAGCATGAGTGTTCTGAATGGAGCCAAGACAACAAGGTCTTTTTTGAGCCAAAAGATGAGGGGCATAAAGAGCAATTAATGGCATTATTATCAAATATTGAAGTAAAACCAGAAGAAACACAGCTTAAGAATAGAGAGTGGGAACTTCCTTCATATCTTAGAGAAAAGGAGAGATTTGATGAAAAAATTATGCCATACTTTATGGATAATATAGAAGGAGGCAATTTTTTTATAGGTCGAAAAACTGGTAATTCAAAGTACCTATTAATAGGAGAGGAGTCTGTTTGTAACTTATTAAATAACATAATAGAAAATAAAAAAGAGTTAAGTAGCGAGGAAATAGAAAAATTTAATGAAGAATTTAAAAATATTGCTCCCAACAACGAAGACAATATAGATATTGAATTTATAGAAGCATTAAAAGAGTCTTTGGATACAAAAAGAAAAGACAAAAATGGAGATCTTATATGTGAAATACAAAATGAAAACATTCAAGAGCTCTCATCAATAAAAAAAATAAAGGCTAAAGCAGTTATTAATGGGGTAAAAAATTTATTGGCGAAAACATTTGATGTTAATGATGTTACAATTCTGCCCCAACAATTGTATCATTTAGACCTTTTCCTAAGACCGTTAGATGATATTAATATTCTTGCAAGTGATCCCAACAAATCTATAGCCACTTTAAATGAACTAAAAGAGGAGATAAAGGCAAAACTACCTGATGAACTAAAAGACAAAGATGCTTCCAAGCTATCTGATTTAATCGATGAATATGAGGATAGTGAAGACAAAACAGATGAAAAAACAAAGCAAATGCTTTTTGCTAGTCTCATTTTATCTATAAATGACTTAAAAGATGATACAAGATCTTACTTAAATGAAAAAAAAGAAGCTTTTAATAATGTTATAAAAGAACTAGGTTTAAAAGGCTTTAATGTAATAAAAACTTTTGGAGAAGTGGGATATAAGAGAGAACCATTGTCATTTGAAAATTTTGATGAAAAAAGTGATTCTGATATATCTTATATTTATCCTGACCCAAAAGATTCAAGAAAATCACCTTCCTTACAAGCTAACGACTCTGAAGATTTAGAGCCCGCAATGGGTCACGATAGTTATTTTAACTATATCAACGCAATAGTTCATCAAAAAGAAAATAAAAAGCTTGATTATATAACCAACAAGGTTGACATGCCATTTAGTCAGCTCACAACTCATAATATACAAGAATTCTTGAAAAGCAATAATATAAGAACCCTGGATGAAAGGTTTGAAGAAAAACTTAAAGAAAGCACTTCCAAAATAGATAATTTTTATCTTGTAGGTGGTGAAAAAGACGAAAATGCAGAGAATAAAACAATAATGAGCCGATTTTTAAGTTCAGATGGAGGTGTTCACTGCATGATAAATGAACTGCCTGATTTTAAGAAGTGGGAAGAATTAAACCAGCAAGCTGAAAAAAGAAAACGGGCTGAATCTCCCCCAAAAAGCTCGGAACAGAAAGATCCAAAAGTAGGTCCTTCAAAAAAGTCTTAATAAATATTAAGACACATAATCTATAAGACTTCGCCGCTCATAGATATTGTATAATCTTTTATAACCATTGTCTTGTTAGCTTTTTCCAATGCTCTTTTTACAACGACTTCAACACCGCCACAACATGGGACTTCCATATGCAACAATGTTACAGACTGAATGTTCTGGCTCTCGAAAATCTGCGCGAGCTTATCAACATACATATCAATAACCTTGTCAAGCTTAGGACAAAACATAATCAACACTTTGTTCTTCAAAAACTTCTGGTGGAAATTAGCATGCGCAAACGGGACACAATCCGCACTGATTACCAAATCTGCATTATCAAAGAAGGAAGCATTAGGATTAACAAGCTGCAACTGGATCGGCCAATTGTTCAACTCTGCCTGAACAGACACATTAGACTCAGCAGCAGGCTTCCTGTCTCTATTAATTGTCTTTTGCATTGTGCCGGGACAGCCGCACGGTAGCTTTTCTTTGTACTCAGGGACTTTTATATTATTTTTATTCAAATAATCTATAGCCTGCGCTAAAAATGTCTTTTCCCCATGTTCATCAAGGTGCTTCAAATGCACTTTTATAACGTTTTCACCAGCTTTAACAACATTTTCCATAACTTTATATTCATCATAAGGCTCTGCCTCACGCTGCTCAATGGTCATTGCATCCTCAGGACAATCTTTAAGACATGCCCCAAGCCCATCACAAAACAAATCACTTATAAGCCTTGCCTTGCCGTCGATTACTTGCAACGCTCCTTCCGGGCAGCCTGGTATACATTTACCACAGCCTGTGCATTTTTCTTCATCGATTTTTATAATATCTCTTTTCATAATATACAACCTTAAAAACATTTCATCCGATAGATTTTATTATCACATAGATAATAGAAGTTGTCCAAATGAATTTGTGCCTTGTTTATATATATTTTTATTTATTATTATTTCTTTAAAACAATACAGAGCCAGCCATAAGCTTCTTGGGTTTCAATAAGGGTAAAACCAAGAAGCTTAGAGGCATTGATAATATCAGCCTCTTGCTTTTTTATAATACCACTTAAAACAGTAATTCCACCAGAGCGGCAAACGTTGTATATCTTGGGCATAATCTGTATAATAGTATGCGCAAGTATATTAACAGTAACAATATCAAAAGAATCTTTAATATCTTGTGCGCTACCCGCACAGAATGTCAGGTTATCTACATTGTTTTTACGTGCGTTTTCTCTGGCAATATCAATTACAGAAGCATCATTATCAACACCCACACCGGATTTTATTCCAAGCTTAGACGCAATTATTGCAAGTATCCCCGACCCTGTACCAATATCCGCAAGGGTTTCATTACCGGACACATATTTTTCCAAAGCTCTAACACATAGTTGACTAGTAGGATGATTACCCGCACCAAAAGCAGTACCAGGATCCAAACTGATTACTATATCATCTTCTTTAAGGGTGTATTCTTCCCAGCTGGGGCAAACAACTATTCTTTCGCCTATTTTTTGGACATGCCAGTATTTTTTTCAGCTGTGCGCCCAATCTTCATCGGCGATTTCCTTGAAGCTAACATCCCAGCTACCAAGGCTGTCAGGATTGATGCCACTATTAATAAGGGTTTCGCGTTCTTCCTTAATGATCTTGATAATTTCTTCAAAGTTCGAATTGTACGCCTGATCCTTATCAAGCCATATATAGCCCTTAACAAGACCCTCACTCGTTTTAACAACTTTCTCATCTTCAATTTCTTTCTCTTCTGAGACTATGCCGGCACAACCGATTTTTTCTATCAAAACATTGCTTACATATTCACCACAGACTGGGCTAGAATCAACAGAGATTTCAAGGTGTTTTCCCATATATATTATTACTCCACAAATACGCCCATTTTACGGAATTTATCGTATCTGGATGTTTTAATGTATTTTTTATCTTTTTTATTCAGTTGATCAATACAACCTGTTAGGGTTTGTCTTAATTGGTTAGCCGTATATTCAGGGTCATAATGCGCACCGCCTAAAGGCTCTTTAATAACACCATCAACTATATCAAATTTCATTAAGTCTGTTGCCGTAATTTTCAATGCCTCTGCCGCAGTAGATGTATGTTCTGGGCTTCTCCACAAAATAGAAGCGCATCCCTCAGGAGAAATAACCGTATAATAAGCATGCTCAAGCATAAAGACCTTATTCGCTACCGCAAGACCTAAAGCGCCACCTGAACAACCTTCACCAGTTATAACTGCGATAATAGGCACTGTTAGCTTTGCCATCTCTCTAAGATTAGTAGCTATAGCAACACCTTGTCCGGTTTGTTCAGCTTTTATGCCCGGATAAGCACCAGGAGTATCAATCAATGTGATAATAGGCAAACCAAAACGTTCAGCGTGATAAAAGAGCCTTAAAGCTTTTCTATAGCCTTCAGGTTGTGGCATACCAAAGTTGCATTTGAGGTTTTCTTTGGTATTTTTACCTTTTTGCGTACCAACAACCACAGCAGAACGCCCATCAATACATGCAACCCCACCGATAACTGCTCTATCATCAGTACCTGCTCTGTCCCCGTGTAGTTCAACCCAATCATTAGCTAATAAAGATATATAGTCAGTAAAATTAGGACGATTAGGATGTCTGGCAATTTGAATCTTTTGTGATGGTGTTAAACTTGAATATAATTCTTCCTTGAATTCTTTAGCCTGTGCTGTAAGTGTCTCTATCTGATCACTCAAATCAATGCCGGTATCTTTACTTAATGCTTTTAATTCGTCTATTTTAGCTTCTATCTGAAAAATTGACTTTTCAAACTCAAGAGGTTTAATATCTTTAATCATTTACCGCTACCTCTTCCTGTACTTCTATTTTACAATTATTTTTGCAAGAATGTATTCTAATTAACTTACCCACTGTGCTTTTTAAATTTTTTCTGTGGCTTACAAGATCCACCTGTCCGTATTTTAAAAGATATTCCGCAGTTTGGAAATCGGCCGGTAATTTTTGCCTAATTGTTTGCTCAATAACTCTTCTTCCTGCAAATCCTATTCTAGCACCCTGCTCAGCAATAATAATATCACCAAGGGTCCCATAACTTGCAGTTACCCCACCAAATGTCGGTTCAGCAAGAACAGTCATATAAAGCACACCCGCATCATTAGCTCTGGCTATTGCACAACTTGTTTTAGCCATTTGCATTAAGCTCAAAGCACTCTCTTGCATTCTAGCCCCACCGGATGATGTGAACACTACAATTGGAATATGCTTTTTTACAGCTTCCTCAATCAATCTGGTAATCTTTTCGCCTACTACACTGCCCATACTGCCACCCATATAAGCAAAGTCCATAACAGCAACAGCTGTTTTATATCCGTCTATTTTCCCAATACCGGTAATTACAGCATCATTGATATTGGACTGAACATTAGCTTTTTTTTGTCTTACCTTATAACTGACAGTATCAATAAATTCAAGAGGATCAGACGGTGTCATTTTTGAATCTATTTCTTTAAAACTATCTTCATCTAAAAATTGTTCAATTCTTGTACGTGCATCTATTCTAAAGTGATAATCGCACTTTGGGCATATAAACAAATTTTTCTCCAAATCTTTAGATGGCAAATTAGCATTGCAATTGTAGCATTTTGTCCACAATTTCGACAAATCATCACAGCTCATTCTTGATTCTACCTTTGTGCTATCAAGATTTTTTTTGACTCTTTGCGAAAACCAATCTCGTAAGCTCATTTATTATTCCTCTTAAAGTTTTTATATTAATTGTCAATTAAATTTGGGGTAACTCTTTTCTGAGTCGTGATTCCTTATTAAATTAATAACGACTAAATAATCAGAAAAGTATTTTAGAGTAAATAATTTATTATAAATTACCTATTAAACTGTACCACAAACATATTTAATCGGTAATTATTTTTTGGTGATGACCATTACCATTATTTTTTATCTACTACATTCAGTTTATCAAACTCCACACCTGTTCGACCTGATCCCATCAGCATGTCAAAACCGAATAACGAACGCCTTCTAACTATATCATAGCCCAACTTAAACTTAAAATCCTCTGACCCAACTTTAACATAAACCTGATTTTCAGTTGCAAATCTTCTTTCCCAGTTATCTTCTGTAATATTAAAGTGAGCCAAATGTCCAAGGCTGAATGATTTGCTCAGATCAACTTCTTCTCTTATTATAACACTACTTTTTCCTTGATTATATCTGTCAAAAACAAATGGTGAATCCCCGTAAGTAGCTGCCTGAAAATAAGTAGTAGAAAGCCTGAATTTATCAGCTAAATTTGTTCTAAAATTAGGACCCACTCTGACAAGACCAAACGTATCACCATTACCGTAAGCCGCGATTTGTCCTTGTGTTACTAATCTAAATTCCAAAAGATCATCTTTTATTCTAAAAATAGGCTTATCATTTATCAAGGTAGATTGCATCTGAAATCTTCCAGTCCCAAAATCCCTTGAAAAGTCTTGGGCATAGCCTGCACTTGACCTTAAAAATAAATTAAAATTTAACGCCGCACTCAAAAGTCTGTCATCAACAACTTCAGCAATATATTTCGGCTTTTTCTGCCCAAAAAATCCATTATCAATATAGGAATTGGCGCCATAAAGGATTTTAGTGTTTTTGCCCCAGAGGTCCTGTTCCCCTTCTACAACGACTTTATCACCAACTGTAGTATACGCAACTTCGGTTTGGTTTGTTGAGTTCATAAATCTTGCATACCCACCAAAACCAACTGCTTCGTTCCCTGCAAAGCCAAATAATGGCGCAACTTTTAATGTAGAATCAAAAGGAATACTAAATACATAACTCGGACCAACATAACCACCAAGTTCCTTAGTGCGACCCACAACGGGCAGCATTGTCTCAACCCTTTTAAATTCTCTATCTGTTGATAATTTTAATGAAGGTACAGTTGCTATATTAAATTTTCCAAATTTAAACTTTGTGCGTTTTAAAGAAATCTCATTTTTATTAGCATAACAGGTTATATTTACTTCTTTCGCACTGATTTTATAGCTTGGAACTTCTTGCCCTTCAGAAACTTCCAAAGCTTTTTCCGTACCCAGGTTAGTCAGTTTTTCAGGTACATATATATTAGAAGTTAGAGTTAATTTTAAATCTTTATTATTTACAAGCAGTTTACCATTGCTGAGTGTTAAACTTTTAGGATAAATATCTGCTTTTTCCGCACTTATTTTCACTTGTAAAATCACTGTATTAGGATGATCAATGAGAGCAGATTCTTTAGTTAAATCAATTTTAGCAAAGTTACCATGAATAACATTACCATTTTTTATTATTCTTACTTTATCTTCAGCTACTAATAGATTTTTTTCTTGGTCATAAGTAATTTTTCCCGCTTCCAAACTTGCATCTTTATCCTTTAAATATATTCTTGCATTGCCGGAAGCAACAAACAAATTTTCATCCTGAAAGTATTCTAACTTATCACTTTTCATGTCAAGCATAACCGGATTTGTTTGAACAACAGCTTGATTGGTCTTAGATTTTTTACTTTTTCCTACCCTTAATCCAATTGCATAAGTCGGGTTCAATGCTGATATAATAACCCCTAATATAATGAAACAACTTAATAATTTAAGATTATGCATAGCCTTCCCAATTCTCTATATACTCAGAATATAATAACCCACCACAAATATAAAAGAAAACCTATAAAAATACCAGTATTTTTTATTAAACATTTATTACAATTTTCGACTTGATTTGACAAATATAAACTCAGATGATATTTTTAGTCTTTTTCTTTGTGATGCATTGAATATAAACTTTAATATATTTTAAAATTTTATTATTTTTTTAACTTTATATAAAATACAAAAATAATAACAAAAATTTTTATTTTGAGGTTTAATTTAATTTAGATTGTAAAAAAAGTATATTCTTCTTAAAAGAAAGGCTAAGATAAAATGATTATAAATAAATTCACACAAATTGCTCAATACACTCAAAGAGCTGATAATAAAGAAGCTTGCGGTAAAAAGTTACTGCACAATTTAGAGCAGGGAACTTTTGAGTTTAGTAAAAATTCTATCTCTAAAAGGGATTTAATAAATTTTAAAGGACCTCGTGAAGTTAATAAGTTAATAAATGAGCTACATGACTTAGATGAAGATGAAGGAAACAATTACAGGGAAAATGCAGTAAACGAATTGAGCAAAGTTAAAAAAAGTGAAGATCAAGAACTTATTTTTGAAAAATTAACTAAAAAAAATATGGGCATTAATCATACCTTTTTACCTATAGTAGGTGCATCTGTTACCGTGCTGGGAAGAATAGGAGCAGATGCTGAAGAAAGTTTGAAAGATAAAATTAAAACAACTTTTAACACACAACTTAGCAATGTTAATAATTCTTATACTTTCTTAAAAGGTGAAATAAGGGAAGCATTGAATAAGCTGCAAGGAGAAAAAAAATAAATTTTATACAAAAAACAGTAAGCAGTAGAATCATCTCTACTGCTCACTGTTACTTAATACAATCTTATTCTATAAAACACAAGAAATTTAATTAATTACCCGTTGGTTCACCGGTTCCTTTTATCACCTTAGTTATGGTGCTGGTACCATCTACCTTACATCCGATGATACTTATAGATTCATCACCACCTGAAGAACTTGCTTGAATATAAACTTTACCTATTGTAGATTGAGAACATGCCGCTGCCCCATCAACAAATGGAGACATATCGTCAGGATTGGCTGGATTTACATTATTACCATTATTTAAATCAGTAACTACGTTTGTGACCATAGTCGAATACTCTTGAGAATTATCCAGTGCAAACTGACCTGAAATAGAGGATGAAGCGGCATTGACATTTCCGGCTATACTTGAGTCTTTTGCCTTGTCGACTGTATTTAATAATGTTGGAAGTGCAATTAAAGCTAAAACCCCCAATACAACGACGACAATCAAGAGCTCAAGCAGTGTAAAACCTTTATTCATCTTTTGCCCTTTATGTTATAAAGGCAGTAGTAATATACCTACTGCCTTTTATTTTAAATTTTTAAATTACTTTATTTTTCATTGTATTGTTACTAAGTACCACTAGCAACACTTGGATCTTTAATTGTTTTAATAAATTTACCATCCCCATTTATATCACAACCTGTAATTGTAATACTGTCATCGTCAGAAGTTAGAATAACTTGACCTTTTACTGATGATGAACAAGTACCAGTATCAGCAAAAGCAGCAACTTCGTCATCAATAGGGTTGGTGTTATTGCCACCGTCATTTAAGTCATTAACTACGTTACTAATCATTGTACTATATTCTTGGCTGCTGTCTAAAGCAAACTGGCTGGTAACAGAAGTAGCTGCTGCGCTAACGTTACCTTGAACAGCTGCATCTTTAGCTTTATCAGCTGCGTTCAATAATGTTGGAGCTGCGATCAAAGCTAACACGCCTAAGATAACTACTACGATCAATAATTCTAGTAATGTAAAACCTTTTCTCATTTAGGACCTACCTTTCTGAAACAAATAATCTTAATACTATACAACCTAAAATAATAATTAAAAAAAAACAAATAAGCTTAAAACAGTTTTTATATGAATCCTTTCAACTAAATCTCCTATTTGCGTTTGGCTCGTAAATATACTTCCTTCATTAAATTATACTGCTCATCAATTAAATTTCAGATTACTCTTTTCAGAGAATAGTTTATTTTATTAACTTTAACACTATTTAATAATCTGAAAAGTATTTTTGAGTTAGTATAACTTTATACTATGGTATCACCTCCTTGATTTTTTAATTACCTACATATAGTGGATGAAAAATTTGTGAAGTGATTTATTTCCTGTGCTAAACTATATATTTATTATATATACAAAAGTTTGATTTTTAAAGTGTTTATTAAGATTTATTAAAATAAAAAATCTTATTCTGATTTTCAGAAAAATGCAATCATTCCATAAAAACATTAATAACAATACTCCCGGGCTTTGTACCTTGATATATTTTGAAAAATCGCATTCTAGGCAAGAATAAAGAATTTACACATGCAAGATAAATATATAAACCCTTAAAATGCAAAACAAATTTAATTTGCAAATTATGCAGTATTTTAGATGGAGATTTTTTGTATTCTTTTATACTTAATAATTATTTTAATAAAAAAAGGAATATCAAAAATTAGTTAATATTAAAGTTTAAGTTTGCTACTCATTTTTTATTTAGTACAATTAACTTTAGTAAAGAGAGATATATATATACTGCTCATCAATTAAATTTCAGATTACTCTTTTCAGAGAATAATTTATTTTATTAACTTTAACTCGATTTAATAATCTGAAAAGTATTTTAGTGGGAGTATAAATAAACGGAGCATAGAAAGGCATTAACTGTGGCTAATTATTTATTAGAGCTGGGGACTGAAGAATTACCTTATAAATTTATTCCTTCAGCTATGAGTCAACTAAAAGAAATAATATCAAAATCTTTAGAAGAGAGTAGAATTGAATATAAAAATATAAAAACATACGGCACACCAAGAAGATTAACATTAATAATTGAAGATATATCAGAAAATCAACCGGACTTAACAAAAAAAGTTAAAGGACCTCCTGCGCACGTTGCACTAGACAATGACGGCAACTTGACAAAAGCCGGCGAAGGCTTTGCTAAAAGAAATAATATAGCCAAAGAAGATTTCTATAAAAAAAAAGTTGGAGAAATAGAATACCTGTTTGCCGATATTACAGAAAAAGGACAACCAACAAAAGAAGTTCTTAAAGATATAATCCCGCAAAGCGTTCTTAAGCTTCAGGGCTCGCACTTTATGAGATGGGGAGACCTGGATGTTCGATTCTCTCGTCCGATCAGATGGATCGTATCTATGCTGGACCAGGATGAAATAAAAATTCAAATAGGCAATGCTGTCTCATCCAAAATTTCAAAAGGCCACAGATTTGCTCCTATTAAAGAAGTTGAAATACAATCATCTCAAACTTATGCAGATGACTTGCTAAAAGTTAACGTAATAGCAGACCCGGATAAAAGACAAGAAGAAATAAAAAATCAAGCGGAAAAAGCAGCACTGGCAAAAAATGGCAGTGTAGCCATAGATAAAGAGTTGCTGAAAGAAGTTAACTATATGGTAGAATGGCCTGTTGCAGCAGTTGGCTGCTTTGATGAAAAATATCTGCAAATACCTGACGATGTAATTATTACAGTTATGGCAGCACATCAAAGATATTTTCCGGTCTACGACTCCGCACAGAAAAATTTATTAAACTACTTTATAACAACAACCAATTATGTCGGTGATCAGTTTGAAAACATAAATAAAGGTAACGAAAGAGTTATAACCGCACGCCTTGACGATGCTATATTCTTTTATAACGAAGATAAAAAGACATCTTTAGAATCAAAATCTGAAGACTTAAAAGGTATAACCTTTCAAAAGGGTTTAGGTACAATCTACGACAAATCTAAAAGAATTGAAGAACTATCAGGCTTTATTGCAAATGAATTATCTCTTGATAAGGACACAGCTGAATCAGTTAAAAGAACAGCGAAGCTCTGTAAAAACGATCTTGTAACCGGTCTTGTATTTGAATTCACAGAACTACAAGGTTCAATCGGTGCAGAATACGCAAAGCTTGATAATGAAAATGATTTAGTATGTACAGGCATAAAAGAACATTACTATCCACTATCAGCAGACGGTGAACCGGCAGATTCTTTAACAGGACAAATAGTCGGTATCGCTGACAAAATAGACACAATTTGCGGTGTTTTTGCATTAGGCAAATCCCCAACCGGCTCAGCTGATCCTCTGGGGCTAAGAAGAGCAGCACTTGGCATAATTACAACTATATTAAAGAAAGATATATGCTTTAACTTATCAGCTCTCATTGAAAAATCATTATCTATAATACCTTTGAATATTGAAGATAAGGACAAATTAAAAAACAGTATAAGAGAATTCATAATACAAAGGCTCAGAATATACTTAACAGACAGCTATAAATATGACCTTGCAGATGCGATTTTAGAAACTAACGACCCTTTATTAAATCTGAAAGACGACTTAGAGAGATTAATAATATTAAATAATCTGGTTAAAAAAGAGAACTATAACCTATTCCACGAAAGTGCAAACAGGGTACACAGAATTATAAAATCCGAAAAATACTCTCTTGAAGTCTCAAAAGATTTATTTGCCCAAGACATAGAAGGTCAATTATGGGATGCAGTCACTAAAATTGACACCCGGTCAGTAACTTATAATGAACTGGTTAAAAAGCTTGAAGATTTAATACCTTCAATTCAAAAATTCTTTGATGATGTACTGGTGATGGATCCTGACGAAAAAATCAAAAATAACAGACTGGCATTACTGGGTAATCTTAAAATTAAGTTCTCAAAACTTGCTGATTTTAGTAAAATAGTTATTTAAGCTTAGTCACTGTATCTATTCCTAAATTTTTTCACGCAATTTTTAAATTTTTATGTACATAACATAAGTGTAAATTGGAGTGGGATGGGATAAGAATTACAGTCTAATCACTATATTCAAATCATTACCACAAACCAGGCACCCGCCGGCTTCGTTTAAATTTACTTCAATATCTAACTCTCTTTTTATAGCTATATTATTACACTTAGGGCATACTGTATTATTTTTAGTACCTAAATTACCAATATAAATATGGTTCAATCTTTCCTGCATACCTATTTCATAAGCTTTTTGTAAAGTTTCAACAGGCGTAGGCTCTATATCTTTCATTTTATGCAATGGAAAAAACCTGGAAACATGCCATGGTGTATTCTCATTAATATTTCCTGATATCCATCGGGCTATATTTCTTAAATTTTCATCACTATCGTTATATCCCGGTATTATATTAGTAACCGTTTCGATATGCATACCCAACTGTTTAGCGTGCAATATCGTGTCAAATACCCTTGTGCCATTTTTCACTCCGCACACCTCAGAGTAAAAGTCATCATCAAAGCTTTTTATATCAGCTCTAAATGCATCAAGATAAGGACTTATCAAATCAAGCGCTTCCGGGGTGATAAAAGCATTAGTAACATAGGCTGTATATAAGCCTTTTTCTTTTGCAAGCTTTGCAGATTCTATCGTATACTCCAGCCAAATCGTAGGCTCATTGTATGTCCAGGATATACCTTGGCATTCATGTTGTATTGCAAGGTCAACCAAATTCTTAGGTGATATATAATGCCCGCCGACTTTTTCACCGTTTTTTAATAATATTTTCTTTTCATCTGTAATTTGCGATATCTCACAATTTTGACAATGCAAACAATTAAAATTACATCCCCAACTACCTGCAGATAAAACCTTAGTCCCCGGATGAAAATGATATAATGGTTTTTTTTCAATAGGATCAGCTGCTATAGAAGACACCAGACCAAATGTATTTAACTTCATTTCTCCATCAACATTTGTTCTCGAACTACAATGTGACATATTGCCCGGCGCAATTCTACAATGGTTATGACAGATATTGCACTGCACATAATCCTTATCTTTCTTTTCCCACAACACAGCTTTTACATTAGATAACATGTTTATGCTCCTCTTTTTTATATATTTATTTAATTTTTTTATTTTATTTATGTTTTTCTGCAAAATTAATAATTATATCGCTTAACCATTTTTTGCCTACTAAAAAGCTTTGCCAGTCTAACTTTTCATCACTTGAATGTATATTTTCAAGATCAGCCACTCCAACTATGATAGGTTTAAAAGTTTCACCGTACTTATTCTGGCATTTTGCCAGCACATGCGCTTCAGTGCCTGCATGGATAGATGCAGGATCAGCCGGTAAATTATTATCTTTGCTTGATTGTACAATCACCTGACTCAATATATTATCGGTATTATTAACAAAAGCAGGAAGGTGCGGTTTTTTTTCAGCTATTATCTTAATTTTATTTTGATATTTTTTATTAATTTTTTTAACTTTATCAAATATAAAATTAATAAGCTCCTGTTCGTTCTCAGGGTCAGAGCTCCTTATGGAATAGGATTGATAAGCACAAGGATTAATACTATTGAGACCTGCTTCTCTTGATATGGTTTTTAAAATATTTTTTGTTTTAAATTTATCCGGTATATTCTCATTTGTTTCTGCGAGTGCGTATATTTCATTAATAATTTCTGAGATGTAAGTATTAGCGGTACCACCAACAGAAACCCCGGCATTGATTGAAGTTATAACACCTTTAGTAGGATGTTTTTTATAAACCCCTTGAGGTATCAAGCAATCAACCTCAGACAAAACTTTGATAGCATTTATTCTATTTTGATCCTGTATATTTATACCGGAATGCCCACCAATACCGTCAACCACAGATACATATACATTAGTAAAGCCTGCACCTTCTGTAAAATGCTGTCCCAGATTATCACCATCTACTATTAATGCATATTTTGATTCTATTTGAGCATAATCGATATTTTTTATCCCTGTCATACCAATTTCTTCGTCCCTGGTAAAAAGTAATTCTATTGGTCCATGCTTAATTTTAGGATTATTTATCAAATCATTAGTTATATCAATCATTGCCGCAGCGCCAGCCTTATCATCACTGCCAAGTGACCTTGTTTTATCGGTTTCTATATATTTTTTATTTTCAGATAAGCTTATATTTACGGGTGATGAATCCCCAACCACATCCATATGAGCGGATAATAATAATGATGGTACATTTTCATAGCCTTTAGAGTAAGCTAATCTTGCTATTACATTCCCATACGAATCTTTTTGTGCTTTTACATTTATATTTTTTAAAATTTCGATTATTTTATCTGCAACTTTATCTTCCTTTAAGGATGGAGACGGTATTTCTGCCAAATCTATAAAAGTTTTGATTAAGCTATATTTAGATTTAAGTTCTTGAATATTCATATTTATCCTTTCTTTTCTTTTTTTATAATATTATATTAGTAGAAGAGCGAGGTTATTTTATATTATATTTTTTATTTAATAATCTAAAAAGCATTTAATAGCTGGTATATTTATAACAAGAAATATATAATTATGTAAATAAGTGTAAAATTAAAAATTTTATTTTATAATATAGTATAGACATAATATATAATCAAAAGGGAGGATTACTAATGAGTGAGTATGTATTTAAAATGAAAAAAGGTGACATCGAAATCGAATTAAAATCTGATGACTCTAAGTTTATTGAAGCTCAAATGGATAAGTGGAGACAAGCTATATTAGAGCAGTCTAAATAAATTATAAACCCATTTTACAATATTTTAGTAAAAGTGATAACTATAACAAATATTTTTACAACAACTGGATGAATAGTGTAAGTAAAGGAAGGATGTAATATTGTCATATTATATTTTTAGTTTTAAGAAAAATGATATAGACATCGAGTTAAAAACATCCGATTTTTCGTTTGTTTGCAAAATTGCTGATAAATGGATTAAGGAAATTGCAGATTCTAAAGGAGAGCCAAACACAGACTCTAATTTTAATATTCAAATTCAATCGGCAAAGCCAAAAGAACCGGCGCAATCTCCAACTATTCCAGTTGAAGAAGTTAAAAAGGAAATCATTGAAGCTACTGATGAATCGGTAGAAGAGGCTGACGAAGTTCAGCACGCTCATAAAAGTATTGTCGAGCAAGCTAAAAAAGAATTTTTAGACGCCACAGAAGAGGCGCTTGAAGAGGCTGAAAAAATAGAGCACGCTCATAAAAGCATTGTCGAGCAAGCTAAAAAAGAATTTTTAGACGCCACAGAAGAGGCGGTTGAAGAGGCTGAAAAAATAGAGCACGCTCATAAAAGCATTGTCGAGCAAGCTAAAAAAGAATTTTTAGAAGCCACAGAAAAGCCAGTTGAAGAGGCTGACGAAGTAGAGCACGCTCATAAAAGTATTGTCGAGCAAGCTAAGAAAGAATTTTTAGACGCCACAGAAGAGGCGGTTGAAGAAATTAAATCTGTTGAGCCTGAAGTTGCTCAGCAAGAAGAAGTTATAGAAGAAACTGTTGAAGATGACTCTGATGATTATATTGAACTAGAAGAAGTTGAAGAAGCCGAAGAAGATGATGAGTCTATTACTGTAGAAATAGATAATTCTGAAGAAGAAAATATTGTAGTTAAAACTGCTCAAGAACTTATAGAAGAAACTAAAACTGTTGAAGCTGAAGCAAATGAAGAAGTTCAACAGGAAGAGATTAAAGAAGAAGCAGGCGAAGTTATAGAAAAACCTGATGAAGAAACTAAAACTGTTGAAGCTGAAGCAAATGAAGAAGTTCAACAGGAAGAAATTAGAGAAGAAGCAGACGAAGCCATAGAAGAACCTGCTGAAGAAACCAAAACTGTTGAAGCTGAAGCAAATGAAGAAGAATCTGTTGAGGCTGTCAAAAAACATACTGAAGAAACAGCCACCCCACAAGCGGATCAAGAAAAACCCAAAAACCAAAAAACAAGGCTTACAAGCAAATCTCCCAGAGCTAAAAGACTTGCCGCTAAGCCACCAAGAACATTAAAATCTAAAGCCACCACTGCCTCAGAAAAAGAAGCAAATGAAGAAAAGGAGACTAAAGAAACTCCTAAAAAAAAACTTCAAAAACAGCCAAACCAAGAGGTCGAAGACAACGTAGTTAATAAATTTAAAAACCTTGTAAAATCTCCTTTTAAAAAGGTTGATCCAGATACAAAATTAACTAAAGATCAAAAAAAATTATACAAAGGTCTAGTAAAAGAAGATAAAGACATAAAAAAAATAGCAAGTGGCAAAGTAAAAAATGATAAATTTCATCAGATACTTCAAAAAAAATTTGCAGAAGGAGTAGATAAAGTAAAACCTGATGAAAATTTAGAAAATCTAATCCAAGAATTTGCTCAAGAAAGTGCTCAAAATACAAATCAAACTGCTGGCAACCAGGTAAAGAATCAAACTCAGCAGGAGCCTGCAGTACAGCAACAAGTAGCACCTGGACAAATAAAAGAAACACTAGAAACTAAAACTTTAAATAAAGGTATATACACAGCTGAGAATACCGAATCAAATGCAAAAGAAGAAGATTCTGAGCCTATAGAAAAACCTCAAGAAAATAAAATACAACAAAAACCAAAAGAAACTAAGCAACAACTTAAATTTGATACATTACCAGAGCTTTTAAGCCAGGTTAAGCCTCAAAATCCTGCTGAAAATCTTGTTTTAATAGCATTTTATTTAAAGGAAAAAGAGAAAAAGGACAAATTTTCCATCAAAGATATAAATACAGTTTCACCTAGTTCTATAAAGTCTCAGATTGATCATTCTGTTTTGCATGATGCGTTGAGTATGAATCTTATCGAGCTTGTACCTGATGTTAGCGGCACAGCTGAGTATACAGAATACAAATTGACAAAAGATGGCGCTCTATTTGTTACTAAAGCCCAAGATTAATCGTTAATATTCTATTCCTGTATATTTGTAAAATTGTAGGCAAAAACATAACAACAGCCTGGAACTATTAAATTCCAGACTGTTGTTATAAATTTTATTTACACATTATGCTATATTAATCATAGAGTTCATAAGAATTTCCAATGGTGCGAATTCCAAATTGAGAGACTCTGCAACACCTGCATGAGTTAAATGCCCACCAAACGTGTTAACACCTTTAGCTAAGGCTATGTCATCTTGTATAGCTTTTAAATAGCCTTTGTTAGCAATAGCCATAATGTAAGGCATAGTCGCATTTGTAAGCGCAAAAGTGGATGTACGAGATACAACACCCGGCATATTAGCCACAGAATAATGTACAACCCCATGCTTTTCGTAGGTCGGATTTGAATGGGTAGTCACTCTATCTATTGTCTCAATAGATCCACCCTGATCAATAGCCACATCTACAATTACAGAACCCGGTTGCATTAATTTTACCATATCTTCAGAAATCAGCTTTGGAGCTCTTGCTCCAGGTATTAAAACAGCACCAATTAATAAATCAGCTGTCTTAAGCTCTTCCCTGATATTATATGGATTCGACATTAATGTTTTCAGCCTGCCTTCATAGATATCGTTCAAATATCTCAATCTCTCCAAACTTATGTCCAGTACAACAACATCTGCTCCCATGCCAAGTGCAATTTTTGTTGCGTTTGTTCCAACAATACCGCCACCAATTATAACTACTTTACCTGGCAATGTCCCAGGCACACCGCCTATCAATACACCTTTACCGCCATAAGGCTTTTCCAACAATCTAGCGCCTATTTGAATAGACATACGTCCGGCTATTTCGCTCATAGGTGTGAGCAGTGGCAGTGAACCATCTTTTAACTGTACAGTCTCATAAGCTATACCTGTAACTTTTTTATCTAGTAGTAATTGAGTAAGTTCTGGCTCTGGAGCAAGGTGAAGGTAGGTAAATATGGTCTGGTTTTCTTGGATAAGGTCATATTCTCGGGGTAGTGGTTCTTTAACTTTTAATATTGTTTCTGAGCTTTCATAGACTTCCTTTGCAGTATTTAATACTTTTGCACCTGAATTTATAAAGTCTTCATCTCTAAATCCACTTCCTTCTCCTGCATTTTTTTCTAAATACACTGTGTGACCGTACTTAGAGAGAGATTCAACACCGGCAGGAGTAATTGCTACTCTTTGTTCACTTTGTTTTACTTCTTTTGGAACACCAATAATCATAATTTTCCTCTATCTAAAATTTAAATAACCACATAAAAAACTTCGAAATTCCTATCTACTTTCAGACTAACAAAAACAAAACTCAAATTGTCAATTTATTTTAGATATTTTTAACATTTTTTAATAATTGTAATTTTAGCACTTTTTTTAATAAATTGTATTATTTTTTAAATTTTGTTAAATTAGCTATTGACTTTTATTTTTTCTTGGGTTTATTATTTATTTATAATTTTTTAATTAATAAAAAAATAATAAAGAAAAATAAACATAAATGATTAGTTTTATTTCAAAACTTAATGCACAAAAGCAACAACAACAGGCAGCCGCACAGATGGTCGCCCAATTTTGTTGCTTGCGATATTTTAATAAGTTTAAATAATAAAACTATCTGATAAAAGGCAAAATAACAAACCGCAAGCAAAACAAAGCAGCTTGCGGTTTTTGTATTTTAAGCTCATCTTACTTAGAGGTTTGCGGAAATGGATATGAACTCATTAAAGAAAGCTACACACAGAATAAATTACCCGAAAAACAATAAGAATAATATTAGATTTGGTAATGCATCTGTGTTCACCACATCAATGGAGTTAATAGATAGAAATTTTGCAGCTAATGTAGCCACACAAGATATCTGCTCTATGATTATACCAAGAGCAGCTATAGCATCTACTCGTAACAAGGAAGCACGTAATGAAGTAGTTATAAGAGAAGGTTTTGGATTATTTAATGTTACTCTTTTGCCTTCTATAATTGCAGGAAGCATAGCAGGAGTGGCAAATAAAATTGCAAATCCCTTGGGCATAAAAAATAATTTGTGGATAAACTCAGATTCATTAAAATTATTAAATAGTGCCTGGCAGACTACAAGCAATTATCCCCCTGACAAAATTAAAAATTATGTTAATACTGTATTAGCCAATACAAAAGGATTAAATGGAAATACTTTTTACGGCGTATCAAAAGGAAATCTGTTAGATCCATCAAAAGAGGCAATGCACAAGGTATCAGAACTGTTGATTAATGCTATAAATGAACAAAACCCTAATAATGCAAAAAAATTATTAAAACAAGCAGAAGAAACTCTTGTAACAGCATTAAGGGCAGACAAAAACCTAGTAGTAAATATAGGGAAAGATAAGGCGGTAACAAGCGCAAAAAAACTCATTAAAGACACTCATGATGCTTGTAAGCATATATTTCAAAAATCAGCCGGCAGCAACATGCCGGAGGATATATTTTTAAAACTCAGCTTCGACAGATTTAAGGCTGTAAATACAGCTAAATCTTCCATCGCTCTTGCTTTGTGTGGGGGTATTGGTTTTATGACTCAATTTATAAACAGATATATGACAGAGTGCAGAACAGGCAAAAAAGGTTTTGTAGGAAATATTAACTGCGGCTTACAAGATAAAAACTTATCTGCTAAAGAAAAAAGAAATCTTTCCATACAAAAAGGGCTAAGCATGGGAGGTTTTGGATTATTATTATTAGGTATTATTGGTGGTAAAAATCCTGTTAAAATGCTCAACCCTAAAAATTTGAAATCTTTAGGCTCTAAACTGCAATTTAATAGTCCTTTATTATCACAAAAACAACTACAAACTGTATTTGGAGTTACCGTTTTAGGTAGGATGGCTGCATCAGCAGACAAAAATGAACTTAGAGAAACAAATATAAGAGATGTTAGCGGATTCCTAAACTGGCTGGTACTTGGTAGTTTTGTCACAAAAGGAACCGCAAGCTTGCTAGCCGGCAAAAATAAATTTGAGCTGTTAAACCAAACATCAACATTACCTAAAAATGTTGGTATTATACAAAAAGCTAAACATTTTATTTTAAATACATCTGTAAAATCTCACGAAGAAATAAGAAAATCTAATGTTTTTGTGTCAAAAAATATAAAAAAGCTCAATATTGCTACTACGGCAGGAGTTATTTATTCTTGTTTGATGCTGGGAATTGGCATTCCTTTATTTAATAAGTATTTAACCAATAAAAAGAATAATAAAAGCAAAACCTCCCAGCTTTAAAAAATCAGGAGGTTCACTTATATATAAAAAATGAAATAATCTATTTTACATAAAGGTATAATGTAGCTTTCTGCCAAACATGTTTACTATAATTCATCCACTTACCTCCATAAGAGATACCATAAGCCCCCAAGCCTCCACAGGAATTGTGAGAACCTTTTAAAGAACTGGAAGTATTATTATTAGCAGTCCAACCCCAACGAACAGAGCAATATGTATCAGTGGAATTATAAATTTGTTGATGATTAAAACGATCAGATGCTGATGTAATATTTTCACCATTAGGATATTTGGTTTCAGGTGATGCAACTGATCCAATAAACCAGTCAGGTCGTACAGAATTAGTACCCTCGCTCAACATTGTAGGCGATCCGAATAACTGCCAAGCACTAGAACCTTGAACATCATGCGTCCAAAAAGTACTTTCATTAGCGGCTTCTAATAACAATTTATACTCAACAGGCACTAATCTGAAACCTTTTGATACAAAATTCTGATCAGCATCACTTCTAAAGGGATCATCATCTTCTTCGTCATTAAGATAATGCTTATCTGAGCCAACTTCAAGGTCAGCTACTGTCCATATATCTTTATCACCTTGCAATGTTTCACCATCACCTTTTTTCTGTTTCATTACAAGTGTCCAGCCTCCAGGTGGTTCATTATCACTTGTATCATCATCTATTTCCATCTCACAATAAACCTTAAATGGCCTTTTTCTTATATCTGGATCATCTTTATCCCAGCCAAGCGGTGTTATCCTAAATACTCCTGATGCTGGCACATCAAGATCTGAAGTATCAACTTGATAATGAGGATTAAATGTATCTCGTATAGTTTTACAAGTTTTATTCATATTGTACATATAACCTTGTTTGCAGGCTATTTTTGAACCGCCGGTGCAGTTGTCTATAAGTATTTTACAAGAATCCCAATGGGAATTAGTTTTACACTGCTCAGCTAAAATAATACAAGCACTGTCACCACCTGCATCGCAAGATGTTTTTACTTGATTTGTAAGAGTAGCAATACCTTGTAGCAAATAAGGACCGGCATATTTTTTTACTTCTATCCTACCTATATTGCTACTGCTGGCAGGGAGGGTTAAATAATAATTTACATCATTATCACTGCCACTTATATCACACTTAGCAGAATCTTTTATGCAGCTATCTACAAAATACTTACAAGCTTCCTCACCACCTACATCACATAAGTCTCTTAATACTTGTCTTGCACTAGCTTGCTCGCCGGTTTTACCATGATCTGCTATGTATTTAATTGTATCGCAAGCTTTTCCACTGTTAAATCTACATTTTTCAATGGCTTGCTCACAAGAGTCTGTTGTTTTATCAAAGGTTTCGGCTTTTAAGCAGCTTATTGTGTCTATATCAAAATTTTGCATATTTTTTCTTACTGTCATAATAGGCTTTGAGGCTATAAGAACTATACTGATAACCGCCAAGACTACTAAAAATTCAGCAAGTGTAAAACCTTTTTTATTACGATGCTTCATTTCTTTATTTCTTTCACTTTCTATTACTTAACAAATAAATAACCAAATGATGATTTACTATTGCTACCATCAAGGTAATAATTTCCGGCAGTTATACTTGAACCTGAATTATATAAGCCAATGCCTATGGCACTGCTGAATTCATTACTAGCGCATTCTGAACACCTGTCAAAACTGCCACCGCCTATCTTGGGCAGACCTTTTACAGTACAATTACTTCCACCTGACTTATTAACATTTGAGGCTATTATTCCAATTCTGGCAGAAGTAAACTTTTGGCCTGAACAACCATACAAAGATGACTGCGAGTTTATACCTATCTCGAAATAAGTATTCTCTAATTGACTATCAGGCATGGTTGTAAGCATAAAGTCATCATCGTCATAGCCTTTATACTCTTTAATTAAGTCTAATTCGTAAAAATCATTAGTTGTAAACATTTCTAATGCGGAATTATTTGTTTTGCTAAATATTAAATCCGTAGTTACAGCACTCTGACCAAAGCCAACATTATAGGAACAAGATTTAATGCATGTAACCTTTGTACTTCCATGGCATGATGTTACACCGCCACAAGCAGCAATAGGTGTTACTAATCTTAATTTAATTTGTTTAAAAGGCACATAAGCAAAAGCTTTACTTTTATGTTCTGTGTGATTTAGATTGGTTTCTGATGCTTGATATTCATTAGTATCAGTCCAGTTTGTATTGTCATAACGGAATGTTCCTTGATCTCCATCAGCTTTGACCAACAAAGTCCATCCGCCACCTTCCATATCACAATATGCTTTATAATAATCACCACTCGTATTTCGAGACAATGAATATGTACCATTTAAAGATGTTGGTATTGCATCTAGTATATCTGAACATGTTCTGTTTATATTTTTTTGATAACCTAATGTACAATAATCTTTGTTACCGTCATTACAACCCTCTACAATAGCTTCATTTGTATCAGGCTTACAATTTATATTATCTATATTGCACGCTATCATATTATTATTGCCATCTAAGCAAGTTTCCCTGGTAACTCTTAAAATATTTTCAACCCTTTGGTTACAACGAGAAGTTATTGCTTTTACCAAATAAATTTTTCCTGCTTCGTATGTACTTCCGGTTTTTATCGGCAAATAATCTATTTCTAATAATGACCTTAAGTCATAATCTTTATTGCTACCAGAAGGTATATCACAAACTTTAAGCTCATCTGTTTTATCTTGTACACATCTGTCTATAAATACATCACAAGAACTTGTAGAACCTTCCAGACAAGCTTGTTTTAATAATTTTAAAGCTTTAGTTTCGTTAGTAGCATCATCTTCATTTAAATACTTATATAATGTATTAAAACTTTTTTCGCGTTCGTACAAAGCTCCCTTAAGCGCAGCATCACAACCTTCAGATGAATCTTTCTCTATACAATCTACTGCGTGGTTATCCAAATTCGACTTTGTTGCAGATAGCTTTGTAACCATAGGAAAAGTCAGTGCCAAAGCTACACTTGTCAACAATAATATAAATAACCCTTCTACTAGAGTAAAACCTTTTCTTTGTTTCATTTTATTTTATCCTTATTTTCTATTTAATATATATGTATGCAAAAGATGCCACGTTTTTTCCGGTATTATCTTTACTTGTAGGATTACCTGATCCATTAAAATAGTAACAGCTGTATCGCTTATCACAATAATTTCCAACGGTTACAGGCTTATTATACTGCCAGTGGTCATAAGTGCCACCTACGCCTATATAACTATCAGGCGTGTGACAATTACTTTCCTGGTTTCCTATTATCCCAATTCTTACACGTGCGTGCTTTGCAATGTCATCCATAGCATTTAAGCCTTCTCTATGGCAATTTTTCTGCAAAGAGCTGCCAGTGGAACTCGGACTTATAAAGCTTGCCCAGGTTGATATTCCTACTGTTTTTTCAATAGTTCCGCCCTGAAATAAACTTTTTAAGTTATTTCCGCTTATATCAAGCAATAGAGTCTTTCCGTCATTGTTTGTTATCGGGGTGTGAAAAACTATTTTTATTTGATCAAACGGAACGTGTGAGAACGCTAAATTTTTATGTTCATCTGCGGTGTGATCACTTGCACCTTTGGTTAAATCAGTTTCATCATCATTTAATGTATTATCACTAGTCCAGAGCAGTGAGTTAAAATCAAAGTTCTCTGAACTGCCATTGGCTTTGATTAATAGAGTCCATCCGCCGCCGTCATTTGTCATGTCGCAATAAGCATTTGAGTTTGTGCCTTCCACATCGTAACTTAGCCCATATGGTTTGTTATCATTAGTGTTTAATATATTTTTAATATCAAGACATGATCTGTTTAAATTGTTAATATATCCGTGCTTACAAGCACCTTCATGACCGTTATTACAGCCGGTAATAAGCGCTTCACATGCCGCTGCTTCTTTTTCTTGAGTACAGTAATTAACTAATAGTGCACAGCCTGAATCCGCACCATTTTCACAACTTTTTATTACAGCGTCTACTATCTGAGGAACACCTTGACGGTAAAAGTTGTCTATTTGTTCATATATATAAATTGTTCCTAAATTAGATGATTCAATGGGTTGCTTAAGAAAATATTGCAAATCCATCTCACCGTCAGGTTTGATAGCTTCAGGACCATCAGTTAGGTCACAAAGATTTTTCTCACGTATACATCTATCAATGAATGTATCACATGCATTCTTCCCACCTTCCTCACAAGTATCTCTTAATATTCTTAAACTGCTCAGCTCATCATTATCTGTGCCATTATCTTCATAATCAACATATCTTTCCAGGGTGCCACAGGTATTCATTACATTTCTTTTACATCTGTCAATTGCACCTGCACAAATCGCTTTGCTGGAATCACCGTTTTCTTTGACCACACATTCTTGAGCTTCTGCATCAATTCTAGCTTCAGAACTTTTTCTCATAGTAAAAACCGGCATTGTTACAGCTATCATAACTGATATAACAATTAATGCGGTTAGCATTTCTGCTAACGTAAAACCTTTGTAAGATTTCGGTCTTGCAAATTTTAAATTTACATTCATATATTTCTCCTAATAACACTATTATCTTAATTTCATACTTTTTGCTAAATTTGGTATGTGCATTTTACGCCGCTAAAGTATATTAAAGTATATTTTTGAGTTTAATCCCATACTATAACAAATAGCTCAAACCTCACCCTCTAATTTTATGAAGTGATTTAAGCTATCTCAAGTACTTATACTACTCATTATTTATAGTTTATATACTGCTTATCAATTGAATTTCAGATTACTCTTTTAAGGCTATACCTTTTAAAATTAGTTACATTACAAAATGCTTAACCTGAAGGGCTTTTGAGTAAGTATAATATAAGTTTAATTTTTTAAAGTAAAGATTTACACCACTTAATATATAAAATATATATTTAAATTATTTCATAATGTTAACTAACTGTCAATATAATGTAATGGAAACTTTAATAATACTTAATTTAATATATAGTTTAGCGTTAAGCAACAGAGCAAATACTGTAATCTTAAATAAGCCAAATAAAAAAAATTACTTAATTTTCTTAACATTTTGCAATATAATAATTAATATAGTATTCTATAAAAAAGCGATAATCTTAAATTTATTAAATAGCAGTATATTATTCCATCGAGAGGTTCTAAACTATGGATATCAATACAATTTTAAACTATGTTCCAACAGTAATTGAACAATCAAGCAGGGGTGAAAGATCTTTTGATATCTTTTCCAGACTTTTAAGAGAGCGTATTATATTTTTAGGCACTCCTATTGATGATGAAGTTGGAAATTCTATAGTTGCGCAGTTACTTTTATTGGATGCAGAAAATCCTGAAAAAGATATAATGCTGTACATTAATAGCCCCGGTGGCTATATTACGGCAGGTATGGCTATATATGACACAATGAAACATATTAGAGCTGATATTAACACAATCTGCCTGGGCGAAGCTTGTAGTATGGGAGCCTTTTTACTGGCAGCAGGAACACCCGGGAAACGTATGGCTTTACCTAATGCCAGAGTAATGATACATCAACCTTCCGGTGGCGCTAGGGGTCAAGCTACAGATATTATGATTGAAGCTAATGAAATTGAGCGTATTAAAAAACAAATGAATGAATTAATGGCAGAAATGACAGGTCAAGAACTAAGCAAAATTCAAGAAGATACAGAAAGAGACTTTTTCATGCCTGCACAAGTTGCCAAAGACTACGGCATTATTGACAAAGTTATTACTAAAGAAATCACTGAAAAGTCCGGCAATAAAGATCTATAAAATAGTTTAAAATTTTATAAATAATAAAAAACGCACTTTTCATACCGTGCGTTTTTTATTTAATTGTTTTTAAATCTATCCCCAACCCCCTAACAAGGGGGCTATTCTTTATCTGGGCTCGCTTTTCGTCGGCTATGCCGACTCGCTTGCCCATTATACTTTTAATTCACTTATGTGATAGCTATTTCTGCAATTGATTTAATAGCTTGCCACTCAAATTTCCATAATCCAGACGCATCAAGCGCATAATTACCAACACATGCCAACTTACAATCTTTACACTCATTAGCCATATCAATAAATTCTTGTGATCTTAAAGCTTCACCAAGAGGTCGATCTGCAATATTCAAGAATGGCTTTCTATCATAACATCTTAATAAATCACCGTTAGAATACATTACTGTAGCTATTCTAGGCCAATGACACTCATAATAATTTTTCTTTTCAATCAAATAATCCATAAAATAATAAGAATTCCTAATCGGATATCCTTGTTGTTTCATAGATTTAAGCCTTTTAAATATATCAGATAATTCATCTGCGCTATATTCAAGTTCTTTTGAGTTATCTTCACCTTTTTCAAAACACTGATTACTTTTGTTTACAGTAAGGTATAACAAAATGTCCATTTCTTTGCATAGCTCAGCTACTTCTATAATATCTTCAATAGGATGTGCTTTAGATACAGTACAACAAACATATATTCTCACGTGCGGCGAATGCTTTTTATGATATTCTATACCCCTAATAGATCTTTCATATAAGCCTTTTAAATAACCACGCGTACTTTCGTGCTTTTCACCAATTGCGTCTAAAGAAGTAAAGATTAAATCTGTATATTTTGCAAAATCAGGATTTTCTTCTAAAAACCAACCATTTGTAGCTATTTTAGTATATAAGCCATTATCATGCGCTGCTTTACAAATTTCTGTAATATCATCTCGCATTAAAGGCTCACCACCCCATAAAATGCAGTTCATATAGCCTTCTTGCCTAGCTTCTTTGTATATTCGTTGTATTGTACTTAAAGATAAATCGTATTTGCCTTGACAATGTTTCCAATAACAAAAATCACAATCACAGTTACATATACTTGTAACCATATGCGAGAAAGTAAACGGTCTTGGTCTTTTAGAGATAAATCTACTATACAAAGCTGTTTTTATTCCACCAATTAAGTGACCAAAATAACGCATTCTTGACAAATTAAATGCATTTCTGGATTTATGGGCTTGGCAAGGAGTTATAATTGTACTCTCTTGGTTAATTTCGTGTTCTAAAACTTCTTCTTCTTTGATTAGTGTTGAATTTGTCATTCTTTACTCCGTTACCTGTTTTAAAGATTAATTAATAGATTTCTCTATCCCAATAGTTTACTTTTTATAATAACAATAACATAATTTTTTAGTAAGTAAATTTTAGAAAATATAATAAAAAATTATTAAAAATTTTATTATACAAAATAAAATATAAAATTTACTATAAGCCCAAAATAAAAAATATTTAATTAATCTTTTATATAATAAGCATAAATAAATAAACCAAAGTAATGAGTGTTTTAACCTTAGGATTACTTTTGGCGCCGGGATTATGCACTAAAAGTTCTTTTGTGACTTGAGCCGCTTTTATCAATTTAAAATTATGAACGTATAATGTAGCTAAATTGTAAGAGTAATCAATATTAGAAGGTTTTTTCCTAATTAATTCCTTATAGTGCTTTTCAGAACTTACCGGATTATTCTGTTTTAAATAAATATAAGCTAATAATTCTTTACTATGTAATGTATTAGGATTTGCCGCAATGGATTTATTTAAATAATTAATAGCTTGATCATAATTAAGTAGCTTAAAATGCACAAATGCAATATTGTACAACAAATTTGACTTATCAAACTTTGTGCAAGACAAAGATAATGCCTTATCATAATGTTGTAACGCCTCATGAAACATGCCGTTATCTGTAGCAATATTACCTGCAAACATCCAACTTGCAGGGCTTTTAGGTGCCATATCTATATAATTTTTTGCTTCTTTCAATTTATTCTTTAATATAACTTGTTTATTACCCAATATTATTTGACTATAGGCAAGCTTAGACTCATTTGAATTATCTGCAATATTAGATATATCAGGATGAATTCTATACAATAACTTTATAGTATTTATATCTCGCTGAGAAAATCTTAACTTTCTTCTTTTCAAACGCCCTGTATATTTAGATCTTTTGATATCCTGTGTAATAGGATACATAACATCTTTTTTGTTCAAGCTATGTCCTGCTATGCCTAAAGCATGCCCTATTTCATGCAAAGCAACATTGTACAGCTGTATTTTTGTTAAATACTTTTTTTTATAAGACACAATCAGCTTTACAACAACATCATTAAGTATATCTTCTTCTATATTGTGTATTGTCAGTCCATAGTTAACTAACTTTTTGTCCTTGGCAGAAATCAAGTCATCAGAAAATATAAATTTAATATGAGCCTCTTCATATGCCTCAGTAATACTATATTTTAAATTTAAAAGATTAGCCCATTGCTTAAAAGCTGATAATATTTCTTTAGGGTAATAAGCCGGTACTCCCCTATCAACATTTGAACCAAAAAAGATTTTAATGGTCTCCTTTTCATTATTCCACCTTAAAATTTTCCCCTGATATGTGGCATTATGTATATAATTTTTTTCCAATCCCTTAATTGTCCTGTAATAGATATTGTACAGCTCTTTATTTATCTTGGATGTATAAACATTTACCCTGTCAGATTGCTGAAATTCAAATAGCTCTTTTTGGACATTTACGCTCTGAGGCAATTCTAGCAAAAACTCCGAGGCTTTTACATAATATTTTTCTTTTTTATCAAATTGTATTGCTTTATCTAAATACTCATAAGCCGTTTTGTAATTACCATTTTTCGCATTATATTCAGCTAATTGATAATAAATATCAGCAGTTATACTCTTATAAAAAAGGCAAAGCATTATAAATATGGCTAACAAGACAATAAAAGAAAATATTTTAACCTGTTTTTTTATATTTTTTTTCATTCTATGTATAAACTCGATTTACTCTCTAGTACATGAAAATACATTATACTCAAGATAAAGAATAATCAGAACACAAATTAATGACAAGCATATGTATTTTGTATAAACAAAATTATGAAACAAATTGATACAAATTAGAAATAGAGAAAGCCATAATTTTAATAAAAATTTAAAAAAACTTAACATTTTAATCACGGATAAAATTTCAGATAATACTTGTACTTTACACACTTGTTTATAGAATTTTAAAAAAAATTAAAAAAACAATCTTATGTGAAAAAAGCAATTATTTTTTTTTTGTGGTTTAAATTAATAGAGAGCAATCTGATATTACCTAGATATCATTGTAGTATTCCGGTAGGGGGGAAAGACTTTAGTGACATTGGAACTTAAGCCGAATTTTAGAAACTCAAGAAATACTAATAATCTGAGTAATACTATAAATAATCCTAAGGAGCAAAATCAACAGGTTGCCTTTAAAGGTTTTCATCCTATAAAACTTGCTAATAAAGGCTATACTGAATCGATGAGGGCTTGTGATCAAAACGTATTAGTCGATGTCTTTGGTCGAGATGTTTTTGCAATGATTCTTCCCCGAACTTGGATTGATATGAGCAGAAATGTTTTTGCCGGTTCAGAAACTCTTTTTAGGGAGTGCTTTAGTGCTTTTGTAGATTTATTTTTGCCGGGACTTACAGCTAGAGGCGCTGCTTATGTAGCCGGGAAATCGTCTGCCAATAAACATAAGGTAAATACGGACACATGGGCTAATAGTGAACAATTAAAGCTAATAAACAGTGCTATTAATAAAAATGGTAAAGATGGACACGCTTGGATAGAACAAATATTAGAACATACCAAAGGACTTAACGGCGACGGTAATACCGGATGGAAGGCCTTAGACAAGCTAGGTCAGAAAGATAGAGAATCCATTGCCAAAGAGCTCTACAATGCTGTAAAGTCTCAAAATAAACAAGATATTAAGACACATACTGAAGCAGCAATGAAACAATTTATAGAGAGTTCCGGTGTCCAAAAGAATCTAAAAATAGATGCATCTAAAGTTGGGGCATCGGGAGAAATACGTACTAACCTTAAAGATCTGTTTAATAACATTGTTTCAAGCGGAAAATCATTGGCTAATGTTAGTGAAATTGCAAGAAATGATGCTGCAAAATTCTTGCAAAAACTTTCAAAAGTCAAGTCTCTTATTGCATTGGGCACAGCAGCTTCAGTTGGTGTCTCATTACAATTTGTTAACAGATGGTTAACTAAACGAAGAACAGGATGTGACGGATTTGTTGGCTATGCTGATTATGATAAAAACATTGCCAAAAATTCAAATAAAAAAGAAAAGAAAAAGTTCAAGCCAAAGTTATTCGTCGCAAAACTAGCATCTGTCGCAGGATTTGCAATGTTGCCGCTTACACTAATTTCAGGCCACAAAAATCCACTTAAAGTTCTAAATAAAAAAGGCTTAACTGAATTTGCCAAAAAATTAGAGTTTACAAATCCATATCCATCTATGAACCAAATCAGAGCTGTATTCAGTACCATTATTATGGGACGTATAATAGCATCATCTGATGAAAATGAACTAAGAGAAACAATGATAAGAGATACAGCATCCTACTTCAGTTGGTTATGCCTGGGCGGATTAGCATCAAAAGCATGGGCTGCAGCTTCCGCCGGTAAAATTGCTAATAACCCATTATTCAACTTCACTAAAAAATGTCCTGAAAAAAACTTTTTCAAGCAGCTTGGTCACCTTATTTCTGATAAAACAGCGCTAAAAAGCCATGGAGAATTGGGTAAAGAACATATAGGAAAATTAAATAATGCGTTGATGTTTGGAATAGCAAACTCTTGCCTTATGCTCGGTGTTGGCATTCCATACCTAAATAAAATTCAAACCAACCTCAAAACAAAAAAATGGAAGTTAGGCTTGGATAAAAAGAACAAACCCAAAGAGCAAATAAACCAATTTGAAAAAACAAAATCACTAATAAATACATTAAATACAAATAAAAATAATGAGCTTTACTCCTCATTTTTAGGTGATATCAAATCTAAACCCATGGCAATAAAAAAACAAAGAGAAAATCCTTCTTAATTGCTTATCAAATTATTTAAAATATAATAATATTATGTATTACAGGTGAAATAGGAAAAACAAATGAGCGTATTCGAAGCTTTTATGCTAATGTGCTTTGGTGCAAGCTGGCCCTTTGCAGTGCTAAAGACATATAAAACCAAAAACGTAAAGGGAAAAAGCGCGAAATTTATATCATTAATATTAATGGGCTACATTTTTGGAGTAGTACATAAAGTAATATTTTCGTTTGATATTATTTTAATATTATATGTTTTTAATGTTTTATTAGTTTTTGCAGAGCTTGTAATGTACTTTAAATACAAGAATAACGCTTAATAATTACTAAACATATACTTGAACTTTAATTATAATACTAAAGTATAGGAAACTTTAAAATATATTAAAAAATTTATATAATAACTATTGCACTAGTCACTTATTTGTGGTAGACTAAAAAAATCAGATTAGTTACTAAATAAATTTTTTCGCTAATAGAATATTTAATTAATTGTTTTTCTTACACTTATATCTTAAAACAAAAAAAAACGAAGTCAAGCAATTAATTATCAAGTACGTAGCAGATAGTAGAAGGAGGTTAATGAACGGATAAAATAATTTTATTTAAGTTTATCAGATTCTAACATGTTAGTAAGTATTAGCTTAGTGGAGAAAATTGAATGAAAGCAGCAGAAAGAATCAAGCACAAATTATCACAATCAACAGAAAAAAGATCATCAAACGCTAAATACAGTCCAAAGAGATGGAAAATTAACTTAAATTCATTGATGGAATACGTACACTATGTAAGAGATGATGGTTTACAATTCGCTGATTGACCCTGTTGCTTAAAATTGAATAATTATAGCAAAGAGCAAGGCTGAAGTCTTGCTCTTTTTAAATTTTTATCTACCCCCAACCCCCTATCAAGGGGGCTATTCTTTCATATCTTAGATGAAAAATTTTTTTGTTATTTTTCTAAATATTTATCCCTCAGTATTAAAGAAGCATCAGTCGCATTAAACTTATACCTAATCCCCAGCGGCAAAGTAGCTTTGCTCCTGTCATGGCCGGCAGGGAAGCCATAAGCAATCGGGAAATTATATTCATTTGTTATTTCATCTATCAGCGCAACAAGCTCATCCTTTTTCTCAACACCTGTACACCCGGCAAATAACAAACCGGCTATATCATCAAACACACCAGTGATTTTCAGGTGCATCAACATCCTGTCAAGCTTATACAAAGGTTCATTTATGTCTTCCAGCAAAAGTATTTTGCCATTTAAATCAGGCATATATTCAGCGCCAATCAAAGTTTGAACTATAGCCAAATTGCCGCCTGATAACTCACCTTCGCACTCACCTGATTTTATACAAAAAGTTTCTTCAGTATTTTTATACTTAAAAGGCAACTCTGCTTTGCCCTCTAAAATTTCAAAAAAGCTTGTTTCTGTATATTCACATATATCTTTTATCCCAAAATCCGGTATTGCCATAGGCCCGTGAAAACAAACCAATCCTGTTAACTTATTAATAGCATTTAATAAAAAAGTTATATCACTATACCCCACAAAAATTTTAGGGTGCTGCTTGATAACATTAAAATCAAGGTGTTTTATCAGCCTAACTGAGCCATACCCCCCTCTGACAGACAATATTGCGGATACTTCCTCATCCATAAAAAAGCTCATTAAGTCAGCGGCTCTTTTTTCATCATCTCCCGCCAGATAATTTTTTTGCTCTTTTATTGATTTGCTAAATTTTACTTTATAACCTTTTTTTTCAAAATAATATTTAATCAAATCCAAATCAGTATCTGGATTTATTGCACCTGCGGGCGCTAAAACCCCAATAGTATCACCTGGCTTTAGTTTTTTAGGTTTTATAATGCTTTTCATTCTATGCTCTCTACTTAACTAACTTTTCTTACAGTTATTATATTATATTTATTATATAATAATAAGTATACAACTGTTTTGAATAAATATAATTAAGCTGGGACGATGACGCAAAATTACATTCCTTTATATAGAAAATACAGGCCGCAAAGCTTTGCTGACCTTGTCGGACAAGAAGCACTTGTCAAAACATTGTCTAATGCTATTAATTTAAACAAAATTGCGCATGCTTATTTATTCACCGGCCCCAGGGGTACCGGTAAAACTTCAACTGCAAGAATTTTTGCAAAATCGCTTAATTGCAAAAACGGCCCAACGCTTACACCCTGCGGAGAATGCTCAAACTGTCTGGATATAACAAGCGGTACATCTATAGATGTAATTGAAATTGACGCTGCCAGCAACCGAAAAGTAGAAGATGCCAGAAACTTGCTCGAAAAGGTGCAATTTGTGCCAGCATCAGGCAAGTTTAAGGTTTATATCATAGATGAGGTTCACATGCTCACAACAGAGGCCTTTAATACATTATTAAAAACCCTTGAAGAACCTCCGCCGAACCTGGTATTTATTTTAGCCACCACAGAAGCACACAAAGTTTTAAATACTATTATAAGCCGATGTCAAAGGTTTGACCTAAGAAGAATTCAAGCACCTCTTATTGTTGAGAGAATGAAGCATATTATTGAGCTTGAAAACATTAACATATCTGATGAAGCATTAAATATTATCGCCAAAAGATCTTTTGGCGGCATGAGGGATGCTCTTAGCCTTCTGGATCAGGCCAGTATGCTGGTAAGCGATGAAAAAACCGTTAACGAAGAGGATATTTTAGGATTACTTGGCAGTATTTCTGAAGAATTACTTTTAAAAATATCTAATGCACTTACGGACAAGGATTCTAATGAGCTTATTTCGCTTATTGATCATTTGGTTCAAATGGGAAATGAGCCGTCACAAGTTGTAAAAGAATTAATTAATCATTTTAGAAATATGATGTTGGTCAGCACTGCCGGTGATGCACAAAGTTTAAAAAACTTGGTAGATGCCTCTGAACAAGCATTAAACGAACTTAAAGACCAATCAAAAAAATACGAAATCATAGAAATAGCACAAATAATAGAAAAATTATCAGAAGCGGAAAGAACTTTAAAAACCACTACTCAGCAGCATTTATGGCTAGAGGTGGCACTTATTAATATTTGCTTTAGAAATGATATTCAAGTTATAAAAGATTTAGAAGTCAGAATAGAAAAGCTGGAGCAGTTTATTAGCGGTAATAATCCAATGCCGATGCAAAGCGCGCCACCAGCGCCAACTTTACCACAATACACACCTCCACCGACAAGACAACCAGAAGCTGTTGTCAAACCTGACTTTAATCAAGCTCCACCGCAAAATACCGTTCCTGAGCCTAAAATTCAAACAACAGTGCAAAACAATCAGCCTTTAACTATGACGTGGAAAAATCTGCTTGAACATATTGAAAGTGTCCCATCAAGAATGTTTTTCTTTAGTTTGTCAAAGCCTATAGAAGTTAACACTGAAAAAATTGTAATAACTTTCGCCAGTGAGAATTTTGTAAAAAAAGCTCAATCAAAGGCTAAAATAGATCCGCTGGAAAAAGCTGCCATGCAATTATTTGGCTGCATTCCAAGAATTATTGTAAGAACACCTTTGCCGGAGGATGATGAAGTTTTAAAAAATCAAGTAGCGCAACCACCTACATCTGCTCCTGAGCAAAGATCGGCTCCTGCTGCAAGTCCACCACAAGTCGACAATCCACCCGCACAAAAAATGACTAAAGTTCAAGAGGAAAAAATCGTTGTATCAACAAAGCCTAAAGAACCTTTAGGCAAAGAAGTAGAACAAGAACTGGATTCTATAAATGATGCACCTGTGTTTATTGAGCTGGGAGAGCAGGCTAGAATTGTTAAAGACTTATTTAACGGAAAAGTTATAGAATAATTCGCAGCTAAAATAATAACAAAATAATTTGCTATTAATAAAAGTTTAAAAAAACGCTTAGAGGATTAACTTTATTTTCAAAGTTCACGCAAAATATTATAAATAAAAATTTTACTGATAGCAATTCTTATAATTCTTATAATTTAAAAATCAAATGTAACAATAATTTAATAAAGTAGCCCTTTTTTCGGATAATCCAAAATCTGGCGTGCATTAAAATTTAGAAATTGATATAATATATATTAAATAAATAAAAAAGTAGTATAAAATATTGAGGTCATGTTGCATTGGAAAAACAAAGCGTAAAAACTGAAGACACATGCCAAAAAGACAACGATAAATACGCATCAATTCTGTATTACAGACTGCGTAACAAAATTGTCCTGTTGCGTCGTTTTGCCAAGAATGTTGACTTGATGGGTTATAAAGACCGCCTCCTCGAAGCAGTCAAAACCTCAGAAATGCAATTCGACACTGTTGGCAAAGAATATATGCACATAATGCGCACAGGCAACTGGAGTAAATTTCTGATACAAAAGATGGAATTTATTAATATGGGGCTTCAATCCTTTGCAATGAACATTATAGAAAGCGTAGAAGAAAGAAGGGCAGCAAAAAAATGGAATGCAAGAAAGCCCGGATCTGACCGTGAAAGCTTTAAAACAAACTCAGAGGGCTTAATAAACTTGGCAAAGAAAACTTATTCCCTCGTAAGTACAAAAA
>JANQLL010000072.1 GCA_028280605.1 Candidatus Gastranaerophilales bacterium
ATGGAGCCTAAAGAAAATGACCCCTGTTCAATACAGAGATCATTTACTTGTTGCTTAGGTCTTTTTTTAATCTGTCCAGTTTTTGGGTCTCAGATCAATCCCTGGGGGGTGTTTTTTATTTTATAACTATATTTAAATTTTAACTAAACATTTATTTGCTCAGGTTCTTCAGTTTTACTTACCTGTTTTATTTTTTGCTCAATATGTTCATTATCAACTTTTAGCTTAAATTCCTCAAATTCTGATTCCAAGGTATTATCTTTATTGGCAGCAAATGATTTCATCCTATCGAAATTAAAGCAGCCTTCCCATCTGGAAACTACAACGGTTGCTACGCAATTACCGATAAGGTTTACAGTAGTTCTACCCATATCTAATAATTGATCAATACCTAGTAAAACAGCCACACCAGCTATTGGAATATTGAAGCTCATTAATGTTGCTGTTAATACAACCAATGAAACTCTTGGTACTGCGGCAATACCTTTACTTGTTAGCATCAAAGCTAACATTATCATAATTTGCTGACCAACTGATAACTCTACACCTGATAAGTTTGCAACAAATATAGTAGCAAGAGATAAATACAAAGTACTACCATCAAGATTGAAAGTATAGCCTGTTGGCATTACAAAACTAACTATCCTTTTAGGAACACCAAATTTTTCCATTATTTCCATTGCTTTTGGCAATGCAGCCTCGCTGCTTGCTGTTGAAAATGCGAGTACAGCCGGATCTTTTACTGCTTTTATTAAAGTTAAGAATGGTATTTTTACTATGGAACAGACCACAACTAATACTGAAATTACAAATATAGCTAAAGCTAAGTAAAGAACACCAATCAATTTTGCATATTCAGCGATAATGCCAATTCCATTCTGACCGATTGTTGTTGCAATAGCAGCAAACACACCCATTGGAGCAAAGAACATTACATATTCTGTGAACTTAAACATTACTTCTGCTAAAGAATTAAGCGATTGAATAACAGGACGTCCCTTTTCTCCGACAGCTGATAAAGCCAAAGCAAAAAATACAGCAAATACAACAATCTGCAAAATATTTCCGTTTGCCATTGCTTCTACTACACTAGTAGGCACCATTTCCACTAACATATGCATAAAATGCCCTATAATATCCGAGAAGGATTCAGGTGGAGCAAATGTATTCATTCCATGACCACCATGGTGCGCAGCATTTTCAGTTAGTTTGTTAAGGTCTTCCAGTCCTTGCTGGGATGCTTGCAATGTAAAACCTTTACCAATCTGAAAATAATTTGCGGTGACTAACCCTATTATCAAGGCTATTGTAGTTACTATTTCAAAATAAATGATTGTTTTTAATCCAATTTTTCCTAAACCTTTGGATGAGCCATGCCCTGCAATGCCTACAACAAGTGTTGCAAATAGCAATGGAGCAATGATCATTTTAATCATTTTTAAGAAGAGATCAGCTAATGGTTTTAATTGAACTGCAGTGTCCGGTACCAACCAGCCAAATAATACGCCTAAAATAAGAGCTGCAAAAATAAATAATGTTAATTTTGATTTTCCCATTAAATTCCTACCCTTTTCTACTTTTCGTCATTATTAATAAATGAACTGAACATTAATAATTGTCTAATTTTTATTTATCTTTAAGAAACTTTAACTGTTAACTTAAAATATTATGCTGCGCAACAATAAAGTATCTTAGATTTGATATAGTTTATTCACCATTTAAATTTTTTGTACAATGTTTATCTTAAATAAGTTTAACCCATGGGGCTATATGCCAGTATAGAATGAGTTTACATAAATATTTTTATTTATCTGTAAAATTAATAATCTTTTTTATTAAAAACAATATTAATTGCTTTGTAAAGTAATTAGGGAGTAAATCTTTACTTAGTTTGCTTGTTTTTTTTTAAAATTTAAAATCAGTTTGAAGTATAATTGAAATAATTCTTGTATTTTTTTGTATTAAAATTTTTACAATTTAGCTATTGTTATTTAATTTAACATTAATCACTTTACATATAAGTATGTTTTGCGTATTTTTGTTATGAGGTAAATAAATATGTTTTAAAGCTTTTTTAGTGGAGATAAAAATATAATGTCAAAAAAAGCATTCTTGGGTATAGATGTTGGCTCGGTTACAACAAAACTGGCATTAGTTGATGAACAAGGGAATTATATACAAAGTACAATGCTAAGAACAGCTGGTAAGCCTGTTATAGCTGTACAAAAAGGTATGATTAGTCTTTTAGAAAAACTAGATGATAAATATGAGGTTTTAGGCGTTGGTACTACCGGAAGTGGTAGAAATCTAGCTGGAGCATTAGTAGGAGCTGATGTTATAAAAAATGAAATAACAGCTCATGCTGTTGCAGCTAGTATTAATGTACCTGGTGTTCAAACTATTTTAGAGATAGGCGGACAGGACAGCAAAATTATATTATTAAGAGATGGAATAGTAACTGATTTTGCAATGAATACAGTATGTGCAGCTGGTACCGGTAGTTTTCTCGACCAACAAGCAAGCAGATTAAACGTTCCAATTAATGAATTTGGTCCAACTGCACTTGATTCAAAATCACCTGCAAGAATAGCAGGCAGATGTGGCGTTTTTGCAGAAAGTGATTTAATTCATAAACAACAGCTTGGCTATCCGATTCCTGACTTACTATTTGGACTATGTCAAGCATTAGTCAGAAATTATCTTAGTAACCTTGCATTGGGTAAAGAAATTTTGGGGCCTGTTGTATTTCAAGGTGGTGTAGCAACTAACATAGGTATGGTTAAAGCTTTTGAAGAGGCTTTAGGTCTTGAAGTTATAGTTCCTGAAAATCATCAAACAATGGGTGCAATAGGTGCAGGGTTACTTTCAATGGAAAATTATGAGTTTACAAACACCCCAACCAAATTTAAAGGCTGGGAGGTTAGCGAATTTAGCTTTAATTCTTTAACACACGAATGTAATGATTGCTCAAACTCCTGTGAAGTTATTACAATTCTGCAAGGAGAGCCGGAAATCCCTAATCCCAAAACTCCTAAAGAAGTTAAAGGAAATATTATTGCAAGATGGGGAGGTTCCTGCGGAAAATGGGATGTAACCAGTTAGAGAATTGATTAGTATAATGGTTCTTGTTTTACTTTAATAAATTATGAAAGTTAGAATTAATAATGATATTTCCAACGCTAAATATAAATGAATCTCTAAAAGCTATTAAGCCTATTATACAAGGTGGTATGGCTATTCGAGTAAGCACTGCAAAACTTGCTGCAGCTGTGGCAAATTGTGGCGGAGTAGGTGTTATTGCTGCGTCAGGTTTAACTAAAGACGAGCTAATAGCACAAATAAAACAAGCAAGAGAGCTAATGCAGAATAACGATGGGCTACTTGCTATAAATATAATGTTTGCAGCTAGAGATTTTAAAGATCTTGTACACACTGCTATGAATGAAGGTATTGATCTGGTTATCTTTGGAGCGGGATTCTCCAGAGATATATTTAGTGTTGGACAGGAATATAATATTCCTATTATACCCATTGTTAGTTCTACCAAACTTGCTGTTATCGCTAAAAAGCTTGGAGCTAGTGGAATTATTGTTGAAAGTGGTGAAGCTGGTGGACATTTAGGTACTAGCAAAATTATTAGAGACTTAATTCCAGAAATAAAAAATGCTCTTGCAGCTACAGAAGGATATTTTAAGAAAAATATTCCTATTATAGCAGCTGGTGGTATAACATCAGGTAAAGATATTATTGAAATGCTTAAACTTGGTTGCAATGGTGTCCAAATGGCAACCAGATTTGTTTTAAGCAAAGAATGTGAAGTAGCTGAAGAATTTAAAAAATTATATATTAAATCAAAATCTAAAGATTTAGTTTTAATAGAAAGTCCAGTTGGACTTACCGCTAGGGCTATTAAAACCAAGTTTGTAGAAAAATTTTTAAATGGTGAACCTGTAGCTTCCAAATATTGTAAAAGTTGCCTAAAAAAATGCAGTAGATCATTCTGTATTATGAATGCTCTACATCAAGCACAAAAAGGTAATCTCGATGAAGGCTTATTCTTTTCCGGTGGCAATATAGAAAAATACAATGAAATTCTTTCTGTAGAAGAAATTTTTAACAAGCTGGAAGAAGAAGCTAAAGAAGCACTAACAGTTGAACACGCATTAAAATAAGATAATTTAAATATTAAAACAAAGAGGCTGCCCTTGAGTATTGGACAGCCTCTTTGTTTTAATATTTAATATTTCAATTATCCAGAATATTAGAAACTTCTTTAGACACCCCTCTTTCGTTGACTACAACGTCATACATGTATTCAACTGGGTGTCCGCTAAGTATACCCTGGATATTTTTGAACGGTTTCTTAATATGTATACCTTTGTCATCTATTGAAAACTCTCTTATTTCTCTGTCGTGGAATGATCCACGCATTTTTAATATCGTAATACCACGTTTTACACAACCTCTATATTCAAGATACCTTAAAAGAATTATAGAATCGGTAATAGTAGAAATATGAGCACTTGTTATAGTTCCTGCACCCATGATAGTGGGCGCACTGATGGTTATCAATGCACTAATTTGTTTTTCTTTAATAAAAGAAGTAAGTCCTATTACAAACTCTGTAATACTTGTAGGTGATGACATTCTCTCAAGTGCAGATAAACTGTCTATGGCTATTCTATCCGGCTTAAAATTCTCAATATGAGTTTTAATTTCAATAAGATGTTCTTCAAGATTTAAGACTTCCGGGTATAACGCAATTATTCTTAGCTTATTGGTTTTTTCCATCTCGTTTAAATCAATATTCCACCCGCTGGCATTTCTCACAATTTGTTCTTTACTTTCTTCAAAAGCAAATAATAAGCTTTTTTCATTTGCTTCTACACCACCTTTTAAAAATTCTGTTACCAGAAGTGTTTTACCTGTTCCGGTGGCTCCAGATATTAAAACGATTGACCCACTTAAAAAGCCGCCATTACACATTCTGTCAAGTTTTTTATCACCTGATGTAATACGCTTTGCGGATACCGGCTGATTCATTTTTAGTGTAGTCAGAGAAGTCCCTACTATACCCTTTCTTGGAAGAATCGTAAAAGGATATTCACCTTTTTGATGAAAAGCTCCTCGATATTTTAATATTTCAACAGTTCTACGCCTTTTTTCCTCGATAATATTGTTTCTTAAAATAATTACATTATCAGAAACAAATTCTTCAATCCCGTATCTTGAAATTTCACCGTATTCACTTATTCTTTCTGCGGTCATAACTACTGTTACATTAAGTTGTTTTAATCTGTTTACCAGTATAATTAGTTCTCGTCTGATAATCCTGTCATTTTGAAATTGGTATAGAAGCGATCCTAGTGAGTCTATCGCCACTCTAGTGGCATTAACCTTTTTAATAGCATTTTCAATGCGTGTCAATAGTGCTATTAAACTGTATTCACCTGTTGGCTGGGGCTCATGAGACACGGAAGCATCAACAAAAATAAACTTTCCTTCTTCTTCCCATTTTCTTATATCCCAGTTAAAAGACCTCATATTTTCTACTATGTTTTCCGGTGGTTCTTCAAAAGTTACGAATACTGCATTTTCGTTATCGCAAGTAATCCCGTTAGCCAAAAATTGCATTGCAAAAATAGTTTTTCCGCAACCGGATGTACCTGCAATTAACGTATTTCTATGGTATGGGATTCCCCCTCGTGATATTTGATCAAAACCTTCTATATGCGTTTTTACCTTTTTAACTTCGTTTTCGGCTGCGCTAAAATAAGTTTTTTCCATAGTTAACCTCTTTTTACAAGTTATTCAATAAGATCTAAAGCCGCCAGAACCTTATCCTTATCTTTTAAGTTGCCTATTATCCTTCTCTCGGGTGCAGGCAATTCCCTAATGAGAGTTGGAACTGCTATTAGTCTTTCTTCTTCGGCCTCTTCAGGATTTTCTTTAATGTCTATGACCTTTAAGTCATAATCATCATGAAGTTTTTCTTCACATATGTTTCTCAAGTTTTTTATTGTATTTTTACAATCATCAGATTGCCCGTATATAAAAAGCTTAAATAAGTATTTTTTATTCATAATTTTTTAATTTTTTCCTATATATATTTTGTAGTATTGTATATCGAGTTCTGGTGGTTCTAGATAAATTTAAAGTATAATATAGCTTATAACTATTATCATTTGATATTTTAAGGTGTTTTAAGGTTAAATATATTCCCCAAAAGGCTTTTAATAAATTAAAAATAGATAATTTAAATTTATTTTAAAATATATTTATAGATTCAAAGGAATAGTAAAAATAAAGTCAGTACCTTTGTCTTCTTCTGTTTCAAACCATATTTTACCGTTGTGAGCTTCAATAATTTGTTTGGAAAGATATAATCCTAGCCCTGTACCAATTTGACCTTTACGGGTAGGATATTTACTAAAAATACTTGCCTTGTTTTCCTCAGCTATGCCTTTTCCATTATCTTTTACGGAAAAACTTATCTCATTATCCAATTTTTTAGCTTCAATATCTATATTGGTACTACTGGAATTATGCTTTATCGCATTACTTATCAAGTTGGTAAAAACTCGTGCGATTTGATTTTTATCCAAGCCAAGCGCGGGAATTGACTCATCGCAGTTTATGCTGATTACTGTTTTCTTTTCTTTTGCAAGGTGGTGTACTGAGCGAATAGAAGCATCTATTACATCCTTAACATCGCACACACTAATATTTAAATAAATTTGACCGGATTCATAGTGATAAACCATAAGTATATTATTCACAATATTAAGTAAATCTTCGTTTGTGTAATAAATATCTTGCAAAAAGTCAACAAAATTACCCAAAGATGTTTCCGGCTTTTTGGAGATTATATACTCCAGTGCTTTTTGCTCGCCAATTATAGGACTTCTCAAGTCATGGGTTAGTGTTGCAAGAAAAGTTTTCTTTGTATATTCAATTTCTTTTTTTTGAGCCATTTGACTATAAATCAAAGTGATTGTTTCAGCGAGAAGCCTATAGCTTTCAATATCAGAGGAATGCCAAATCCTTGGACAAGAAGAACATATAAGATTAATCGCAAACTTATTCTTTTTTTCAGGGTCATCAGGAAAGCAATCAGGGCATATACAGGCATTATAATGAGCAAGAAAAGCCTGAATATTATTTTTTGCCAAAAATTCCTTAAAATTTTCATTATTTATATCTGTTTCAATATTATTAACCACCCATATCATTTTTTTACTGTTATAAACTAATTCCATTGTATTAGTTGAGTCAAGAATCTGCTCTCCTAAAAGCCTTAAAAAAGTATGATTTTTTAAAGCTTCAAGATTTACAATAATATTTTTATCTCTATCAAGGTGCAAGTGCAAAGCTCTTTCTACATCAAACAACTCCAGAGACGGCTCTAAAAATGAGCTAAATATTTTGTCATGGTGATCATTTTCTTTTAGCTTAAACACCAACTCTTTTGTCGTTTTTTCAACCTGGAGTGACCTTGTTAGCTGTTCATTAGTATCAAAAAGATTTATACAAACAGCCAGCTGATTGGCAATAGGTATTAAAAACTCATACAACTCTTTTCTAATGGAATAAGTCCCTCTGATGCTTGCAAGAAAAATAGTAGCCATTGGCTCTTCGTTATATAAAATAGGAAAAAAGACAACAGACCTCACCTCAAGATCCTGAAGACTATTCCTTATCTCTTCTGGAATATCTGCTTTGTTAACATCATCTATAATTATTGACTCATAGTTTAAGAAAAGTTTATCCCACACAAAGTCATTAAGCTCTTTTTTATTTAAAAATTTACCCTTAAATGAAGGTATATCTTCGCTTAGTCTGTATTCTCCCAATGTATCTGAAAAAGTCATCAAAGTTTTGTCAAAAAGCCTAATGGCTACAATGTCAATATCAAAAATCTTAGCTATTTCTTCTGATATGCTATTTAAAGCATAAGTAAGATTTTTACAGCTAAGAGTTTTATTAGTTATATTTTTAAGAATACTTTCTCTTTCAAACAAAGCTTCACAAGTTGTAAGCAGCTTGGCATTTTTAATCATCAAAAATATTTCATTAGATAAACTACTTAACAGTTCCGCCAAAGGCGGATGAAGATGCCTGTACGATTTGCCTGCAAATGCAATAAGACCCCATACTTCTTTTTTACCTCTTAGCGGAAAAAAAGCTACAAAATTTATCTCATGTTTACTGCAACTGTTTTTAAATTGCTCAGAAAACTTGCTGTTATTTATATCCTCAACTACTAAACTTGGCTTATTTTTAAAAATAGTATCGGTTAACAGTTTAAAATCATCCTCATCCATGTTTATAAGCTTATCTCCATTAGTTGACGAAAAATTTTGATACTCACTTTTGATTCTTACTTTACCTTCAAGCCTTGGAAAAAGCTCAATAAAAATAACATTCTCAAAGCCAAACTCAGCAGACACCTCCTTAGATAATATTTGTACAACATCATTTAAGTTATAATTTTCAGAAAATTTCTCATTTATCCTTTTGATCAGAGCTGCTTTTCTCTTTACTAGTGCAGCTTCTGTTAAAAGCTTTCTGTACAAATTAGGATAACATTTTTTTCTATATAAGTATGATTTAACCATTTCAAGCCACTTTACTTTAGGTCCACATGAACAAAACTATTTAAACAAAATATTTTTAATAAATATATTGGCAAAAAGGGCATAATATAAAATAAATAAAAAAGAAACCGGTTTATCACAAAGTTTCGGTTCCTTTTTATTTATTTTATATTATTAATGTTTAATTTATTCGGAAGTTTTATACGCTGAAATATGTTCTTGATTTACTGCTAGCCAGGTAAACTGCGTTAAATTTTCAAAAGACTCTTCTGGTACTTGGGTAACAAAGGTACCACCATATCTTCCTCTGGAAAACTTAACAATGTTATCATTAGATAATCTTTGAAGAGCTTTTCTTATAGTGTTGCTACTTACATTTAATTCACTTGCTAATTTACCCATAGCAGGCAATTTGTCACCAACTTTATAATTTTCTTTAATTAGTATTTTTAAGTGGCACTCTACTTTTTCATAATTATACAAGCTGGCATCCTCAGCAGGAGCAAATATAGCATTTTCTTTGCCGGAGGAAGTCTGCAAGTCAGAAGGCATTCTTAAAATATAAGTACCATAGCGTCCTCGTTTTGATCTTAAAATATTTTGAGAAACCAACCTTTTCATTGCATCGTGCACAGTTTTGATACTTACTTTAAGTATTTCAGCCAGTTCAAAATGAGAAGGCAGTTTATCATTTACTTGATATCTTTTATTTATTAATTCTTTTAAATCTCTCTCTACTTGATCAACTAATGTATCAGAGTCTAAAACTACATCAATGGCAAGATCTTCTTCATTGAATCCAGGAATTTGTTTGAGTACCCAATTAGCTTTATTCCCTCTGCAACCTTTTGATTCAATGATGCCGATGCTAGCTAAATATTCTAATGCCAAGCAAGTTGTATTAGGTGCACTGCCGATTATTTTAGCTAATTCTCTTGAGGAAGGAAGAGCCTCATCAACTTTGTAGCCATTTGTTATAATGATTTTTTTAAGTGCTAAAATTGCTTGTTCTCTTTTTGAAGTTTGCTTCCTTAGTTGAGAAGCAGGCTGAGTGTAGTCGCGTATAAAAGTACCAATTCTTTGCTTTGATTCAACGTAACCTTTGTCTTCAATAAAACGGATAGCTGTTTGAACAGTTCCAATACTAATACCCAAATGGGCTGCAAGAACATTTTTCTTTGGTAATAATTCATTTATTTGCATTTTACCTTTTTTGAAGGAATCTTCAATCCATTCAATTAACCAGCCTGCAAGAATATTATCTTTTGTTTCATTTGAATTGTTAAAGTTTGGCAGCTTGCTAGGCAGCTCGCTTATGTCAATTCGATGCAAATTCTTCTTTGTAATAATTTTTTTGTCTTGCAAGTCTAGCACTTCAATCCCCTCGGATACGTCATCATTTGATGCTCTCTCCAATATAGGTGATTTTTCAATAGTAACCATTTCTGTGTATAACCTCCGAACAAAATTTATCTATTTATCATAAATTTATTTTTCCCTTTTCGATTATAATAAAACAAGAACACAAAAAAAAATTGCTATTATTAAAAAAATATATCTAAAACTTAATTTTTTTTTACAATTAAAAAAGTATTAACAAAATCAAGTAGATTTAGAAATGAATTTTTTATTGGAATTTAAAAGGGTTATCATTAACACAAATAACATCTTAATTTTTTTTAGAAAATCTATCTCTTACAAAAGTTATCGTGTAACCGGCTGCTGCAAATATAGCGCCGACAACAACAGCATGTGTCGCTACAATAGTTGCTTTAACTGTTTTAGGGTTATTTTTTACAAAATTCCAATATTTCACTTCTTTATTTAATTGCTGGTCATCAAGAATGGTAGATAAAGACATACGCCTTTTTATGCAATCAGTACCTTTAGCTGAATTATAATAATGCTTTCGAAATTCAGTAGGGCGTTCTGAAAAAAAATTAGTATCTTTTGCCATTTCAGCTATTTCTTCAGAAGTTAAATCTGATATCTCATACAAACCGCTGACAATTCCCAGACCTACTCCACTTATAGCCGCAGGTTTAACTATACTTTTAGTATCATCTTGTTTATTGTTGATTGGATTAGCCCTAAAAGCTAATTTAGGAACATACATTTTAACTTGAACTACCCTCTCTTTACTTTTGTATTAGTTTACTAAAAAAATAACAAATAGATTAGTAAAGTAATGTAAATTTTTAAATGACTTAAAACAATAAAAAAAGCAAAAACTATCCATTCCAAATAATGAACAGCTTTCGCTTTTAAATTATTCTAACTAATCAAGATTATTTTTTTATTTATTAAAAGCCTAAAAGACCCTTTAATTGGCTCATAATACCTTGAGTTGGATCACCAATGGCAGAATTTATTTGTAGATTAGTGTCAACATTAACATTTGGTATTTTAAACCCGCCCATTACTTGTCCTGGCTTAGTATAGTCTTTGTGTGTTAAAACATTGGATTCATTTACGTTAGCTCCAAAGAAATTCATATTATCTTGAATACTATGATCAATATTTATATCATTCGGACCAGCTGCGTGTGGCTGAGTAGCTGTATTTTGTAGAAATACATTATCATTATATGCATTTAAATTTAGCTGATAGTTGCTATTTGCCTGGATATTATCAGGTAAATTTTTTGTTGCAGTAGTAAAAATATTTTCACCGTTTTGATAAATACCTTCTTTGCCTACCTGTAATTCGCCGGTGTGTATACCATTGGGATTTATGGTAGGAAAATTAAACATATTATTAATGCTCATTTTCTCTCTCCTATTTTATTTCTCAAATTCTATCTTTTGATAATTGACAGATTTCTTCTCAGACTTATGTTATATATATTTAATATTTACTCTCTCTAGTATTATAAAAACAATTGTGTATAAATAATTGCTATTGAATAAAAAAAAATCTGGTATATTCATACCAGAGATTATTACCAGATAATTACTTAGAGAGAGAGTTAACTTAACATTGTTTGTTTTTAGAGACTATATATATTTTATAAAATCAAACTTCACATTTGTTTATAATACTAAAAAAAGTACTCATATTTTTTATATATAAAACCTTTTCCGCTTAATATTTAAACTCGACTTTGGATTGTAGCTCGTTAATTATAAATGTAGCTAATACTATAGGACTTAACTAATTCTGACTTGTGGTTATTTACCTCAGTTGCTATTTGATACTGAAATATATTTCAACGCTATTGCATTTGTCATATAGTTCAATATTGTTATTATTTGATTATGTTGTTAATTTATTTGCTAAATACCAATAATTTAAATTTACTAAACTGACCAACTTATTTTGTAATACATAATTTAAATAAGTTATAAGTCTTGGTTAAAAATCTCCTAAGTTGTTCTACCTAAGTTTTTATATTACTCATAATTTAAATTCCTGATTACTCTTTTTAAAGTTTAACTTTATTTCATAAGTTTTAAGATGATTGAATAATCTGAAAAATTTAAGAGTTTATTTATGTTACCACCATTGTTTATTTTGATTTATTGCCTTGCTTATTTATATAAAGACAAACATTGTATAAAAATTGCTAAACAATAATAAAATTATTAAAAAATATTACAAGGTACTACATTATACCAAAATTTATAAAACGATCTACTATATATGAATCTATAAATAAAAACATATTTTATATATGTAATTAAACACGATTTAAAATTCAAAAAATATTTTAGTCAATTAGGTGTAACTCACTGCATCCTATTCGATTTTTTTTCCAAAAAAATTAAGCCTTAATTTATTTTTGAGTAGTATAATTATATTAAATATAATGATAGAAAATTAATTCCAATTTTTTTATAAGTAAGAAAATTCATTGATTTATACCTTATTAATTTTTTATTTTTTTGTCATTCTTACAATAGTAAAAAAAAATAATTCCATAAAGTTAGATCATAATGTATAATTAAAGTTATAATGGATAAAAGTAATAACAATCTGAAAACTAATATAGAGAATAGCAGTGCAAAAACCTTGAAAATAGAGCAATTAATTTTCGAGGAAAAGGATGTATGCCAAAAAGCAATTGCACTAAAAGAATTAGGGCTTATTGAAGCATTTAGAAAAAATTTCGATAAGGCAATATTTCGACTGGAAGAAGCTCAAAAGTTATTTTTGCAAGAGAAGGATTATAACCAAATTGCCTCATGTTTGGCTGAGTTAGCTATAATTTATTACCAGAATTGCAATGACAGACTTATTAGATCACTAACATTATTAAATGATGCCAAATATTTGGTTAAGAATCAGAATCTGGACAGTGAGATAGAAGCAAAAGTTCTACATTATTATGGCATTATTTATTATTTTGAAAAAAGATACAGTGAAGCATTAAGAAATTATAAAAACGCCCAAAAGCTAATAGGAGAAGATTGTTTAGAATATGCAAAAATACTAGACAGCTTGTCAATATTTTACTTAAGAATAAATAATAACCAAATAGCTCTTAAAAATCTGAACAAATCTTTAAAAATAAAGCAAAGTATTGTTAATGAAAGAGAATTAGCTATAACAGAATTATTAATTGGTAGGTATTTATCTAGTATAGAGAATTATGATACAGCTTTTATCCATTTAACCAGAGCTCATGATATAACATTCAATTATGGTGATTATATTAGTGCTGCAAGAATATTGGACGAATTGGCAAAAATATATTTGGCTCAAGATAAATATAAAGATGCAACTGAATACTGTATGCAATCTATTGAATTGGCTGAGCAAGTCAGTGCAGAGTTGGTATATGCTTTTTCTAATTGCACTCTGGCATTAATTAGGATAAATACGGATGATCCTAAAGAAGCTATTGAGTTTTTGAATAGCAAAATACAAACAATATTTTTAAAATACAGCTCTTCGTGTGGTCAAGGTCATATTAAAAGAATTAATGCACTAGCTTATCAAAAGTTGAAAAAAAATAAAGTAGCCATTGAAAATCTTCATATTGCTGCTCAATTATTTAAAGAAGCATCAAGTCATTCAGAGATGGCACGTACTTATTATGAATTAAGTATTATATATAAAGAAAGTCGCGACATCCCAATGGCATTATCAAGTTTGCTTGAGGCTTTGAGAATTGCAAGATTTAATAATTTACCAGTTTTAACCAATAAAATAGAAGATTTTCTATTCGAGATTGATGAAGATGAATGGGCAAATATTATTAATAAAACCGCTCAAAAAGAAGTCTTATTTAAGGATGGTAGTTCAATTTTAGAAACCTTGTCCTTAATTGATGATATTACAATGTATGATAACTCATCAAAAGATGCATTATTGTCGTTGTTAAGAATTGGTCGTTCAATTGCCGCAGAAACTGATATTGATAAATTATTAGAAATTATTGCCGGGGAAACTAAACGGGCATTAAATGCTGATAGATGTACTGTATTTTTGTTAGATAAAGAAACTAATGAATTATGGTCCAAAGTAGCACTTGGCATGGGAAGCCAGGAAATCAGATTTCCGGCCCATATGGGGTTGGCAGGTCATGTGGCAACTTCAGGTGAAATTATTAATATAAAAGATACTTATAATGATCCGAGATTTAATAAAGAAATTGATAAAAAAACAGGATACACGACAAAATCAATATTATGTATGCCAATGAGAAATTTAAATCATGAAATTGTTGGTGTATTTCAAGTATTAAATAAACTTGGAGAAAATGCTCAGTTTACAGATAGTGATGAAGACTTGCTAATTGCAATCGGATCAAGTGCCGGTATTGCACTAGAAAACGCCCGTCTGTTTAAAAAGCAATTTTTAATGTATGAAGAGCAAAAGCGTTCATTCTTAAGCTTTATGAATACACTAGCTGCAGTTATTGATGCACGAGACAAAATTACAGCTGGTCACTCCAAGCGTGTTGCCGGTTATAGTATAGCTATAGCTATAGAAATGGATTTGGATTTAAATAGCATAGAAGTACTTGAGTATGCGGCAATGTTGCACGATTTTGGTAAGATTGGTATCAAAGATAGTGTACTGTGTAAACGTGGTAAACTAACTGATGAAGAATATAAGCATATTCAAGAACACGTTACTTTAACTAATGAGATTCTGCAAAATATGTACTTTGAAGAGAAATTCAAAGATGTAGCAGAAATTGCTTCGAGTCATCATGAAAAGTTTGATGGAACTGGTTATCATAAAGGATTAAAAGGAGAAAATATTCCACTTGGCGGTAGAATCTTAGCTGTATCTGATGTGTTTGATGCTATCACCTCAAAGCGACATTATAGGGATCGTATGCCATTATTAGAAGCATTGAATATTTTAATATCAGACAAAGGAAAACATTTTGATGGTGAGGTAGTAGATGGATTTTTTAAAGTTAGTTTAGATAAGATAATTAAAATCCTATTATTAACTCAAGATGAAGAATTTCCGAAGGAAACAGAAGAATTACTGGCGCAGTACACTTTTAATGATATTTATAAGATACTAAACAAGCAAAGTGATGACATTACACAAAAAGAACACGAGCTTATTAAATTATTTTATAAATATTATGAAACAGAAAGAAATTAAATTTTAAATCTTATTATTTAAACTAACAATATAAAATCAGATTGAGGGATAATTTGAATAAATGAATAGAAGCAAGAAAATAAAATTTATACTGCTATTTGCATTGTTTTTTAATTATCTAATAAATTTTCCACCTGCACATGCTTTAGAAGATAAAAATAATATTTTTGAAAGATATTTTATTAATAAGCTTGATAATAATAAACTAGGTCATAGTCATATTAAGCAAAAAATAATACCAAAAGAAAATATAAGTCTTATTATAACGGAAAAATATACCCAACAGGAATTTAGAAGATTTGATGTAAATGTCAAAATAACCCAGCAAATACAATTTGTTGAAGATGATGAAGGGAATCCTTTATCTTTCTCATTAAAAGAAGAATCACTAGGCGAGACAAAAATAGTAGAAGGTAGATTTAAATCACCTGAATTATTAATTTTAACAACCAAAATAAATGGTTTGGAAAAGCAAACATCAGTAGATATTGACAAGAAAATACTTTTTCCTTATGCCATACAAGATTTGTATAAGAACGCTACAGAAAATAAGTTTTATTATACTACCATAGAACCATCTGAAGGCAGAATTATCACCGTTACTGCTGAAAAATATGGAGAAGAACGTTTACACGAATTTTCAGAAGGTAAATTTTTCAAAAAATATAAGTTAACATTTGACATGTTGCCCAATATAGAAGATTTTGAATGGCGAGATCAGGAAGGTAAGCTGGTAAAAGAAGTTTCATCTGTGTTTGGAATAGAACAAATCGCAACAACCAAAGATCAGATATCAAAACCAAATGCACAGGCTGATATTTTTATTCAAAATTTGATTCCAATAGATGAATCATTGCCCAAACCTTGGCTTTTAGATAACGCAAGTTATAAAATAAAATTCAAAGATACGCCAACAAATAAGTTATTTGTATCTGATAACAGGCAGAGAATTTTACAAGTTCAAAACAATGCAGTTTATCTTAAAATAAAATCGCAAATCCGCCCTAAAAAAGAATATGTTTATCCCTTAAATAATGCAGGTTATCAAAAATATTTAATGCCGGGGCCTTATATTAATTCCAATGATAAAGCAATAAAGCAACAAGCTTTAAGAATTTCAAACAATTATTCTAATGCCTATGATTTAGCTAAGGCTATGGAAAAATGGACTTATGATAATATAACAAGGAAAAATCTAAAAGTTGCATTTGCAAACGCTTCACAAGTTATGCAGCAAAGAGAAGGTGATTGTACAGAACATTCATTGCTTTTGGCTTCATTATTAAGAGCAGCAGGTATACCGTCTAAAATTGTAATAGGTTTAGTTTATACAGAAAAGCCACAAAAAGCTTTTGGCTATCATATGTGGGTAAATGCTTATATTGGAGAATGGATTAATCTTGATCCATCTTTCCCTGATAAAAATTTCAATCCTACTCACATTGCTTTGGCAGAAAGTCCATTTAATAAGATAACTGATAAAACTGATACATTATTAAAAATTTTGAGGTTTATAAACAATATAAACATACAAGTTTTAGATTATTCACAAAGAAATAATCCTATATTAAATGTTGATGTATCTAATCCAAAAAGACATATGAATACCTTTAATTTTTCAGAATTTTCAGGTTATAATTCCAGTTCTTCGCCTATCAAAACGATTAAACTTGGAAAAGATCCTTCAAACGATTTTAATTCTCAAATTTTAAAGGTAAAAACAAAAGATAAATCTATAGATGAGATTATTAACCAAGCCTTTGTTGACTTTGTTACAGGTAATATAAATGAAGCCAAGGGTAAATTTAATGCAGTAGTAGATGAAATAGATTATTATGATGACTATTCAAAGTTCAAGCTGGCTTCAAAAGCAGCGTCACTTGGATTTTTTAATATTGCATTAAAATGCTTGGATAATATTAGTGAAAAAGAAGTTTGGTTATATCAAACTGCAAATTTAAAATTTACACTGTTCCCAAAAGTAACTCCAAGTTATGATGATGAAGATATTTTATCAGAAGCAATAAGCATGATGGACTATCAAAATAGGCCACAAGAGAGTTATGAGCTTTTGGTTAATAATAATGATAATTTAAAATCAAATGATTATTATTATTATCTTTTGGCAAAATCGCTTAGAAAGATACATAGGTACGGAAAAGCAGAGATCAACATAAAACATGCAAAAAAATTGAACAATAATAACGTTACGTATTGGTTAGAAGAAGCTGATTTATATATAGGAAACCAAGATTATAGTAGGGCACACCAGCTTTTAAGTAAACTAACAACTATTAAAATTTATGATAATAATATAAAACAATTAATTAATGATAAATTTTATAAAAATGGTTTTGAACTATACAAAAAAGATAGAAGTAGAAGCCAGATATATCTTGCTAAATACTATATGAATAAAAAAGAATATTCCAATGCTTTGATAATTTTGAAAAAAATTGAAAGATATAACTTGAAAAACGGTGAATATCATCAATTAGTGGGTAAATCTTATTCAGAGCTCGGGGATTCTGCAAATGCAATAAAATATTATAACAAAGCAATAACGTATGATAGCAAAAATGTAGAAGCATTGATGGGCTTAGGTCATGAAGTGCTTAATTCAAATAGTCCAAATCTACAAAAGGCTTATAATTATTATGTTAAAGCTTATAAATATGATACAAAACAGTCGGGTTCTGCAGAAAAGCTTGCTTATATACTTAAGCTTCAAAATGAAAAAGATTTGGCTTACAAGTATTACGAAAGTATATTAAGAAAAGATCCTAGAAACTATGATGCGAATTATAATATAGCTTTATTTCACTATATGGTAAAAAATTATGATAAAGCAGTAGAATATTTTAAAACAGCACTTTCAGTAAATCCATTGAGTATAGACATTTGGACTTATTTAGCCAAAATAGAAATAGAAAAAAAGAATTATTATTTAGCTAAAACTTACCTGGAACCTATTCAATATATAGATAGTGAAAATCCTGTTTATTATTATTTGCTTGGATTGATTCATAAATTGAATGAAAATTATTCAACAGCCAGAAAAAATTTCAGGAAGGCAATTGAATTAAATCCTGATTATGACAAGGCTAAATTAGAATTAAATGAATTGAAATAAAACTAATAAACCTGATAGCTTGTAGGAAGTGGAGGCACTGGCTGATGCACTGCCGGAGAGATAGGTTGTGGCACCATTATTGGTGACAACATCGGGTAGTTGATAGGTGTTGCTGGAACTGGTGCTAGACCATTGTAAGGCACATATGTCGCCGGAACAGGAGCTAGTCCGTTATATGGTACATATGTTGCCGGGACAGGAGCTAGTCCGTTGTAAGGCACATATGTTGCAGAAACAGGGGCAAGCCCGTTATATGGTACATATGTTGCTGGTGCCGGAGCAAGAAGACCTCTGGACATCACATCTCCCATCGGTGGCATTAATCCGTCGTAGCCGGGTAATCCTCCCGGCATTTTGGGTACAAGGTTAGCATCCGAAAAGATAGTATTACCTTTGCCCCCTTTGGATGTTCCTGAAGTGCCTGAAGAAGCTGACTTACCTTTAGTGTCACCTTTATTCTTTTCCATTTTTTTTATGAGGTTATTTAGCCTGTTTTTAGTTGATTTACTAATGCTCTTACTCATCTCATACCTCTGGTAACTTATTGTCTCTTTGCCATTACTGGTAAAATATTTTTTTCATAAATATATTTAGTTTGACTCTCTATATACTATAAAAAAAATATAAGGTATGAAATTGCTATAAACGATAAAAATAAAATATAAAAAAATTAAAATATTAAGAAGATATACCCCAATATACTAAAATTAAAAGCGGAAATAATCATTATAGGTACTAGAATATGCCTGTATTCAACTAATTTTGCATACACAAATTCGAATATATAAGTCATATATTTTTCCTTCTCTCAAATATAGCCATTTAAAACATATAAGGAATTAATAAACCTTTTTATCTATCCTTCATTCAATCTTTTACATACTGGAAAGTAAGTTAAAGTTGTGATTATGTAAGTAATTATATGTATTGCACAAGAATTTTATATAGCTCGGGAGAATGATATTGAGTTCTTTGTTATAGCCCGGCTTGATTAAGATAGCTGGCAAAATGCAATTAAATAAAGTGATTTACAATTTATATTTAATAAATATAAAACATTTTATTCATTAAAATATGTAAACTAATGCAAAAAAGAGGACTTGCTCCATCTTTAAACGGTCAGCTCCATCTTGAGTTGAATATACAAAATTTTGTATAACTCTTTTCAATTTACCAATAGAGGTATCAAGGTGCTGCTTAAAAGTAGAAAGGAAAGCATATACAACACAAAAAAAAAGAGGTGGCAATAGCCACCCCCAAATAAAAAGTTCTTAACAAATGTCCATCGATAACAGTGAAATTATTTATAATCGATGCGTACACCTTAAGCCAATCAATGACTTAAAGGTAATCAGTAAGAGGTGGTGACTACCACCTAGGTGTTTTCATTGTTCTCAGGTAATATTTTACCGATTGCTCTTTCTAATGCCGCAACCGCAACATTATAATCGTGCAATGCTCTATAATACTGTAGCTTTACATTTCTATAAGTTAACTCAGCGTCCTTTAACTCAATAGGATCACCCTCGCCAACGTTGTATCGACCACTGGCAAGATCATAGCTTTCTTTAGCTTGTTTTAATGCAACTTTGGCCACAGGTATTCTCCTTTGAGACTCTATAAAGTTAACATGAGCTTCTTTTATTTCGTAATAAATATTTTGTCTTACAGTCTCGGCTTCCATTAAATCCTTTTGATACTCAGCTTTAGCTTCATCTACCTGCTTTTTTATTGAATATGCATTAAATAAAGGTATTTGAAAGCTAAAGCCCAAGTTCCACCCCGGATCAATGTTAGAATTATTTCCCTGTACCGAATACCCGGCGGATCCTTTTAAATCGGGGAAATAAATTTTATTTGCCAGACTGATATACTTCTTATCAGCATTGGTTTTTATCACCGCAGACTTATAATCAGGCCGCTTCTCATAAGCAATATTCAAGGCCTCATCAAAGTTATACTGTTTTTCTTTATACTCAAGCTGGTCTTTTAAAGTATACTCAGGTGGCGCAGCTATCCCCATTGCTCTGTTAAGATTTGCAATAGCCACATCAATATCGTTATCAGCCTGAATTAGTTGTAGTCTCGCATTACTAAGATTTACCTCTGCTGTAAGTACATCTATTTTAGGCCTGGTTCCAACTTTATAAAAAGCTTCAGCTCTTTCTAAATGTTGCTTGTATAGCTTAACCGACTCTATTATTACTTTTTTATTGTGATAAGTTAGTAATAGCTGATAATAAGCCCTTTTAACATCGAACACTATATTATTTTTAGTTGTTTTTAGCTGATGTTTAGAGATTTTATGATAGTCTTTGCTAATATCAATAGCTGTACCGGTTTTACCAAAGTCACTAATTAGCTGGTTAACAGACACTCCACCCAGTTCATAAGAGTTAAACGAGTCATCGTTAATAAAGCGCCTATTTGGTCCGGCTAAAGAACTATTCACTCTGGAAAATCCGGTTGATAAAGATAATTTAGGGAAATGCTTACTTTTCTCTATACCTATTTTACTGTTATATATATGTGTATTGCTTATGGCCGCTTTTATCGCCGGATTGTTATTCAATGCAATATCAATACATCTAGACATAGTTAAGTTTGCATTTTTTTCTATACCGCTTTTGATGACACTAACCTTTTTTTCCTCAGCAAAAGCTGCACCAGCGGCTATATTAATTAAAAGAGCCAGTATGACCAGTTGCTTAATTAACTTTCTCATATACAACTCCTCCTTCTTGTACGTTTAAATCATTATTATCGTTGTTGCTACTAAAATATTCTTTTATAGATTGAATTAAAGCATAAATAGCAGGAACTAAAAATGTCCCTATCGCCGCAGCAGCTATCATACCGCCGAACACTGCAATGCCTATTGAGCGTCTACTTTCAGCACCAGCCCCCATAGCAGTAACTAAAGGAATAATACTAAAGATAAATGATAACACAGTCATCATAACCGCTCTAAATCTTAACTTCGCAGCAGTTATTGCAGCTTCTTTAATTGGCATTCCCGCTTCTCTTTGTTTCTTAGCGAATTCAACAATAAGGATGGCGTGTTTGGTAGCCATACCAATAAGCATCACCAAACCAATTTGAGAATACATATTCAAACTGCCCCCGGTAAAGAACATAGCCATCAAGCCACCCAGAATGGCAACCGGCGCGACTAGTATTACCGCAAAAGGTATTGTCCAGCTCTCATACAGAGCGACAAGGAATAAATACACAAATACTATTGCCAATCCTAGAATTATAAACGTTTGACCGGATGATTCTTTTTCTTGTTTAGATGTCCCAGACCAAGTATAAGCATAACCTTCCGGTAATATTTTTTCCGCAAGTTCTTCCATAGCAGTTAGTGCTTCTCCAGAACTGGCTCCAAAAGCAGCAGCACCTTTAATACTAACTGATCTAAATAAATTATATCTGTTTAATTTTCTAGGACCCACTTTAGAATCAATATCTACTAAAACATTGAGTGGCAGCATTTTACCGTCTTTGTTTCTGACGTATAGGTTGCTTATATCGTCTAAAGAATTTCTAAATTGCTTGTCAGCCTGCATTTTAACCTGAAATACTCGTCCAAGCTTGTTAAAATCATTAACATACAATGATCCTAACTGAATTCCAAGCGTGTTATATATATCAGAGATTGGAACACCTTGAGCCAAGGCTTTCTCTCTATCTACATCAATAAACACCTGCGGCAAGTTTGCCTGATAAGTAGTAAAAACTCTTTGTAATCTAGGATCTGTATTAGCTGCAAATATTAGCTTCCAAGCTGTTTCAGCCAGTTCCTGTGGGGTATGATCACCTATATCTTGCAACATAAAATCAAACCCGCCAAACATACTTAAACCAGTAATAGAAGGCGGCACAAATGCAAAAAGGTTACCCTCTTCTAACATGCCGTATCTTCCGTAAATTTGACCAAGTATTGCTTCTAATGATTTATCAGGTGTTGTTCTTTTGTCCCATGGATCTAGTATCGCAATAATAATAGCTGAGTTCGATCCATCCCAGCCGCAATGGCCGATTACTCTACTGATACCGGGTATTTGTTGTATACCTGCCTCCACTTTTTTAGATACTTCGCTGGTTCTTTGTAATGAAGCACCATCAGGCAGTTGTAAACTCGCTAAAATAACCCCTTGATCCTCTTGTGGTAAAAAGCCAGTAGGTACAAACTTAAATAACGCAACACTGCTACCAACTAACACACCAAGGGTTAATACAATAACAGCAGGCCTTTTAATAAGATCTTTAGCTATATCAATATATAGTTTAGTAAAGTAATCAAATAATCTGTTAAACCAACCAAATAGCTTCTTACTGGTGCTTGTTTTACTGGTTTTTATTATGGTTGCACATAGCGCAGGTGCTAGTGTAAGAGCTATTAATGAAGATATAGTAACTGCTATAGATATAGAAGAAGCGAAATGCTTATATAGCTTACCAGAAATCCCAGGCAGAAAAGCAACTGGTACAAATACCGCTAATAATACCGCTGTGGTTGCAATAATTGCACCACTAACTTCTTGCATTGTTTTAAGTGCAGCTTCTTTAGGGCTTACGCCTTTTTCTAAATGCCTTTGTACGTTTTCAATAACTACAATTGCATCGTCAACTACAATGCCTACTGCAAGGACTAACCCAAACATAGTAAGGGTGTTAATGGTAAATCCTAGTGCCTGTAATGCAGCAAATGTACCTATCACAGATACTGGTATCGCTATAACCGGGATTAAAGTAGCTCTGCTGTTTTGTAAAAATACAAAAGTAACGCCAGCTACCAGCAATAACGCTATTATTAGTGTTATTACCAGTTCTTTAAGTGATTCTTTTATGAATTTGGTATCATTCCATACTGTATTGACTTCTATACCTTCCGGAAAGGTGGCTGATAAGGCTTCAACGTCTTTTATTACTCTATCTGCAACATCTATTGCGTTAGCATCACTTAGTTGAGTAACGGATAAAGCAATTATATCTTTTGAATCCACTCTCCCGAAGGAACTATAAGATGTTGCCCCGAGTTCTACTTTTGCTATATCTTTTAATCTGATTAGAGAACCGTCTTTATTTGCTCTTATAATTATATTTTCAAATTCTTGAGGGCTCTTAAATCTGCCCTTTGTAACTATAGGAAAATTAAACTGCTGTTCTTTATACATAGGCTCTTGCCCGATACTGCCGACAGCAACCTGAACGTTTTGGGCTCTTATTGCATTTTTTACATCAGTGACAGTAAGTCCCAGACCTGCCATTTTTTCAGGGTTTGTCCAGATTCTCATACTGTAATCCTTCACCCCGAACAGCGTAACTTCAGCAACGCCGGGCAGTCTTGCAATTTTATCTTTTAACTGAATTGAAGCAAAGTTATGCAAAAACAAACCATCGTATTGGTTGCTTTTTGAACTTACGCTAAGAACCAGTATGCCCGGACCTCCGACTGTTTGCTTTACACTAAGCCCTTGCCTTTTTACTTCTTCCGGCAACCTGGGGGTGGCAAGAGAAAGTCTGTTTTGGACGTTTACAACTGCCATATCTGGATCAGTGCCAACTTTAAAAAATACACTTAAGCTATATACCCCGTTAGAGCTTGATGACTCCATGTATAGCATATCTTCTACACCATTAATCTCTGATTCTATTGGTGCGGCAATTGTTTCTTCAATAACTTCTGCGTTAGCGCCTGGATATGCTGTTCTTACAACAACCTGAGGGGGTGTAATTAAAGGATATTTTTCAAGAGGCAAAAGAGTCATGGAGATTAATCCGACCAGGACTATCAGCATAGATATTACTACTGCAAATCGAGGTCTAAATATAAAGAATTTACTGAACATTAGTTGCCTCCTTTTTTCTTCATAGGCATTTTAGGCATTTGAGAGGCAAGCATTACAGACATTTGTGGCCTTATTTTTAGAAGGCTGGAACCAACTATTTTGTCACCTGCTTTTAGACCTTCTTTTACAATCCAGTAAGTGTCGTGTTCGCCTTCTACTTTTATTCTTTTTACTTGAACAATATTATCTTTTCCTAGTGTATAAACATATTTACCAACGCCGTCTTCTAAGACCAAGGCTTGTTTAACAACAACTTTGGGAGTTGGCATATTGTTATATAACAGTACATTTACATACTGTCCAGGTATTAATAGGCTATCCTTATTTTTAAATTCGGCCCTAAGTTTAATGGTACCGGTTGTTTCGTCTATTTTGTTATCAGAAAAATTAAGAATACCGTCATTACCAAACTTTGTACCATCAGAGAATTTTAGGCCTACTTTTAAATTATTGTCTTTTTTGCCGGCTAGTTTGTATTTAGTATAGTCTATTGCTGGTACGTTAAAACTTACATTAACAGGGTTGAATTTTACAATAGACGCAAGTGCCTTGGACTGAGGGCCTACAAAGTTCCCCAGTGTGATATTGACACTGCCTATTTTACCGTTAATTGGTGAATAAATTTCAGTGTAACCTAAATTTATTTCAGCTTCTTTTAGGCATGCAACTTTAGCTTTAATACTAGCTTGTGACTTTTGAACAGCTGCAAGACTGTTATCATATTTAGATTTGCTTATGTAGTCATTTTTTATTAGTTCTTGTGCCCTTACCAGGTTCTTTTTTAGTTCTTCTAAAGAAGCTTTTTCTTTTAATATATCGGCTTTTGATCTTTCAACAGCTGCAATATACTCTTTTTGCTCAATTCTATAGAGTAAGTCGCCTTTTTTGACCATTTGTCCTTCTTTAAAGTATCTTTTATCAAGATACCCTTTAACTCTGGCTCTTACATCCACTTTGTCCTGGGTTCTTACTCGTCCTACATACTCTTTAACCTCTATAATATCTTGCTTTTTTATTGTTTCGAGTTTAACAATAGGAGGTGGCATTTTAGATATTTGTTGCATTTGCTGCCTTTTCATTTTTTTCATAGATAAGGCGTGATTTATACCAAAGCCTAGTGCTCCTAAAATAATTAGAATGACTATAATTTTTTTCATTTTCCTATCCTCTTTTACAGTACCTTCTTACTTATTTATTGAATTAAGCGGATTTTATATCATTTATACCCGCTTTCAAAAAGTTTACTGACCTTTTAACAAGTTGCTCTATCTGTTCTTTACTTGGTTCATCAGTCCCGAAGAGTTTATGCTTTACACCAATGCCTTTACATATGAACATTGTTTGAGCTATTACTTCAATGCAGCAAAAATTTACATCAAATTCATCAGCATCATAACCCAGCAAGCCTTTCATTATATCGTGAATAATTTGATAATGCGGCTCAAGCACATTTTTCATGATATAATCTTTAACTTCTAGTGTATAAGCTATATTTTCTTCATTTGACAATATTTTGTAGAACCAGCTGTCTTTTTCGTTACTAAATATTGAAGACAGCCTTGATCTAACCAGTTCGGTTAGCTGGTCTTCCGGTTTGTATTGTTTTATATTTTTAAGAAATTTATATACATTGGTAAATTCATAAGCTTTTACGCAAGCTTCTTTAAACAAATTTTCTTTATTTCCAAAGTAATAATTAACAGAAACCTGATAAGTATTGGCTTCTTTGCATATATCCCTAATAGTAGTCGATTTATAACCTTTTTCTGCAAAGAGCTTGCAGGCTACTTCCAGAATTTCTTCCCTGGCATTCTTTTCCGAAACTTCGCTCATTTTTTCCCCTAGTTTAAAATATTGTCTTGATTTATAAAGTTCTGATACTTTTAGTAAGTTTATGCTATATCAAAGCTTATAGTGATGGTATAAGAAAAGTGATTACCCTCACTTAAAATGTTTGTATAATACAGTTGTATTATGCAAGCGTATTAATGTCAAGGTCAAAATTTTATTTTTTAGTAATTTGAAATTTTAAATACCAAAATATACTGACTAAATGTAAGACAGTAAGCAAATATTAGTAATTATAAATATTTTGAATAATGTAAAACCACAGCTAAAAAAAATAAAAGATCCACAGCTTGTAATTAGGAATGTCCCTTGTGTTTTTTATTTTGCCAAAAGAGTTTATGGTTTCCGAAAATAAACATTTTTATTATAATGCTCTATTATTCAAAATACAATCTTTTTTTATGTCATATTTTACAATATTTAACTTTTCAAAATGTATTTCTGAAAATAAAAAAAGAAGCTAAGGCAAGAGTGTAAACATGTAAAAATGGATGCTTTTCCAACACTTAAGAAAGCATCCATCTAAATAGATGCTGTGACTCATTTCAAGATGCCTCCATGTTTGCCTGACAATATTTTTTTGTAAGTGTTTACGTTAACACGATAAGGATTCTGAAATAATTGGAAAATTAGGGTATGCACTTATTAAGCAGCTTAACTAATTCTTATTCAATAATCTGTTTTGTAGGTGTTGAATCAATAGTTTTTAATTAGGCATTTTTCTGCAAGTCTTGGAAGTGACTATTATAATTAATTTTAAAAATAGCATATATAAGCTTATAATAAAATATATTCCTGTTAAAATAGCCATAGTAAATACATTATAAGTGGTTATTTAAAAGATATATGGCTAGAGCGAGTTTAGAACATTTTACATTAAGCTGCTGCATAATCCCTGTCAGTGAAAGAAATTCAAGCTATAGAAAAAGACATGCCGGATAAAATTTATCCGGCATGTCTTTTTAAAATTTTATATAATTATGTATTTTTTAAAGCTTTTTACTGTGAAGAAAGAGTATTCATGCTAGCTCCAAGCAGTTGTGATAATATTCATAAGCTCTTGGTTTTCTTTAATATCGTTTGGCGTAGATATTGAAAGATGGTTATCCTTGGCATAACTTATAAGATCATTGACTATTTGGTTAACTTGTTGATTGCTTATTCTTCTACAATTTCTGCAGCTTCAACAACTGCTTTTTCTCCTACAACAGTAGTTTCTTCTATGATAACTTCAGAAGCTACAACGTTAATAGGTAAAACCACTTCAACCTTTGAAGATAGTTTAACTTTCATTTTATATTCGCCAAGTCTGTTTATTGGATTATCTAAAGAAATATTTCTTCTGTCTACATCTACGCCTGTTCTTTCTTGAAGTTCTTCAGATAATTTCTTTGTAGTAATAGCGCCGAATAATTTATCGTTTTCTCCAGCTTTAGCTTGTAGTGTAATTACTTCTAATGATTGTATAATATTTGATTTATCTACAGCTTCTTGATGTAATTTTTCTGCTTTAGCTTTAATTCTTGCAATATTTTTATCTCTGTTTCTTAATGCGCCATCAGTAGCTAATTCTGCATATCCTTGGGGTAATAAATAGTTTCTGCCGTATCCGTCAGCTACTTTAACCATATCACCTGCTTCACCCAGCGATTCAACATCTTTTTTCAATATTAATTTCATTATATTTCTCCTATATGATATTTTTATGACTCTATGAATGCCTATACATTTCTTTTATTTTTTTAGAAAAGATTTCAAAACCTAATTTACTATAAAAATCTTTTTTATGCCAGTGTGTATATAATGTTATTAAAGGTATACCATAATCGTCCAATTTAGTCAGCATTGTTTGTAAAATTAGTCGGCCTATTCCTTTGTTTTGAAATTTAGGATTAACTGCCACATCCCATATTGTAGCAGAATAAAGTCCGTCACTGTTCGCTCTGGCAAGACCTATTAACAAATCTTCATACCACGCACTTGTGACAAGCAGACTTCTGTTTAACAATCTTTTTATTTCGTTTCTGTTGCGGTATTGCCAACCTACTGCCATAAATAAATCTTGTATTTGCTCCGGAGGAATATTTTTTGTGAAACTTATTTTAATATTGTCATTAGAATATTTTTCTTTTTTAAAAATAGAATCTCGCATACAGCATTATCTCTATTCCTTATTTGTTTACTTTTTGAGTAATACAATAGATTCTATGTGATAAGTATGACAAAACATATCAACCGGTTGAGCAAATTCAGGCGTAAAACCAAACGCGTTCAGATACTTAAGATCTCTAGCCAACGTAGCAGGATTGCAACTTACATAAATAATATATTGGTCTGTTAATTGTTTTACGGCATTTAACGCACGTTCTGAACACCCTTTACGTGGCGGATCAAGTATTATAACATCATATTTTTTATTTTTTTTAGCAAGTTGCTCAAGTTTGTTATCAGCATTGCCCTGTAAATAACTTATTTTTTCAGGATTTACATTGTTTAATTTTATATTTTCCATTGCATCTTTAACAGCATTTGGATTATCCTCTATTGCTGTAATGCCTGAAGCTAAATCTTCTAACCAAAACGTAAAACTGCCCACACCCGCATAAACATCCAAAATAGAAGGATGTGTCGTGTTATTTTTTACTAACTCCCTTACATAATTGAACATTTTTATCGCTGTATTTATATTTACCTGAAAAAAACTTGCTGATGATATTTTGAATTTTATTTTTTTATTTTCATTTTCTAATTCTTCTAAAATAAAATCATCACCGCAAATAAGCTGATAATCTCGCCCTTGTATAACATTAGATTTTGACGTATTAAAATTAACGCTTACACCTTTTATGCAGTCGAATTTATTATAAATATTCTCGCAGAGCTCTTTTAATGTATTTGTTATTTTATTTGAATTAACAACAATAGTTAGGGTTATATTTTTTTGTGTATAGCTGAATCTATACACTAGATGCCTAATAAGACCCTTATGTCTTACTTCATTATAAGCTGTCAGATTTAATTCTTGTGCGGTACCTCTAAAATATTGGGTAATTTCGTCAATTATTGCAGGTTGTGCAGGGCAGTATTTTATATTTACCAGTTCGTGGCAGGCTTTTTTGTAATATCCGGCTAAAAACCTTTTGGAAACTTTGGTTTGTTGTATCGGGTATTGTATTTTACATCTGTATTCTTTTTGAAAATCTGAAACAATGACATCATTTACAGGGATATCCATACCGCTTATTTTATCTAAAGTTTCTTTTACGATTTGCTTTTTTATACTTAATTGTTCATTGTAGTATATATATTGCCATTGACATCCACCACAAACTTTTGCGAGCGGACATTCAGGTATTGTACGGCATTCTGACGGTTCAATAACTTCTGATAACAATGCTTTTGCATATGATTTTTTTGAAGAGACAATTTGGGCTTTAACCACATCACCTGGAGCTGTATCCGGTACAAATACAGCATAATTATCTATCTTACCAAGGCCATCACCGCCATAAGCAAGGCTATCAATTTTTATTTCTACTATATCACCTTTTTTAAACATATTTATCTTTACTGCGTAATCAACTGAGACTTAAATACTTTTAAATGATCCGGTATATCAACAGCTTCGCATGTACCTACTTCAATTTTCCATCCCGGTAGATCTTCTTCTATTTCTTCTTTTAGAGAAGCTACATAGCCTGGAATTATTAATGTCCTATGATCTACAAGCTCTTCTATATTGTTTTGCTTAACAGCTTTAGCAATAATTTCGCCTGTAAACTTATTTGCAGCCCACGCTGTTAGTACACTCATGCCGTCTGATGGTGTAATTAATAAGTGAACAGGTACACTGGATGATTCTATTTCACTTGCTACAGAAAAATAGGTGAGAGCAAAGTTTGTAGTAACCATTACCGGAGAATTTTTATCCACATCGCCGATAGAATATACTTTAGGCTCTATTTGCAGTGGCTTTTGCGGATCTACATATAAATTTTGCCTTAGAGTAATCAAAGAATAATATATTGCCGGATCAAAATCTTTTAAAACAACCACGTTTGAATACTTACAAGTAAGCGCACCTGCCCATAGTGATTGATGATAAATATCTATTGTACAATTTTCATAATCACTTAAAAACGTTGCAACAGGAAATCCTAGCGGCTCGAACTTTTCTTCGATGGCTGCTCTTCTTAATATTGTTAGTTTTTCTATTAAATTCGTTGTATCTTTTTTGTTTTTTAGATTTAAGATTATATTTTTAATGTTGTTTTTAATTAGTTCTGATGTTAATTCTATTAGCTCATCAATTGAATCTGCGCTGACAACTTGAGGAAGATTCAAGTCTTTTGCAAGTTCAATAATACTTTCTGCTTGAGCATTTAGTAAATAAATTAATGGGGTGGAGCTTTTAATTTGATTAGATGCGGATTTTAAATTATTTATATTATTACTTTGCAAAATAACTGACATGCCTGTTGCAGCAACTTGATTTGCTTTTTGTGCAAAGCTATCATCACTGTCTATGAAGTTTATGGCATCAACGTTAAACTCTTCTCCTATTCGCTCAACAGAATAGCCTGTTATTTCATCTAATTTATAGTCAAAGTCTTCATCTGAGCTTTTAAGCTCAATAGCATAGCAAGTTGGATTTACAAATTTTTTATCGTGTCTGAACAATACAGTTTCACCGCCCACAATCATTTTGTTGTTTTGGCCGAATTTTATTTCCTGCTGGGCAACTCTATTAGATTCTTCCAGTAATTCTCTTAAATCATCAGGTATAAATTCACACTTATTTAAATCTATCTGTTTTTTTGCCAGTTTCATTGCAAATGCCATACAGGTTGGACATCCGCATTTTTTGCAATTAGCTTCTTTTTGTTTTTTGCCGCCTGGTAGGAGTTTGAATATTTGTAATCCGGTTAATGCCATTTGTTTAAAATCTCCCAACTAATTATATTGCTCATCAGTTAAATTATGCATTTTTTATAAAGCCTCTAAGATACTCAACCGTATCAGGATGTAAGACTGAAACTATATTTGCACCAGCTGTTATCATAGAACAGGCTGTTAATAGCTCCCAGTTTACCGCCCTTGTTTCCATTTGACCCCAACCCGGGTCAACAGATTCGGCTTTTGCTTCTTTAGTCTTCCAAGCCTCTTCTCCAGCAAAAGCAATAATTGGCATATTAAGCATTTCGTCGCCTTCCAGGCCGGCGAGTTTTATTCTTTCTATTATACTGTAAGCATAATCCAGACCATATCCCAGACCACCGATATTAGGGTCGATTATGATTCGATCAGCTGCTATGCCTGCTTCAGTAAGCAAAATATTTATTTGTTTTGCCAAATTTATATCTATTGGTGATCTGGCTATAATATTGTGATTTGTATCTTTTAATGAATCTATTACATCTTTATAAATATCTTCTTCTATTACACCTATGGTGCATTGCTTTTGAGCTGATGCTGCCAGTTTAGGAATAAGTATTTTATCAAGATTTTTTTTGTCTGCACCTGTTAGGATAGTTGGTTTTTGTATTTTTTTTGTTATTTCTTTACAAAAAGTAACACATTCATCTATTTCTTCTTCTGTTTCTATATTGAATTTGATATTTATTAAATCGGCATTTGTTTTATCGGCCAATTTTATCCAATCTTTCGGGTTGTTTATTGCACTACCGAGAGCACTTTTAAGAATGCCAGATGTACCTTTAGGTATTTTATAAAATACCTCTAGTGCTATTAACTGCTTATTTGCACTCTCATTGAGAAATGGCAGCATATTTTCGCAGCCGGTATATGTGTCTTGAAAACTAAGCTTTCTTATATTTTTATAATTTTTATTTTTTAGTTTTAAGTTAGATGCCATATTTGCCTCATTTAGCTCTAGTAGTTATTTATTAATTTTACTATTAACATAATTTAAGAGGCAAATTTTTTAAAAATTATAATTTTTTATTTTTTTTTTGCTTATTATACAAATTTTAAAAATACACCAAATTTAAAAATTTAAATTAATATTTCTTAAAATTTGACGATTTTGTGATTAAAAATTAAAAAATTTGGGAATAATACTATAGAGGTGAAAAAACAAAAGGAGAAAAAATTTGAATAAATTCTTCGGTCAAGCTCTAAATGAAACGAGTATACTGATTATTGCTGTCATCCTTGTAGGATTAGGTGCTGCAATCGCCTCATCTGGCAAAATTGCCGATTTCTTTGATAATTCAAACAAGATGGCAATGGACAAAAGTGAAATTCGAACGGAATTTAAAAAAGATATAAATAAACTTCCAGAGTTAAGTGATATTACAATAAAAGTTGACGATAAAGAAGTTCAAGTCCCGGTTGAAGAAATTATCCGTAAGAAATTACGTGAAGGTAAATATATTCAAACACTGGGTGATTCCGGCAATTTAGATGAAACTATTGCCCTGTTAAATGAATATACAAAACAAATCGAAGAAATAATCGAAGATTCACCGCAAAATTATGATTTTGTTAAACAAGCTTTAATATCTTATACTGACGCAATAGATGAGTATGTTAGTAAAGATGCCAAAATTGTACAAAGCGGTAATGATCCTCTTCTTAAATTATTAAATGAACTGGATATTGCAATTGATCTATCTCAAGAGGGTGATCAAGCTATGCTTATAGATGAAGCTATTAAAATGATCCAAATGAAATACGGACATACAAAAACCGGTCAATTGCTTATTGTATATATGAACGATATGTTAAAATTAGGCAAAAGCATAAATTATGAAGTAGATAGCCGTTTAGCAAATAAGCTTGAAGGCTACAGTGATCAAGAGGCACTAACTGAAGAAATTAATGAAAAAGACAACAATAATGATGTTGTAGTTAATAAGAATATGAGCTTTAGCAGGAGCAGTAGCCGAAACAGCAACACCGGCAGTAACAACAGTAGCCTTAATCTCAGCAAAAATGGCTTTAACTTTAACAACAATAATAATGGCAAAAACAGCACCACTAATATTACAACTGACGGCAAAAATTTTGATCTTGATTATATAAACTCTGAAACATTTGCCAGCCCATCTATGGTTGATAAATGGAATCAAGAATTTAATGATTTGCAGGCAAGACTTGAAGAAGTAAAAGCTGATAACCATGGCGAAAACATTGTAGAAGTATGCAGAAATAAAGATGCAGAATGTATTATGGATGAAATTGCAGGCACAATGATGTTTGAAGAAGAATGTGATATCAATGATAAAGATAAAGATTGCCATGGTAGTCATATAGTAAACTTAAACGGTAATGTTTATGCATTTGATAATTCTGCACCGGGAATAATAACCAATGAAGGCGTATCTATGATATTTTTGACCAACAATGATTATTATGATGCCGGTACAGACAGTGTTTGTCAAGTTTTAGTTGATGTTGACGGACATGATAATGGTCCAAACGTAATTGGAATGGATAAATTTATGGCAATTATCAAAGAGGATGGAACTATTCAGCCTTGGGGATGGGGCACTTTTTACGAAGATAACTGTAATTCAGCCAGTACAGGATTGGCATGTTCTTCAACTTATATAAGAGAAGAGCAAGGTCCTCCACGTAATGATCTTGAAGCTCTAAAAAATCAACTTGAAAATTTATTAATGGATGACAACCTGGCTTATAGTGAAAAAGCTGATATAGCGAAAGAAGTTAATATATATCGAGAAGGCAGTTATAGTGATATCCTTGGAAATTCAATGAACACTGAAAAATTAAATACTATATTAGATAAAAATAACGAAAGCAACGACAATATTCTTAATAAAATGAAGTCATTAGATGAAAAGCCTATCAAAGACCAAGCTATTATAATTGATGAAAAACCTATTGAAGTTATCAAAGGCAAGCCTGATACCGATCTTCCTGTTATAGAGCATCCGGTTGTCGACATATCTGAAAAAATGCCTCCTGTCAGCAAGCCTCCTGGAAAGAAAAACAAAAAGAATTATGATGATGATGACGATGATGATGATGATGACTAAAATAAAAAATAGTACAAAATAGCAATGATTTAGTTTAATTAAAAATTTATAATAGCATAGCAACAAAAGACAATACAGCATAATTAAAAGTTATGAAATGGTTGTCTTTTGTTAGTTTAAAAAAGGGAATTCTCCGAGTCTAGCTTGTAATGTCGGTCACAGGACGATTATAAGATCGGAGAGTTCCCTTTTTTGGGGTGATTTCATCTTAAGTCATCGCTTTTAGCTTTTTATATAACTTAGGTTTACTTATAGGCTTAAATACTTGATCAGCCACAACTCTTTTTTGTTTTAGCCGGGGTGGGTAATAGTACCGGTGATTCATTTTAAATTATTATTTTTACAATAAATAAAAAAATAATTTCTTTATATATTTGCTTTAGGGGTACAAGATGCAAAAGTCTTTAGTAAGCGTAATTATTACTACTTACAATAGAGCTGCTTATGTTAAACATTCTATTGATTCAGTATTAGCACAAATTTATGAATGTTTTGAGTTGATAATTATTGATGATGGTTCTACTGACAGTACAGTGGATATTGTTAAAAACTATAATGACAAAAGGATCAGATATTTTTATCAGCCCAATTTGGGTCAAAATTTTGCCAGAAACTACGGATTACAACTTTCTAAAGGTAAATATGCCGCGTTTCTGGACGCTGGTAATATATGGGAAATAAATAAACTTGAAAAACAAGTAAAAGTTTTGGACACCCATCCTGATATTGGTCTTGTGTACTGCGCAACAATCATTATCGATGAGAATAATAACATTATTGACAAACAAAAAATCTGTAATTATTCTGGCAATGTTACTGACAGACTTGTTTTGCAGAATTTTTTATATAATGGTTCGTGCGCTATGTTCAAGATTAATGACAGTCTTTATAAAATTGGCAGATTTGATGAGACTACCACCAGGATGACAGACTGGGATTTTTATTTAAAATATTCATTGCACAACAAATTTTATTCTATACCTGAATATCTGCTTAAATACAGAATGCATAGCAGCACATTGAATTTTAATTATATGAGTTATTTGGCAAGCGGATTTAGAATTTTAGATAAATTCTTTCAAAATAAAAATTTACCACCTTCTGTTATTAAAAACAAAAATTTAGCTTATGCTATGCGATACAGGTATCTTGCGCAAAGATTTTTAGATAATGGCAAATATATTGAAGCCAGAGGGTATATACTTAAAGCTTTTGCCCAAGCAGGTGATATTATCTGGGAAAAAGAAGGCATTCTTACTTTTATAAAATGTTTTTTACCTTATAGATTATTTAAATTTATTAGTTATTTAAAAAAATACCTAGGCAAAGAAGCTATAAGACTAAGAGCTAATCAGGTTTAAAAAGATAAAAAGTTGTTTATTCCTTAGTTTAATTTGATAGAGGAGAAAAGGATTTATGGATATTTTAGTCAGTGTATGTATGACAAACTACAATTATGTAAATTTTATAAAAGAGACTATTGACAGTGTTTTATTTCAAACGTATAAAAACTTCGAATTAATTATTATTGATAATGCTTCGACTGATGCGTCCGTGGATATTATTAACTCTTATGACGATCCAAGAATTAAATTACATATAAACGATGAGAAGATTCCACTTTATCAAAATTTAAACAAGGCTGCTTCTCTTGCCAAGGGGGAATTGATAACTTTTTTACATTCTGATGATATTTATAATCCTTTATTTTTAAGTGAAATTGTTAAAGCTAAAAAGAAAAACCCAAATAAAAAAGTTTTTGTAAGCGGTGTTTATTTTTGGGATGATTATAAAAATGAATTTGAAGAATGGTATCCGTATAAAAGAGCTGGCATAAAGTCAAAGCCTGAAACATTATTGAACCTTTCTGTATTTAACACTATCGGAAATGGTGTTAATGTCGCAATCGACAGAGAAACTCTGAATAAAACAGGTGGATTTTGTGATAAATATAAATATAGCGCTGATTATGATTTGTGGTTCAGGTTAGCTAAGGAGCATGAATTTGTTTATATCAACAAACTTTTAACATACTACCGAAAACATGACAATAACTTGTCTCTTGCTGTAAATAAAAATTTAAACACATACAAAGAAAGCCTAAGTATTACAAATAGAGCCTTGGGTCAACTTGATAAGATTGACTCTAAGCTTTCTAATTTAGCGTATTTCAGTTGTAACCTACATTTATTAAACAAAATATTAAACACTGGCGCAAAATACAAATCCGGTAAAATGATAAGAAATATGCTTAAATATACTGAAATTACCAATCCTGCAATAAAAAAAGATCCTTTTTATTACTTTATACATAATCTTAGTTATTTATTAGGCGATGGCGAAGAATCCAGCGGAAGTAAAGTTTTGGACATCATTGAAAAATTTGTATTCTATCCGAGAAGAACTGTTGTTAGACGAAATATGCAAAAAAAATTACAGCTAAATTGCTCTTGAATATAATTCTGGCTTAATCTATTATTTATACTACTCAATAAACATATAAGAGTTAGTATACACCTATATGAAGATAGATGAAAAATTTACATATACAAAGTCCGTGAAGAATGCAGATGCCCTAAAAGTATGGATGTGCTTTCCTTCCACTTATGGAATCGGAATGTCTTCTTTGGGATATTTAAGCTTATTCAGAATATTAGACCAGGTTGATTATGTTCATCCTGAGCGAATTTTTACCAATACTGAAAAAACAGGCATATCTAGCGCAGATGTAGAGCTATTATGTTTTTCAATGTCGTTTGAGCTTAATTTTATTGGTATATTTGATATTTTAAAAAAATATAATATGCCGTTTCGCTCATCAGAAAGAGGAGAAGATTCTCCCATTGTTTTAGGCGGGGGACCTGTTTTAACATCTAATCCTGAGCCTTATGCACCTATTTTTGATGCTGTGACTGTAGGCGAGGGCGAAAATTTATTATTGGAAATATCTGAAATATTAAATAATTCTCGAGGTTTAAGCAGACAGGAGAAATTATTAAAGCTTTCTCAGCTTGAAGGAGTTTATGTACCTGAGTTTTATGACTTTGAATATAAAGAAAACTCTGAGATAACCTCTATAACTAAAAAAACACCTCAGGCGCCGGATAAAATAAAAAGAATATATATTGAAAACATTGATAATCCGCTATGTATGCCAATAATTTCATCAAAATCAATGTTTCCTGACACTTATATAATAGAAACATCAAGGGGTTGTCCCAGAAGATGCAAATTTTGCATGGCTAGTTATTTGACATTACCGGCCAGATACCCTACTTGCGATGAAATATTAAAAGAAATAGGCAGGGGACTTGAGTATTGCGATAAAATCGCATTGCTAGGGGCTTTGATAACTGAGCACCCCGAATTTGACAGGATATGTAATTATATTATTGAAAAAAGACAGCAAAAAGGGTTTGAAATATCAGTATCATCATTAAGGATAGACAGAATAAGCCCTAATATTATTAAAATGCTCGTGGATTGCGGACAAAAAAATGCTACTATTGCTGTTGAATCAGGAAATGAAAGATTACGCAAATTTATTAACAAAAACTTATCTGATAATGATATTTATAATGGTGTTAAAGTCTCTGCCCAAAATGGCTTAAAAGGTTTAAAAGTTTATGGAATGATCGGACTGCCTACAGAGGAGCAGCAGGATATTGATGATTTGGTTAGTCTGATGAAAAATTTAAAACAACAAAATAAAGGCTTTAACTTAAGTTTATGTATTAGTTCTTTTGTCCCCAAGGCGCATACACCTTTTGAAAGATGTTCCAGGCAGACTAATAAAGAATTAGAGAAAAAAAGTAATTCTATTAAAAGACAATTATTGAAAAGCGGCGTTGATTTTAAGCCGGCTAGCATTAAATGGGAATATATACAAGGCGTGCTATCTATGGGAGACAGGCGATTGTATCCCATATTGGAACAGGTATATAAATATGGCAGCACTCTTGGCAGTTGGAATAGGGCATATAAAGACTTTGGCAAAAAATTTAATGTACCGCCTTATGATTGGTACATATTAAGAGACAAAAACCAAGACGAGATCTTGCCATGGGATTTATTCGAGAATATATAGGTGTTAAAAAAGTTCATACTTATAAGTTTTTTTTATTATTCCCCACATTTCATCAAGCTGTAGTTCATTACAAGGTACATTTTCTTGTAATTTTATGCCTCTCATAATAAAATACCCAATTTTTACTAACACAAAAATACCCTTAAAATTATCCATAAATATAAATAAACACTAAAAAATCGACCTTTTAACATTAGTCGACATCCAGTCATAATTTATAAAATTTTATGGTGGGCCCGGCAGGATTCGAACCTGCGACCAAGGGATTATGAGTCCCCTGCGCTACCGCTGCGCCACAGGCCCCTATTCAGCTTGTGATTATAATATACTATCCACAAACTCCACGGTCAAGCGTTTATATGTGTTTTTTTTTATAATTTTGTGGCTGATTTAGCTATACATGAATTTTATTTATTTTGCCGATATTATGCAAAAAAAATGGTTTTCTTCCGAAAACCAGCTTCCCTTTTCCTATCTTGATTTGTTTTTCTCTTTTATTCGTTTTCTATATCCATATCTTCAACATTCACCTTCGCAGACTGCAAGCGCACTTTTTCAAGCAGTTCATTACGCGCTTCGTCCCTTTGATTTTTTAAGTCTTTATATTCGTTTTTAATTTTTTTTGATAGCCTGAACGGGTCAGCAATTATTTTTGCTAATAAAGCTCCCACTCCAAGACCTATGCCAATTTTGGCAATGGGTTTGTCAAGTACCTTCACAAGCTTTTTAGCTGTGCCATCAGTAAATTTAGCAACTTTCGAGCCGTTAATATGTCCGGCAATAGAATCTGATAAGTTTTTGGTGTTTTTAACAACATCCTGCGGAGCTTTTTGGCTAAAAAGTTCGCCGACTTTATTTGCTACTATTTTTGGAAGCGTAAAGGCACCAACCGCAGCCGCAATTATAGCCGAAACGTAAAGTCCGGTGCCGCCTATTGCACTGCAAACCTTAGCAGCTTTTGGATGTTTGTCTTCAAAATTTTGCATTTTATCAGAATGTTTTATTTTATCAGATATTTTATTAAAACCATTGTGTATACCGTTCACAAGACCATAAAATAATGTCCAGCCAACGGTATGTACTGCACCAGCCCCCATTTTAGATGTTAATTTATCACCGCTTCTGGCAGCAGTTTGTATGATATCAGCAGCGGGAAGTGCTCCAATAATAAAATTCTCAATTTTTGTTGATTTTTTATTGTTGTATTCATTAGCTACTCTGTGGACGGCTAACTGCTGTAAGTCTTCCTTAGCTGCAGATAATAAGTTTACAGTCCTATCACCGCAGTCATCACCTGAGTTTCTTCCCTTAAATTGAGTTTGAGTTCCAACACTTCCTATTTGCATCTTTGATTCCTTTTGGCATATCTATTCTATTTAACACCCCTAAAAACTTTTTTGAACCTATTTTCTTTTTTTTGTTTACATTTATTTACTATTATTTTATTTATACGGGTTTATTTTGCTATTATTATTAAATTAAAGAAAAACTTAAAAATAAAAATAAGGATATAAAAAATTTAATGAAAAAAATAGCTGTAAATACTCTGGGATGCAAAAATAATCAGATAGAATCGTCGATAATTAAAGAAGATTTTACTAGTATCGGCTATGAGGTTGTGGGTTTTAGTGATGTAGCTGATATTTATATAATTAATACCTGCTCAGTAACCGAAAAAAGTGATAAAACTGCAAAATATTTTATAAGGCAAGCTAAAAGAGCAAATCCTAAGGCAAAAATAATAGTCACGGGTTGCTATGCTCAGGTTGCGGCACAAGAATTAGAGCAAATTGATTATGTCGACTTGGTTTTGGGCAATGTTGAAAAACATAAAATGCTTGATTATCTTAAATATATCGAGCAGGAGAATAAAGTGCATGTTCGCGATATTATGGAGCATCGAGTATTTGATTTTGATAAGTTTGCTTCGCATTCCGGCAGGACAAGGAGCTTTTTAAAAATTCAGGACGGGTGTAATAATCGTTGTACGTACTGTATTATCCCTTATGCAAGGGGCAAAAGCAGAAGCAATAAGCCTGAAAATATAATAAGCGAAATAAATAATCTTACGGCGAAAGGCTTTAAAGAAGTTGTTATTACTGGTATTCATCTGGGGCAATGGGGACTGGACTTTGAGCCGGGGCAATCTTTATATAATTTAATTAATAAAATTGAAACAATAAACAATCTAAAAAGATATCGTATCGGCTCGTTGAACCCAACGGAATTCGATGATGAGCTGATAAATACGTTGGCAAATTCTGAAAAGTTGTGCAGGCATTTACATATATCTTTGCAAAGTGCGAATAATGATATTTTAAAAGCAATGCAGCGAGGCTATAGCGTGGAAATGTATATTGATTTAATACATAAATTAAAAGCCATAATGCCTGATTTAGCTATTGGCTGTGATATTATCGTGGGTTTCCCCGGTGAAACTGATGATATGTTTGAACAAACTTATGAGAATTTAAAGCAATTGCCTATTAGTTATTTGCATGTGTTTTCTTATTCTAGGCGAAAGGGCACACCTGCCTACGACATGCCAAATCAAGTACCGCACAAGGCTAAAAAACAAAGAAATAAAATACTAACTGAACTGGCAGCGCAAAAGAGTATGGACTTTAAGCAGGGATTTATTAATAAAGAAATGGAAATATTAATAGAAAAGTCACGAGATAAGTCTACCGGATGGCTCAAAGGGCTTACGGGTAATTATATTACTGTATTGCTCGATGCGCAAAGCGATTTGATAAATGAAACAGTAAAAGTGAAAATTATTGATGTAAGCGGGGATAATCTTATAAGTCAAGTTGTTTAGGTTCAATACTTCTACACCGGATAATATGATTACAACGATTGTTGCTGATGTTGACTTAAATAGCACTATCAATGCTGTTAACAAATATTTCAATTAAGAAAAATATTATGTTCATAAATGTTTGTTTAGGACTTGATATATAAGAAGTAATAATTTTTAGATAAAAGAAGCAGGTAAAAGGATTTCAATAAAGTGATGACTGATTTTGTTTTATTTGCAAATCTGAACGTGAAAATTAATTATAATTAGTTGTATTGTTTATGGTAGGATTATTTTGGTTTTAGTGGAATAGTTAAAATATATTAAAGTTAATAATAAATATTTTTACAATCTAGCTAGTCTTTTAAATTAATTATTATGGGAGCAATATAAAATGAATATAATTCGGGGAACTGATAGTAATCCCCATTTGTCAGATGAATTAATAAAAGCTCTTTCTTCTTTATCACTGAATGGTACCTTATATCTAGGTTTTCCAATTATATCAATAGATGATGAAACAAATCATTGTGATGTAATGTTTTTATCTGAAAAATATGGAATTATTGTATTTGACTTTAATAATAGAAATTTTTCAAATTATGAAGAGATAGAAACAACTCATGATAAGCTATATTTAGCGTTGAAAAGTAAATTAACACAACATATGGAGTTAACGAAAAAAGAGGGAAGAGAAAGAGTTCTTGATATTCCCATTGAAATAATTTTATTTAGTCATAATATTCCTAACAATTTTAAAGAAGACTCTAGCATAATCTGTGCAAATCCAAACAACTTAAAAGAAGCAATTTTTTTATTATCCGACAAATTGGATCCTAAATATATACAGCCTTTAAAAGCAGCTATAGATAGTGTCAAAACAATTAAGCCCAGAAAAAAGAGAGCTGGCGTAAGTAAAATTGATTCAAAGGGTGGAAAATTAAAAATTATTGAAAGAGAAATAGCAAATTTAGATAAATGGCAATTAGAAGCTGCAATTGAAACTCCTGAAGGTCCTCAAAGAATAAGAGGTCTTGCGGGTTCAGGTAAAACCGTAGTTCTTGCACGAAAAGCTGCATATTTGCATGGACAACACCCTGATTGGAATATTGTAGTTACATATAACACTCGTTCTCTACATCAACAAATTAAAGAATTAATTAGAAGATTTTATTACGATCAGTGTTTGGATGAGCCAAATTGGGATAAAATAAGAATAATTCATGCTTGGGGTGGGCGTGCAGAAGGGATTTATTCTCAAATTGCAGAGTATTATAATATCAAGCCTAAAACATTTCTTGAAGCCAAATCAAAATATGGCTATAATAATGCACTTAGGGGAGTTTGTAATGAATTACTTGAAGAATTAAATAATATACAGGAAAAAAAGGAACCTTTATATGATGCATTGCTAATAGATGAGGCTCAGGATTTGCCAATGTCTTTCTTCCGAATTGCTTATGAAGTTGTTAAAAAACAAAAAAGAATTATTTGGGCGTATGACGAATTGCAAAATTTAGGCGGATATAGCATGAGATCACCTGAAGATCTTTTTGGTAAAGAAAATGGGATTCCAAGAGTTTCTTTAAAAAACAAACAAAAAGAACCCAAGCAGGATATTATATTACCTGTTTGCTATAGAAATACTAAATGGGCATTAACTGTCGCACATGCATTAGGTTTTGGTGTATATAGAGAAAAAGGCTTGGTTCAAATATTTAATGATGCAGATCTTTGGGATGATATTGGATATGAATTAGAAGGAGATTTTGATAAACCAAATGAATGTGTGAAATTAAAAAGAAAAGAGGAATGTAGCCCTTCTTTTTTTAATAAGCATTTAACTCCTGAAGATTCAATAAAGTGTCAATTATTTGAAGATAGTGACAGTCAGTATGATTGGATGATAAAAGATATTAAAAAGAACCTGGAAGAACAAGAAATAGAAGAAGATGATATTTTAATTATATTAACTGATCCATTAACAGGCAGAAAAGAAGCGCCTGTTATTATGCAAAAATTATTAGATCAAGGTCTAAATGCACACATAGTAGGTATTACAAATGATAAAGAAACAGTATTTATTAAAAAATCAATAGCTATATCTGGTATTCACAGAGCAAAAGGGAATGAAGCACCTTTAGTTTATATTGTAAATTCACAATATTGTTTTGATGGTATTGAATTAAGTCGTAAAAGAAATATTCTTTTTACTGCTATAACTCGTTCAAGAGCGTGGGTGCGTATTCTTGGCTTTAACGAGTACAATAACGATATGAACCAATTACTTAAAGAATTTAATAAGATAGTGGAAAAAAACTATTGTTTAGAATTTTTAGTTCCTACTGATGAAGAACTTGATAAACTTAGGCAAATTCATCGAGATAGAACACAAGACTCAAAAGAAAGAATAGAAAAAGCAAAAAAATATAAGAAATTTATAGAAAGTCTTCCGGAAGATGAGAGAAAACTTATCGAAGAAGGAGACTTTCTATAATGAACCCTTGTTCTGTTAATACAGAAGTTAATAGATTGTGTATTGAATTAATAAAATCCAAGATGGGGCTTGACTACAATCCATCTTATTTTGATTCAAAAAAACAAATTGTCAACTTTCAGGCAGGTGCAGGCTTGTATGACATTATTTCAATTCCTTCTTTAATAGAAGAGTTTAAAATGTTTTATAGAAAAGAGATTTTTTAATTGTGTATTTTTTGATGGTTCGTTGATTCAAATTTTTTATAAATTTGATAAACAGAATAAACTTATTAATCATCGTCTATGCTATATTCCATGCCCTTTAGAGATTACACCGGAAGAGATAGAACAATTTTCAATAATTGGAATATTAGAAATGATAAAAGAAGATAATACAGAGTTTTTGAATAGATTAAAAAATTCTGCTCAAATTAGGTTTGATTTTGATATAAAAAATTGTTCTAACTTTCATCCTGCATCACATTTTACAATTTTATCAGATAGTTGTAGAATTCCTGTTTGTGCTCCAATTGGACCTGTTAGTTTTATACGCTTTATATTGGAAAATTTCTATAATATTAAGCATTTAGAAGAGCTAGAGGTTGATGTAAGAAGAATAAAGAAAATATGTGAGACAGATTACGATTTGTTTGATCAAACCATTGATAATATTCATAAAAAGATTTTTCACCTAAATTGCAATATAATTTAAAAATATTAGTTTAAATGTAACAATAATTTAATAAAGTATCCCCTTTTTCTGATAATCCAAAATCTGGCGTGCATTAAAATCAAAAAATTGATATAATATTAATTAAACAAACAAAAAACATCTTACACGGGATTAAGATTAAAGGTTATATTGCTTTGACAAACGAAGCTGTAAAAACTGAAGACACATGCCAAAAGGACAACGATAAATACGCATCAATTCTCTATTACAGATTGCGCAATAAGATTGTCCTGCTACGCAGTTTTGCCAAGAATGTTGACCTGATGGGTTATAAAGACCGCCTCCTCGAAGCTGTTAAAACCTCAGAAATGCAATTCGACACTGTTGGCAAAGAATACATGCACATAATGCGCACAGGCAACTGGAGTAAATTCCTGATACAAAAGATGGAATTTATTAATATGGGGCTTCAATCCTTTGCAATGAACATTATAGAAAGCGTAGAAGAAAGAAGGGCAGCAAAAAAATGGCATGCAAGAAAGCCCGGATCTGACCGTGAAAGCTTTAAAACAAACTCAGAGGGCTTAATAAACTTGGCAAAGAAAACTTATTCCCTCGTAAGTACAAAAA